>JAGBNH010000057.1 GCA_017634475.1 Eubacterium sp.
CGCGCCTGGTACAGAACCGGACCATTCGGAATCACAGAAACAATCACCGCCCCTTGCTTTCCGTTTACCCGGCCAAAGGTGAAATCAACATGCAGTATCGGAGCAGTAGCCATCTGTCTAAATACCTCTCCCGTTTTTTTGTCTTCTGCGAGAACTGGCGGGCAAGATTACAGATCATTCCGCTGGAAATGTTCAGTTCACCTTGAGTAACATCAACATGAACTATATAAATGTCAATGAATAGTTTATGACTTTTTGATAAATATACACTATGTGAGTCGCAAATTAAAGGCACCCCCGAAGGAGTGCCTATAAATGGCTATCGGTTAACCCGTGAATAGTAACTTATCACACGATCTTGATATACGCCTGCCTCTCCCGATATTCCGCCGGAGTATAGCCCGTGTGTTTCTTAAATGCCGTAGTAAAGGCGCTCTGGGAGGAGAAGCCCAGAGACAGAGAGATATCCGAAATGGAATGCTCGGAGTTTCGCAGCATATTTCCCGCGGTATTCAGCTTCACCATGAGGATATAGACCTTGACCGTGGTTCCCACCTCCCGGGCAAAAAGCTTGGAAAAATACCCCGGAGACAGACCCTCTGCTCTGGCCAGGTCCTCCATCCGAAGGGGCTGGTGCAGGTGATCGTAGATATAGTCGATGGCGTGGCGGACATACAGGGAATAGGCCCCCGCCTTCTTCTGCAGGGTTCGCATACGAAGGGCAAAGTCCACCTGGAAATCCCCGATCAGATCCAGCACCTCATCCACCGTCTTCGCCTCGTCCGCCCGCTGGATGTAGATATCGCTGATGGTATAGGCCTCGGAATGGGGAAGTCCTGCCTCCACGCACATCCGGGCGATCACGCCGATGGAAACCACCAGATGATATATGCTGTTCCTCAGCGGATTTTTGGAAAGCACTCCCTTTCCGGCAAAAAAGTCCGGCCGCACTTCCTCATAGTTTTTCTTCACCTGCTCAACATCTCCGCGGATGATCACCTCGTAACGGGAGAATTCCTTCCGGACATCCGTCCGGATGAATTCTTCCTCCCGCTGGAGATAGAGCCGGTAGTCCAGTTCTCTGTTCGTATTCATCATATTCCCCTGTAAATCAATAACATGAAAAGATCCTTCGCACACAGGTTGCGTGCGCAGCCTTGCGGCTCAGGATGACACACATTTGTCATTCTGAGGACGAAGCATAGCTTTCCGGCACAAAACTCGCGTCAGCGAGATTTAGTGGCGGAAAGCGTTAGCTGGGCAGTCAAGGCCGAAGAATCCCCCGGGCTACCCACAGGATCCTTCGTCGCTGTGCTCCTCAGGATGACAGCAGATGTCATATTCGTACTGACAGAAATCACTCATGCCCACCGGATCCGGAAAGCCAGGCCTTCACCGAGCAGTTCGGCGGAAACCTTCCAGCCATGCAGCTCGATGATCTCCTTTGCCAGCGCCAGGCCGATGCCCGTATTTCCGTTGGGACCGGTGTAGAACCGGTCAAACAAATGGGCCAGATCCTTCTCGGAAAGCGGGAAGTCCTTCGGCAGATCATTCCAGATCATCAATTCTTCCGCAGAGGAAGTGATCCGTATCCTGCCTGCCGAATATTTGATGGCGTTGGTGAGCAGATTGGTGACGGCGTGCTCCAGCTGATCCGGATCTGCCGATACGGTACCGGCCCCCAACTGAAGCTCCACGGCAAGGCCACGGTTTCGTACCACACCCTCCAGGGGCATCAGACAGTCCTGGATAAAATCAGCTACACTTACCTCTTCCTTCTTTATGGGCAATGCCCCGCTTTCGATCTTTGCGATGCTGAGGATTCCCTCCACCATGGTGTTCATCTGCTCCACCTGGGCGTTGATCACCCGACCGGTCTTCTGATAATCGGTAATGACTCCGGTCTCGATTCCTTCTGCATAACCCCGGATCGCGGTAAGGGGCGTCTTCAGCTCGTGGGAAGTATTCTCGAAAAACTGCTTCTGTACCAGCTGTGTCTGTTCCAGCTTCCTGCCCATCAGATAACCGGCCAGACCACCCAGCAGACCGATCACGATGGCGGCTATGAGGAAGATCACATTGACCCGGCGGATCATTTCATACTCTCCCGTCACATCCACATAGGCAACCGCCGTTCCGTAGTCCAGCTCCGTCCCCTGGATATAGTAGACCTTATCCAGGATCTTCTCCCGCTTCAGTTCATTTACGGTATGCTCCTTACACCAGTCATAGATCTGTTTTTCCTTCTCAGTGAGGAACCGTTCCAGATTCAGACTGCCCTTCTTATCGGGCAGGATCAGCAGCGTCTCCGCCGTATAAAGCGACCTCTCATCTGATGTCGTAAGGGAGGAAAACGAACTATCGGTCCATTTCGAGCTGCTGCCAACCCCCGGGAAGTAATCGGAATCGGAGAGCAGCGAATTCAAAAGCGAAAGCAGATCCCCTGAGGAACCTTCCTCCAGCACGATGCTCAGCGAATCCTGCGAAAGACTCTTCAGGAGCAGATCCACCACCTCGTCTATATTTTCGCCGGTAACCAGAGCGGAAAGGATCCCCGTCATTTCCGACTCGGAAAGATAGCCGGAATCCTGCAGCTGCTGCTCGATGGCCGTTTCGGACTCCCTTTCGATCTGACTCCGCATGACCAGATTGAAGATCAGAAGGAACAGCAGCAGGATCGTCATTACCACGGCACCCACCAGCACCATGATCTTTATCTTCGTTCGTTTCATCGAAAACCTCCTGCTCATCCCTGTTCCAGTTTATAGCCATAGCCCCAGACCGCGGAGATTTTCACGGTGCTGCCGACCTTCTTCAGCTTCTGCCGGATCCGCCGCACGGTTTCATCTGTAACCCGGGTCTCCACGTCCTCTGTATCGATGCCCCAGACCCGGTTCAGAAGATCATCCCGGGATACGGCAGTTCCCGGATGCTCCATCAGACATTCCAGCAGGGCAAACTCCGTTACGGTAAGCTCCAGACTCTTCACTCCGCAGAAGGCCGCATGCTCTCCCGGTGAAAATGTAATGTCGCCGAAGCTCTGTTCTCTGCGGGGCGATCCGCTCATTTTTGCCCGACGGAGCAGTGCATTTACACGGACCACCAGAAGCGACGGGGAGAAGGGCTTGGTGAGATAATCATCTCCACCCAGCATCAGCCCCCGCATCTGGTCCGCCTCACTTTCCTTTGCCGTAAGGATCAGGATCGGCACCTCCGAGATCTCCCGCAGCATCCGGCAGATGGTAAGGCCGTCCCGCCCGGGCATCATCACGTCCAGGATCACCAGATCCGCCGGACGCTTCTGAAATTCGTCATATAACTGATCACCGGTGGGAAAGGTCACCACTTCATAGCCTGCATTGGTGAGAAATCCCTCCAGCACGTCCAGGATATCCTGTTCATCATCCGCTGCATAGATCCGCTGTCCCATTACGCCCCCTTGTCCGTCCCATGACGACAGGTAAGGACTGCCTGCTGTGGAAAGCAGGCAGCCCTGTGGTGTCGTTCAGGTGTTTATATTAGTTCTCTCCAAGGATATCCGCCAGAAGGTCAATGGCATCCTCTGCCAGATCAGCCAGTTCCCCGGAGTGCTCGGTCACATATTTCTCAATGGACTCATCCGTCGTATCCTTATCGGTAATGATGTCGATCAGGCCCAGATCCTTTGCCTTATCCCAGATGCCCTTCGCCTTCTCCACATTTTCGTCGGAAATGTTGAGCGACTTCTCCAGATCATCCAGATCGATATCCCAACTGAAGGATGCGATGGGGTTTCCGTCCTCATCCGTGATGTCGAAATCCCAGCCGGCCTTCTTCTCCAGCTCTTCCTGGCGCTTTTCCAGCTCTTCCAGTTCCTTCTCGTACTTCTTAAAGCCTTCTTCCAGCTTCTTATCCAGATCCGGATCCGTCAGATCGATACCGAAATCTTCCTTTCCCGAGAACAGGCTGTCTATGGCCTCATCCAGGTCTACGCCCAGTACATCCTCCAGGATCTCATCATACCGGCTGTAGATCCCTTTCAGCTCCTTGATCTCATCCTCGGTGAGATCACCGTAATCCTCTTCCCACTGCGGGTCATCCCAGTCGAGTTCTCCCAGGTCGATGTCTCCCGTACCCCAGTCGATGTCCGTCCATTCATAGGACTTCCATTCATCCTTCAGCTTATCCCAGTCAAGATCCTTCAACTCATCCTTCAGCTCATCCTTCAGGTCTTCCCCGTCAACGCTGGAAGGATCTCCCTCCAGTGTGGAATCGGAAACCCGGATAGATGCTACCTTGGAGATACCGGACGTCCCCATGTTCTCCTCCGCGGCAAAAACCGGAATGCTGGCCAGTGCCAGTGCGGATACTGCTGTTGCTGCAACTGCAAGCTTACCAAATCGTTTCATGTTCTTATCCTCCTTATCTTAGATCGGTATATTCCTTACCGTGTCCCGGCTTGCTTATATCCTATCAGCCTCCCGGAGAAAAATACCCGAAAAAGTGTAAGAAGAATGTCACAAAAGTGTCACAGCCCCTGTCCCCATCTTAGCAGAACCAAAAGAAATATACTATAGAATTATAAAAAATAGGGTATCCCTGATCAGCTTCCTGCTCCTGGGAAGCGTGATGCAAGTTATCAGGAAGCATGACACCCTCCCGCAGGGTAGAGATACCTGGCGGTTTTCCCGCAGTAATTGAAAAGCCTGTCATTCTGAGGGCGCCGCAGGCGACCGAAGAATCCTGTCATTTGATTCGACGATGGGATTCTTCACTCGCTAACGCTCGTTCAGAATGACAGGCATGTTTTATTTCCTGCAATGTTTTAAAAAGGCCTGTCATTCTGAGGGCGCCGCAGGCGACCGAAGAATCCTGTCGTTTGATTCGACGATGGGATTCTTCACTCGCTGACGCTCGTTCAGAATGACAGGCTTTTTTAGATTCTTCACTCGCTGGCGCTCGTTCAGAATGACAGGCTTTTTTTCAGAATGACAGGCTTTTTTCAGAATGGCAGGCTAGAAGAAGAAGCTCAGACCTGCGATGCAGCCGATCAGTACCAGCATGGGGATCAGGCCCCAGAACAGCTCTTTTCTTCCCTTGGCATCTACCCGGTTGTTTCCCAGGAACCGGTGATAGCCGTCCTTCTCCATCAGATCTACTTCTTCCCCTTCTTCGTAGATACAGAACATATTTCCCACCCGGGCATAAACGGTCTGTCCGTTTGCCGCCTCGATGGTAAGCTCCGTATAGGACTTTCGGCTGGCGCCTACATTGTCCTGTTTCTTTTCGATGCTCCGGATGACGCCCTTTGTCGGGTTCCAGCCCTTCAGCAGTTTTTTCTTCTTATGCTGGCTTCCTGCAGAGGCAAGATAGAGCTCTGCCAGCAGGGCCAGGGTCATGATGACCGCCGCTATATTTTTCATGGGATATCCTGCCCTTTCTTTGTTTCAGAGCTTTCATTTTACGCTAAACAAATATTCCGTGTCAAGAACCCTTATCGCGATGTCTCTGTCAAGTAATCGTTGGCGCGATCGATCAGGAGGAGGATCATCCCTCTTCTCCTGCTTGATTGTCGCATCGGGTCCCAAAGGGGCTTCCTTGCAGACATGATGCACGCCCGGTACCCATATGGCATAGAGAACGGCGGAGCCGCCCCGAAGGACTGCTCCGCCGTTATGTATATGAGATATTCCCACATTTCCTTATACAGGGATCTTGATCTCATTTGCGTATTTCTTTGCATCCTTGACAAATGCCGCAACGATCAGAATGATGACCAGACCGATGGGGAATGCAGCGATGATACTTACGGACTGCATATTTGCCATGGAGCTCTCACTGAAGATCAGCGCGATGGGAAGGAGGATCAGAAGCATAGCCCAGAAGAGCTTGGTCTTCTTGCTGGGTTCCTCATCTCCCTTGAATTCCTTGTAGCTGTACTGAGAAGCAACCAGCGTGATACTGTCGAAGCTGGTGGAGTAGAAAGCGATCATGGATACGATCAGCACGATCAGTACGATCTGCGGAACCGGAAGAGTATGGATGATTCCGATCACGGTCTGATACAGATCGCCGCATGCCTCATACAGTCCCACTGCATCGAAGCCGCCGGTAAGCTGCTGTCCCATACCGTAGTTTCCAAGGATGATAAAGGAGATAAATGTACTGAGCAGACCGAAGATGTAGGTTCCCATGATGATCTGCTTAACGGTTCTACCCTTGCTGATGCTGCCCATGAAGAACGGTGATGCTACACACCATACCATCCAGTATGCCCAATAGAAAATGGTCCAGTTCTGCGGGAAGCTGTTTTCACGCAGCGCATCGGTATAGGTGGAAAGACCGAAGAAATTCTGTACCATATTTCCGAGAGAAGAAAGACCTGTCTCTACGATGTAACGTGTCTGTCCGCCGAAGAGGAAGACATAGGACAGAAGACCGATGAAGAGGTACATGCAGATCTGCGCTGACATGGAAATACCCTTCAGGCCCTTCATTACGGAGAAGGTATACAGGCAGCAGGTTACTGCCAGAATAGCGATGGTGATGTACTTGGAGCTCTCGATACCGAACAGGTCGGAAAGCGCTGCGGAAAGAAGCGGTGTAGCTACGGAGAAGGTGGTTGCCGTACCGGCGATCAGCGCAACTACTGCGATAACGTCGATAGCCTTACCGGGTGCCTTGTCGGTGTATTTTCCAAGGATCGGACGGCATGCTTCCGAAAACTTCTGCTTCTTCTTACCTCTTACATGCAGCATGAAACCGAAGGCGGCTGCAAGTACGGCGTAGAAGGCCCAGGGGATCGGTCCCCAGTGGAACAGGGTAAAGGTCTGCGCCCACTCCTGTGTAGCGCCCAGATCCTGTACGTGGGATTCCTGTGAATAATAGATCCATTCGCAGAAGGAATAGAACAGGATATCAGCTGCAAGACCGCAGGTGAATACCATTGCACCCCAGGTCCAGAACTTGAATTTCGGCTTGGCGTTCTGTCCGCCCAGACGGATCTTGCCGATCCGGGAGAAAGAAATCCAGAGGGAAATGAGGAATATTCCCAGACCGATGACCAGATAATAGGATCCGAAGGAATCTCCCAGGAATCCTCTGACATTTCCAAGCACCTCAGTGGATTCCTCCGGCTTGGTGATAAAGAATATACAGAGCACCGCGATGGCGATAAAGGGAACCAGTGTGGTCCACGGATCGAGCCTTCTCAAGCCTCCCTTCGCTTCTGTTGCAGCGCCCGGCTTAACGATCCGAAGCGACGGCTCCTTTTCTTCACTGAAATCATTCACGATCTTGTCGTCCACTTCAGTTGTTACCTCCTGCTCTTCCGTTTGCGCGGAAGTAAGAATTGCTGTTGAACCATGGGTTTTGGGTTGATTCCCCTGTTTCTTGCCGCTCATAGAGCATGCTCCTCCTTTTTAACCTTAACTCTTCTATGATCAGATACGCTCTTTTGCGTATCGATAGAATTCCTTTGCGTATCGGTACTGTCTCAGACTGTACTCACCGAATTCCACCCCCAGCTGGCGCTTGTATTCGCACCAGTTGCTCCAGAGCAGTCCGATGATGGCTTCGTAACAGTAGATCTTGGTGCGGACCTCCTCGGGACAACGTCCCTCAAAATAAATGTCGATCAGCCGGTCGATCTCTGCCTTCGTATACAGGCTGTAATTGGCAAACATGACGATGTCCACATGCGGATCCTGCATTCCTGCGTACTCCCAGTCGGTGAGCTGCAGCTCCTCCTTCCCGTTCCTCTGATAGAACAGGAAATTGTCCGGCACCGCATCGATATGCGAGAGGCAGAATTCCCTGGGCTGTGCATCCACATAGGCCTTCAGCTCCAGGACCTTGCTCTTCGTCTGCTCGTAATCCCGGTAAATGGAAGGCTTGCCGTTCCACAGCTTCTCGTAATACTCGATCTTGCCAAAGAGATCAAAGGTGTGCGGAACCTGAAGCTTCATCTCGTGACATTTCCGAAGCAGCTTCATACATTTTTGAAGATCTGCTTCATTCGCCGGATCACAGGTTCTTACGCCCTCCAGGAACGCGGTGATCTTGTAACCGCTGTCCGGGTCGATGTAGACCGGATCGTCGCAGATCCCCTTGCCGCTGATGGTCTTAAATACCTCCGCCTCTTCCCGCCGGTTGATCATCAGATCCGTACCTTCCCCCGGAATGCGCATGATGTAACGCCCGCCCTTTGCGGTAAAAAGGAAGGACCGGTTGGTCATTCCCTTCTTCAGTACGGATATCTCCGTAACCTCCTGAGGCTGGATACCGAAGACCTTTGCAATGGTATCAATGGCGACCGAGGATAAATGTCCCGACCCGGAATCCAGGTCTCTCAGCTGCTCGTAGGTGTTGATCTCCACATATCTGCTGTCGGAAACCACTCTTGCGGGGATGGACATCCTGTCGCTGCCCGCCTCAAACAGTGCTGCTTCCCAGAACATGCCGTCATAACGGTTATCCTGATCCATACTCCGGATCCGGTCACAGAGGATATCCCAGTCCTTATCCAGGATGTAAGCGATACCCACCATCCGCTGTCCGCTCTCGCCGGATACCCGGACGATCTCTTCCTTCCGGTTAACCCGGAAGCCGGATTCCGGATCCTCCGAATCCGCCATCATGTACCAGGAGCTCACCTCCGTCTTTCGGAAGGGGTTCTCCTCGCACCAGAGATCACAGGGAACGATGTACAGATTTCCGGGAGGCTGTGCGGCAAGGGCCATGGAATGCATATTGTTCTTTGCCGCATATTCATCATTGACCACAAGCTTTATGCCGAAATCATCGATCAGATACTCAAATTCATCTACCATGAAGCCCGCGACTACGGTGATGTCTTCCACATCCGCTTCCCGAAGCTGACGGATCAGCCGTTCGATCAGCCGCTCACCCTTAACCTCAAGCATGGCCTTCGGTGTGGTAAGATTGATGGGAACCATCCGCATTCCGAAGCCTGCTGCCAGGATCACTGCCCTTTTCGGCCGGCTCTTCTGGATCAGCCTCTTCGCTTTCGCGGTAAGATCATTCTTCTCACCCAGGAAACCGTCTTCCTTCAGCTGCTTCAGCGCCTTATTGATGAGTCCCAGCGACCGTCCGGATTCCTCCGACAGTGCCCGCTGGTTCAGGGAAGGACGCTCAGCCAGTATATTCAGGATGTCTGCCTCCTGTTTGTTCATAAAGAATAACCTCCTGCCGTTTCGTGAACTCCAGTTGACATTATACTCATGTTCATATAAATGTCAAGAAGAAATTTTCGTGAACGCAGTATTTTATTCTTTCATGAACACACCCTTGTCATCCTGAGCGAAGCGAAGGATCTTAATACAAACCATGTCACCCTGAGGAGCGTAGCGACGAAGGATCCTTATTCCTGCAAGCCATAAGATTCTTCGCCTGCAGGCTGCGCGCAAGGATGCGCTTGCCTTACGGCTCAGAATGACACAAAAAAGGATGGTACTCATCCGATACCATCCTTCTATATCTACCCATACTATGATGCTGGGGTCAAACAGTCCGTCTTCCTGAATCCCATTTTCTTGAATTCCAATTCCTTACGAACCACTCTCGGGATCACATCTCCCCCGGCTTCTCCTACAGCACCTCCCGCAGCACCTCCACGGTTTCCGCAAAGCCCGAGGGGGCATCGAAGACCCCCTTCCAGCCCAGAGCCTCCAGACCTGTACTGTCCAGGGAGGAATTGCTCATGGGGTTGAATTGCTTTCTTTCTTCCTCCGTGGGGAGCTCCAGCTTCAGCTCCACACCGGCAGAGCCGGCAAGGAATTCGCCCATTTCCCGGATGCTGACAATGGCCTTCGGGTTGGAAATGTTGTATGCATGCACATTTTCACCCTTAAGGAGCACCGTAAGGATCGCGGATGCACAGTCCAGGCAATGGCAATAGCTTCTCAGCTGCGCCCCGTCGCTCTTCATTACGATGGTCTCTCCCCTCGCTGCCGCATAGGACCAGGCGGAAGCAACCCGCTTGTCATAGGGAGATGCGGTGGGGCCATAGATATGCCCCGGCCGGACAATGACGGATTCCACCCCGTACTCTGCCGCATAGGATGCGCACAGGGTCTCTGCCGCACGCTTACCCACGGAGTAGGAATTCCGGGCATTCAGCAGATCGATATAGCCGTATTCCCCCTCGCGGTAGGGCTGGTCTCCCTCCTTCTTTCCGTAGATCTCGCTGGAGCTGATATAGAGCAGACGTTTCGTCCCCTGCTCCTTCGCCACATCCAGCAGATATTTCATACCGGTAAAGTTACTCATCATGGTCTCCACCGGTTCCTTTACCACCATATCCGGCGAAGCGTTGCTGGCCCCGTGGATCATATAGTCCGCATGAGCCGTGATCTGATTATCCGTCCGGGATGCGTCATACAGCACAAACTGAAACCAGGGCCTGTTGCAGTACTCCCCGAAACGATCTGTCATTTCCTTGAGCCAGCGGCCCGCAGCCAGGATCCGAATGGGAGTATCATGGGTTTCGTTGTAGCGGATCAGGATGTCCACCACCGGTGAAAGCACCAGTCCCGCTGCCCCGGTGATCATCACCGAGCGCCCCTCCAGTTCATTAAGGAAGGGAAGGACCTCTGCCGTCACCCGGTCGATATCCTGAAACCATCTGTTACTGTCGTAGATCATGATAAGCCTCCTGCTCCCTACTTCAACCAGTCCGAGCGTTTTGCTGCCAGCAGTGCCTTGAAAATGTCCAGATCCTCCACCGTGGTCAGCTTGATATTCTTCTCCGAACCCACGGAGAAGAACACCTGCTCACCCATTTCGATCATCAGGGTACAGGATGCCACGGAATTGGTGATGCCTGCCTCCAGTGCTCTCCGGTGCAGGTCTGCGATATCTCCGATATGAAAGGCCTGGGGGGTCTGGGTACGCTTCAGCCGGTCACGGGGATAGCTTCCGGAGGAAGCCTGTCCGTCCTCGGTCTGCAGCATGGCCTCAGCACAGGGGATCACGGTAATGGCATTTCCATGCTCCATGGCCACACGGATATTGTCGGAAATGATCTCCGCGGATACCATGGGGCGGATGGCGTCATGGATCAGCACCAGATCCTCCCTGTTATAGAGCTTCTCCAGCTCATATACGCCGTTTCGGATGGAACCCTGGCCGTTCTCCCCGCCGGGCACCACCGTCTTAAGCTTTGTGATATTAAACTGCTTTGCATAGGCCCAAAGCACCTGTTCCCAGCCGGAGATGCAGACCACCGCTATAGCGTCGATCTCCGGATGATTCTGAAACGCTTCCAATGTATAGACGATCACCGGTTTCTCATTTACGGTGAGAAACTGCTTCGGGATATCCTGATGCATACGATTGCCGGAACCTCCGGCGATAATGAGCGCAATGTTGCTCATGGTCATTCCTCCTGAGGATACATTTTCCAGGATGCCTTTAACCCCGACATCCAATTCTATACAGAACTACATAAGTCCCTTCAGATGCTCCATCATCCGGTCGAAATAGAACTCCATACGGGCATAGGCCTGGTTCAGATCGATGAAGCCGGTGGTCTCCAGCTCGGAAAGCACGGATTCCAGCTCCCGGACCACATAGGGATTCTCCCGGTTATAATCAAATACCTTATTATATGCCTTTACGAAGAAGGATGCGTTCATGCCCTTCTTCCGGGAGTAGGCCTTGATGCCCCACAGACCCAGGGGCTCATTTACCCCTGCACCCCGGGCATCCTCCTCGATCAGGATGGACGCCTTCCGTTCGGACAGATTGTAAATGTGGGCGTGTACCCGGTGACCTACATGCAGGTCGCAGTCATCATAAAGATGGAAGCCCTTGTAGCCGGAAGCGATATCGTGCACCGTGAAGCCCATGGCCAGAAGCCGGGTCTTCATTCCGTTGATGCGGTTCACGGTATCCTGATCCGTGTATCTGTCCACGGTGGTTCCCCGGTGGAACAGATATCTGAACTCTGCCCCGGGGTATTTCTGCTTCAGGAATTCACAGATCCTCATGCTCTGCTCTCCGTTATGACGTACGTCCGCGGGATCGGAAACCGCGATCCGGTGGATCTCCGGCGCCTTCTCCAGCCGCTTGCCGATCTTCTTCAGATCATACCATGCCGGACAGCCGGTCATGACCGGGGAGGAAAGTCCGTTGGACTGAAGCACCCGGGCCGCATAATAATCCCGGCAGCCCAGCTTCCGGGTATCCTCCTCCACACGATGCAGCAGTCTGGTGGTGGATTCATTGAACCGGTAATTCCATACCTCGTCCTCATCCGTATTGCTGCCGTACCAGCCGCCGCCCACAATGGCCAGCTTTGGCTTCACCTCCTCCAGTGTTCCCGCCAGGGGGAGCCAACTCGGGTAAAGGTCCCATTTATATACCGGACCGCCGCCGATCACCGCCAGGTCGGCGGAATTTAAGGTTGCGAACCGTTCCTCATTCATGGGGTTATTCCGGATCATTACCTTGATCTCCGCGTCCGGATATACGGTTTTCAGAAGCTCACGAGTCCTGTGGGTGATCAGGTAATCTCCTGCATTCTTCACTGCCCCGGATAATAATACGATCTTCATAAGGCCTCCTGTTTGATCTTTTCATACCATTTCAACAGCTTCTTCTCATTCTCCTCCAGATTCAGATCCACATCCGGAGCAAAAAGCTGGAGTCCGCTCTTTAACTTGTCATCCTCCAGATCCCACCAGGCGATCTTCTGCAGCAGCTCCACCAGTTCCTTCCGGAACCGCATGCGAAGGAGCTTTGCGGGACATCCTGCCACCACGGCATAATCCTCCACATCATGGGTGACCACGCTGCCGGCACCGATCACGGCCCCGTTGCCGATCTTCACCCCGGGCATGATGATGGTACCGCAGCCGATCCATACATCATTTCCGATGACTACTTCCTTATGGGGGATCTGCACATCCTTGCTGCACAGGCCGAACTGCTTCCTGTAGGGAAATGCATGGGTGGAAATGGAATGAATCGGGTGCTCCAGTGCGCCGATGGTCACATCCCAGGAAATGGAACAGTATTTTCCGATCTTTGCATACTGGATCTTGGAATACCGGCCCACGGAGGTGCGAAGCCCGATCTTTGATCTGGAGATCTGGGCGTGATGCGCCACATTTGCATAATCCCCGAAGGTGGTTTCGGTGATGTCCGCGTCATGGCCCACCTGGATCCCGCGCTTTGCCAGCTTGTTCTTCAATTTGCGGCGCTTTAACATCGATTTTAATATCATGTTTTTTTCCTTTCCAAAGATCCTTCGTCGCCGCAGGCTACGCTGCGCTTGCCATGCGTGCTCCTCAGGATGACACGTCGATCACTTCATCAGATGGAAGACTCTGAGGAGTCCTTCCACGTCCTTCTTCTTCAGGCTCCGGATGAGTTCCTTCCTCTTTCGGACGATCAGCTGCAGGAAGTAAAGGACCGCAGCCCCGCCGATGGCCCAGCGGACATAATCGTAGGGATAGAGCAGACTGATGGCCGTGCCGAAGAGGATCGTTCCCGTCAGGATCAGGATGTTGAACTTCATATCATAGATCTTATGCATGTTCATCCTGCGAACGAAATAATAATGAATGAACAGCATGCAGACATACCCCACCAGGGTGGTATAGGCTGCGGCGATATAGCCGAAGATGGGGATGAAGATCAGGTTCAGCATCACGTTGATCACGGCAGCGATCAGCGTTCCGATCATGATCTGCTTCTGCTTCTTCATGAAATATTCGATATTTACATACAGGGTATACATCATCTGCGCCACGTAGCCCAGCATGACCGGCGGCAGCACATACTGTGCCTCCGCGTACTTCTCACCGCCCATCAGGTACAAAAGCTCCGGTCCCAGAAGGATCACGATGAACACCAGTCCGGTGAAGAGCAGCATGATGGGCTTCGCCACCCGAAGGATATCTCCCTCCTTCTCATTGTGCATTTTCTCAAAGCACCAGGGAGACCAGGCCTGATTGACCGCCTGCCAGAGAATGGCCACCACCATGGAGCAGCTGTAGGCAACGGAATAATACGCCGTGTCCACCTCGCCGCAGATCCTTTTGATCATGACGCGGTCACAGGCGGAAAGCACCACATTTGCCAGAGTATGAATGACCAGCGGGATGGCGATGGGCAGGGCAAAACGGATATATTCCTTTTTAAATGTGCGCCCCTTTGCCAGGATAAAGATATATACCGCCAGAGACGCTGCGATCCACACGCCGTAATAGCCGGTGATCCTGCCGTTCAGCTTATCCTCGGGCTTCGAGATCCCCACCAGGAGCAACGCCGTGAGCACGGCACCCATGGAGGGGAGCAGCGAGGTCAGGATCGTGTATTTGTACTGCATATGGATCCGGAACTTCGCCTGCAGCGTGGAAATGGACGGCGTGATGATCAGATAAATAAACATCACATGGAGCATGAAATCCGATATTCCCAGCCAGTCCGTCACCTGCTTATGGAAGATGCAGGCGATACCGTAGAAGCCGGCGGTGACCAGGGATCCGGCCAGCGTGATGCTGGACATATATTCATAGATCTTATCCTTATATTCATAGTGGGCCAGATTGATGGTGTTGAACAGGTCCAGCGTGAATACGCTGGTCAGGATCACCACCCAGGAGGAGAAATTCGAATAATTACCTATATCACCCTCCGACATCACACGGTTAAAAATGGGCATGGTGATGAAGGTTAGGCCCTTTAAGATAAATGTACAGATTGTATACCAGGTTCCGGCCTTCAGGGCCTTCTTCCCCACTGAATCCATATTTGTTCTCCTTAAAAATCCTGTGAACTATCCTACCACATTTCACCGGAAATGTCATTATATTCAGTATTCCGCGAAAAACATGGAATAATTAGGGCTATTTCCGGTCAAAAATGTGAAATAATTGATGTTGTTTCTTTCCGGCGCTTTCGCTAAAATGAAGTAAATCCATGTTCTTTTTAAGGAGATTTAAGCTATGCAGATCCATAATCTCTCTGTTGATTTTTCCCGCTTTAACCGGGAGGATATCCTTGCTGTCCGCAAGGTCAGACTCACTCCTGCAGGCTGCCCTGTTGATCTGGGCGATGGCAGTGAGCGGGGCGAATATGTAGATCAGGACTATATCCTGCAGAAGCTGGGACGTCCCATGCGCCGGATCGCTCTGATGTATACCTACTATCCCCGGGATCCGGAATGGCCCTCCCGAAGCAGCGAAGCCTATCCGGAGATGGAGGTTCACGGCCAGTGGGACTATCCGTATGATGATTATTTCCCCTATCACGGGGGAATCAACGGCATGCCGAATGCCAAGGTTTTTCAGGAGATCCGGAATATCCGCCGGCATGGTGAGGATGTGCTCCTTACCCTGACCTGCGACTGCAGGATCACCGATGAAGAGATCATTGCCATCGCAAAGGATCTTCGTCCCTTCGGCCGCCTGGCCCTCCGGGTAAATCACGAGTGCGCAGGAACCTGGTTCACCCACAACCGCCGTTACTCCTATGCCGAGATCGGACAGTTCTTCGTAAAGTTCTGCAAGATCGTCAAGGAATATGCGCCCAACGTATCCATGATCTTCTGCTCCGGCTTCATCGGCCAGGATGGGAAGATGGAACGGGAGGAGGACTTTGTTGAGGCTTTCCGCGCCGCAGACATCTGGTCCGGAGATAAATATTACGCACTGCATTTCGGCTGGCCCTTTGATGTGTGCGATGCCGGCGATCCTACCTATGCCCTTGGCGGCGTTGATGAATATATCGATTCCATGGAGAAGACGGTAGCCCGTCTTACCCAGATCTGTGAGGGCGTGCAGAAGCCCTTCTCCGCGTCCGAGTTCAATATCGACGGTGATGTGACCGGTCCCGTGATGCAGGGTGAATCTCTGCTCCGCTTTGTGGATCATCTGGAGAAGAATCAGCCGGATTGGAAATACAGCATGTCCCTGTACCAGTTCCGTGACCGCGGAAGACTGGGACTGGAGATCGAAGATCCCAATAATCCGGAGGTGGGTATCCCCCAGCCTCTCATGGAGGATTTCAAATCCTTCATCCACCGTCCGTATTTCCTGCCGGGTGTGGAGGACGCTGCGGAAACTCTCCCCACAGATGCTGCAAATGTTCCCCTTCGCTGGGGCGGCGCCGAGGATGCAGAGGGTATCGCCATGAAGATCCGGCTTAAGGATAAACCGATCTTCTTCGACATCCACCTTCCCCAGGAAGCAAATGTGATCCTTCAGGTGAACGGCCGCTGGTTCTATAAGAAGCCCGGCGTTCGGATGATCGACGCTATGCCCGCCTTCTTCAGTCCTGACGCAAAGCCCGTGACCCCGGGAGAAGAGATCGAGGTTCTCCTCTTCGCTCCTCCGGCAGACGGTGAAAACCCGGAAACCGACGCAGAGGACTGGGCCGTAAACTATCGCACCACCCTTTCCGAGCTTCCGAAATTCCGGATCCGGTATGCACCCTGTGCGAAGGTACGGTAAAAAACATAAATAACCTGCTTTCATCAGCAGACCAAAAGAGGTGCCGGACGGCACCTCTTTTACTGTTTCTTTATTCACACAGCTTATACAGATCATGGAACAGTCTTCCCCGGATGATATAGATATCATGGGGATCATCCTCTCTTCTTGCGATAAAGTCTCCGGGATTTCCGGAATAGTACCGCTCCTCATCCCAGGCAGTGAACAGCTTCACATACCGGTCCAGAGGCCTGGCCAGGATCCGCGATCCCCCGGAACTCACCACGCCCATGGCGTGTTCCATGAGCAGGATCTTCTCTCCCGTAACCGGGCTTTTCAGGGAAGGATCATAATCAAAGGACCTGCTGTAGGGCCTGCCCGTACGGGTATAGCTCTTCTCCAGCTTCTCCCTCCGGATGGGATAAACCTCCCCCTCCATACCGATCATCAGGAAGAAATCCTCCTCTGCGGTGATCTCCACATCTCCCTCCAGGGTCCTTACCTCCACCATGCTTCCCACCGGCACAAGCTCCGTCAGCTTCACGCAGCCCAGCTCCTGCGGCTGCTTCTCGTAAGATTTAAGTCCCTCCGGGGACAGCTCGGCGGTCCTGGCATAGATCACCTCATACATGTCGAAATACTCATCCATCCGTGAGAGCAGCAGCCGGTCAGTGGCTTCCTCCAGTGTTTCACCCGGTTCTGCAAAATCCATAAGGCGCTCCGGGCGGACTGTTCCCCCGGCCTTATAGACATGCCCTCCGCCTCCGCCGATGCCGTCGGCCAGAAAAGCGGCCAGCTCATCCGCATGAACCTCCTTTACGCAGCTCCTTACGGACAGCTTGATCTCCCCCGGAGTCACATAGTAGGCCAGACTTACATCCACGCCCTCTGTCTCCATCACGATATCACTGATCACTCCCAGGATATTGGGATCGCAGGGCTCCGACCGGAGCACCGCATACCGGTTCCCCTCATGGTATTCATAGCCGGAGATGGTATTTCCCGTGATCCCAAGCTCCTCCAGGGAAATGTTGGAGTTGCTCATTTCCGTGATCAGACTCTTATTGATCCGGAGTTCATCCATCATGTCCCGATCCAGAGGATGGGACACCTCCGACAGCTTGTTGGTGTCGGTATAAAGCCCGTAATACAGCGCTGTGGAAAGGAGCCTTTCCTCATCCAGAGAAAGCCCTTCCTCCCGGATCATATCCCAGACCACCGTAGCACAGCTTCCCAGCCCGCTTCTCACCTCGGACAGCTCCGGCAGATCTTCGGTCACCTGATGATGATCGATCACCGCTACATGATCCGCCTCGGTCCGCGTAACATTCCGCTGACCATACTGACAGTCTGTGGTAATGAGAAGCTCCGGCACATAGAAGAAATCCGGTTCATAGGACACCGGTACAGCAAGCTTATCCACCATGATCCGGAGATTCGGCTTGGAGATGGCATGGTTCCCCCGGTAGATAAACCGGACGGGTTTCCCCATTTTATGAAAATACCACCAAAGGGCATAGCCCGAAGCCAGCGCATCCGCATCCGGATTGTCGTGACACTGGATCACGATGTCATTATACGTAAGCAATTCCGATAATTTCATGCCTTCCCCCATATTCAAAAAACAGATACAACAGGATCCTCATATATCTGGATTATACGATAAAAACGGCTGAAGAGCAAACTCCTCAGCCGTTTCTGATGCGAATTTAATGATCGCAGTTCATTATTTCTTCTTGTAAACAATTGTCTGGCTGCCTTCGGTCATGGTGATCTTACCACCTGTAAAATCACACTCCTTTGTCTGGCCTCCGATAGTGATCTTGATCTTGTCTCCGCTTACCTCGCAGGTACCGGACTGCTCAATAGACTCCATAGCAGAAATGGTAATGTTCTTTCCGCTGATCACGACCTTGGAAATCTGCTCTGCTGTCATCTCTCCCTGTCCTGTTGCCTTATAAGCCTCAAGAAGAGTAGCTACATCCTGACCGTTAACGGTCTCCGGTACATAAGTACCATCTGCATTACTGCCGCCGCAGCTGCAAAGTACAAATGCCATAGCAGCCATCATCATTACTGCAACAATAAGTTTCTTCATCTTTTTCATCTCCAATATCCTCCTTTACCAAATCGAAAAAGACAATACAACGAGCCATTATATATAGATAAAAAGAAAATGTCAACGATAATTCAATGATCTTTCCTATTTTCTTTTCCAACAGAAGGGGGCCAGGGGATAATCATAGCCATTGTAAAGGTTAACCTTACCGTAATTGAAGAAGCCGTAGCGTACCTCTTCTATCGTTCCTTCTGCAGACAGGATCACCGTATCGCCTTCGATCCGGGCGGTGGGTACCACCCAGTCATCCCTTCCGGATAGACGCACCTCAAAGCCGTAAATATGCTGCGGATCCAGCCTTACCGTATGGGGATCCGTCATCGCCCTCTTTTCCTCGGTAACCTCCGGGTCAAGCTCCTGCCTTCTGTCCAGCAGCTCATTTTCACCCGTCTTCACTGTGCCGAAGGTATTGTTGAAATGCAGGACCAAAGCCTGATCCTTATCCTCAGCGCGGCTAAGCTCCATATGACAGCCGAGGCCTTTATCGCCTCCCCCCAGACCATCCGGGTCTCCGTAGAGGGAATACAGGACTTCTCCGGCGGTATGTTCCCCGGGAGTCTTCTTATCCACCGGATGCACATTATCGAATTCCCCGCAGTCGATCAGCGGAATCATGAGGGTCCCCCGGGTTTCGGCCACCGCCTTCGCCTGGGCCTCTCTGAGGTATCCCCAGTCTCTTTGATCCTCGGTCTTCCGCCCGATGAACATGGGAAGCTGAAGGATCACTATGGGAAGCGCCGGATCCCGGAAATCCGTCCGGAACTCATCCACCAGCTCCTTCAGAAGAACGGCGTAGCCTGAAGCCCTGCCGGAATCCTCTTCTCCCTGATAATAGATGATCCCCTTCGAGGTGAAGGGTGCGATCCGCTCCAGCATGGTATGGTAAAGACCGCTGGGGCGAAATGCGGACTGCAGTCCCTGTGGGGGCGGCCAGGGGTAATCCCCGGCTTCATTAGAGAGCTCCTCCGGCGTGATCTCCGGATTCCTGGACTTGGCGATCCGCTCCCTCTCCAGATATTCAGCCACCAGTTGATTATACTCCAGAAGCTTACGATTGAACTCTTCTTCCGTCTGCCCCTCGATGGCCTTATTAAAGACCTCCTGATAGATCCGGCCCTCGGGGTACTTCGAAAGTCTTTCCTCCGACAGCCAGCAGGAAATGGAGCTTCCTCCCTGATAGCAGTCCACGATGCCTATGGGGCAGTCCAGCTTCTTATGCAGCACCTTGGCAAAATACCAGGCTACGCCGGACATTTCAAAGAAAGCGCCTTCCCTGCAGAGCTTCCATTCCTGATACTGCTCATTCTTCAGCACCTCATCATCGATCACCGGCGTTTTAATGCTTTTAAATGTACGGATCAGCGGAAAATCTGCTTTCTTAAGCTCCTCAGCACCGCCCCGGGCGTTCCGGATCTCGAATTCGATATTGGACTGACCGTTATCGATCCATACCTCACCATAATAGACATCCCCGATCTCCTTCACCGGCATCCAGTCCCCGCCTGTGGGAGCTGCCGAGAAGACCTTCATGGTGTATGGTCCGCCGGCCGGATGGGCCGGAAGCATGACCACAAAACGTCCGGCAGAAACAGCTTCTTCCACGGATATCCCGTCAATTTCCACCCGGATCCTTGCATCCGCTTCTGTTTCACCGAAAACCGCAGTTTCCCGTTCCCGCTGCAGGATCATATGCTCCGAAAAAATCGCCGCAAGCCTCATCTCATGAATCCTCCCTCAATGTCACCTTTTCCTCATTATCAGTCATATCCCGGCAGCTGCCCACCGGGAGCCACTATACCGACCTTCTTTACAGCTTCATCCTTCGGATAAACTCTTCGATCCGCTTCGCATCCTTCTCATGGGTGGCCTTCGACGGATGACCGCTGGCCATACCGTCATGCTCGACATCATGCTCCGGAAGCTCCACGCCATAGACCCCTTTCAGGCCCTCCATATTGACCTTGGCCACCACCTGCTCCACAAACTTGAACATTCCCGGTGCCACGGTTCCCAGCACACAGATGATCTTTGCCTCCGGATAAGCCTTTCTGAGAACATACAGGAATCGCTCATAGCTGGCCAGGAAGCCCCGTCTGGTATTCCCGGATTCATCCGCCCAGATCGGACCGGAATCGTTGGTCCCCAGGTTCACAATGATATATTCCGGCTGAAACCGGCTGAAATCCTCCCGGGTCTCCTTGTCATAAAACCAGTTGGTATAAGGAAATTCCCGCGGAAGCACATTTTCCGTATCATTCAGATAATCCACAAAGGTCCCGTGGCCGGAAGCAGATACCCACTCTGCATTCCAGTTCATGTTCCTGGCCAGAAATGCAGCATAGCAGAGCTCTCCGTCCTCTTCCCGGAGATCATACTCGCTGTCCGGCGCACCCAGCACGCCGTAGCCGCAGGTAATGGAATCCCCGATGAACAGGGCCTTCGTGCGGCGGTCTTCCGGAACGGGGAGCAGCTCGCCGTCCAGATCCAGGGCTGCAAATCCCACATAGGACATGGCCGCCTCCGTGATCTTCACCACCCGGATGGTATGCTCCTCCGGTTCTGCGGACTCGAAAAGCATAACCTCCTGCTCCAGCTCGTTCATGACATGGGAAAACTTCTCCACATCATCCATATAGATCCGAAGTCCCGGGAGATTAATGGTATCCGTATGTCCCGTACGAAGGGACACCTTAAGCTTCGTTCCTTTAAAATGTATGGTCACGCTGCTGTTGGTATACCCCAGGACCGCCATATCCTCTTTCCAGACGATCCGGCCCCGGAAACAGAGCTTATCTGCGACATCTTTCGTGATCTTCATTTTCATATCCGTATCCCTCTTAAAACTACCTGCTTACTTTCTGGTAAAATGGTACAGGGATGACGCGCCGTCACCCCAGATCTTATCGGTCACAAAGCCTGCCTGCATCAGCCAATCTCCGCCAAATACTCTTCCGTCGGGGAGTGTATAGACAGCCTCCGGATCCAGTCCCGCAAGATACAGAACCTCAGACCGCTCATTTGCACCGCCCCGGACCTGTACATAGGATAACAGAGCTTCGCTCTTATCCCTTGCTACGCTCATCCAGGCATAGGACGGACGATCGTTCTTGTTCTTAGAAAGTGCGGACACACTCTTTATCCGGTAGAAATCCCCTTCCCGCACCAGATCGTTCACCTGATGGTAGAGCTGCACCTGCTCGCTGACCTGCCTAAGCTCCTCTTCCGAAAGACGGGTGATATCCAGCTCATAACCGAAGGTTCCGGCAAGGGCCACCACGCCTCTCGTGGAAAATGCCGTAGTCCGTCCCACCAGATGATTGGGGCAGATGCTGACATGAGCCCCGATGACACTGGGCGGATAGATCAGCGCCGTACCCTCCTGAATGGAGAGCCGCTCTATGGCATCCGTATCGTCCGAGCACCAGATCTGCGGGCTGTAATACAGCATTCCCGGGTCAAACCGTGCACCGCCGCTGGAGCAGTTCTCCAGAAGCAGGTTCGGGAATTCCGCCAGAAGACGCTCCTGTAACTCATATACGCCCAGCATATATCTGTGCAGGATTTCTCCCCCTGCGGTAACGGCACTGCCCAGATCCGTCAGGGGCCGGTTCATGTCCCATTTTACGTATTCGATATTGGCGCTGTGCAGTACCTTCGCCACGGCCTGAACCACATAGTCTCGAACTTCCTTACGGGTGAGGTCCAGTACGAACTGGCTTCTGCACTCACTGTTTTTCCGCCCGGGGATGGCGATGGCCCAGTCGGGATGTTCCCTGTACAAATCCGAATCCGGACAGACCATTTCCGGCTCAAACCATACCCCCAGCTTAAGTCCGATCTCATTCACCGCATCTGCCAGGGCCTTCATACCTCCCGGCAGCTTCTCCTCGTTCACCACCCAGTCTCCCAGGGAGGAATTATCCGAACTCCGGTGACCGAACCAGCCATCGTCCATGACCAGCATTTCTATGCCTGCAGATTTAGCTACCCTGGCAATCTCCAGAAGCTTTTCTTTGTTGAAATCAAAATAGGTGGCTTCCCAATTGTTGATCAGCACCGGGCGCTTCTTATGCAGGAAGGGACTGCGGATCAGGTGCTCCCTGAACAGCTTATGGAAGGTTCCTGTCATCCCTCCGAAGCCCTCTCCGGAATAGCACAGCACCACCTCCGGTGCGGTAAAGCCTTCTCCCGGTGCCAGCCTCCAACGGAAATCATAGTCGGAAATGCCCATGCCCACGCGAAGTGCATCATGCTGTGTACGCTCCACCTCAGCCACGAAGCTGCCGGAGTATACGAAGGAAAGTCCCAGAACCTCACCTCTGGTCTCTCCCGCATCCTCTGTAACCACTGCCATAAAGGGATGCTCCTGATGACTGGATATCCCCCGTTTGGAGCCCACCTCGATCCTGCCATGACCGATGGGCCGACGATCGATAAAGCGCTCTCTTGCCCAGGATCCGGACAGGGTAACGATCTCACGGTTCTCCCAGGGCAGCTCGATACATGCACTGAGCACCTTCTCCAGAGTGACCTCTGCATTGCCCTTATTTTCCACCCGTACTGAACGGGCCACCACATCCAGTCCACGGAAGATGCTGTAGGAAAGCGTCACCACAAGTCCCAGCGCTCTGTCCTCCAGGTCGATCTCCAATGTAGCGGTATCCTCCTCGGTACCGAAGGTGGCCGGAAGTCCCTCCAGCTTTTTCTTCCCCGAAAGGATCCTGTATGTCTTATAGGTCAGTTCACAGCCCGTGAAACCATCCGCATTTCTGACCTCCAGGGAGTTCGGCCGGAAATCTCCTGTCCCGCCGAAGCTGTATTCAAAGGGAAAGCCGTCCATAAAGGTACATTTATCCTTCGGCATTCCCTCCATGTAGCTGTAATCCTTCTCGCGAAGCAGCCCGCGTCCCGCGCCGGACCGAAGCTTCTTCCCGTAATAAATGTGACCCAGATAGTCCTTACGCTCTGCCGGGTCCTTGGGATCGCCGGTCTGACCTGTGATGTCCGCCCCGACTATCCCCATAATATATGTGGAATGCTCCATCTGAAGAGTGAAGCATCTGTTTTCGTTGTTATATTCGATTCCGAAATCTTTGATCATTTTCTTCTCCAAACGAAATCTATAAGCAGAAATAACCCCTACAGTTAGCACCCATGGGGAGGGTTCCGGTAGCCTTCACCCTCCCGTTGGCTGTTACTTATCCAGGGGTTAATTAACGAATTCCTTCTTCTGTATCATCGTAGCGAACCACACTGTGTTCCTTGATATAAGCTACGATATCATCAACCTCAGTGAACGCCAGGCTGACATAGCTGTCTGCACAACCGTAGTACAGTGCGATGCGTCCGGTCTCCGGATCATGCACGGTAGCGCAGGGGAATGTTACATTTCCTACGAAGCCTCTTTCCTCATACCACTCTTCCGGTGTAAGCAGGAAGTTCTCGCAGCGATACTTAACCACCGACGGATTGTCGATATCCAGGATCGCACCACCGATGGAATATACATATCCGTTGCAGGTTCCGGCTACGCCGTGGTAGAACAGAAGCCAGCCTTCGGTTGTTTCGATGGGGGCTGCACCGCCGCCGATCTTCAGGCTCTCCCACCACTCGGAGCTGCGTCCCATAACATGACGATGCTTGCCCCAGTAGGTCAGATCCGGGCTCTGAGACAGGAAGATATCACCGAAGGGTGTATGTCCGCTGTCAGAAGGACGGCTCAGCATTACATAATTGCCATTGATCTTCCGCGGGAAGAGCACTGCATTCCGGTTGAAGGGAATGAAGGGATTCTCCAGACGGGTAAAGGTCTTGAAATCTGTGGTCTTAGCCAGACCGATGGATGCGCCGTAGAAATCCTGGCACCACATGGTGTAGTAGGTATCCTCTACCTTCACCAGACGGGGATCATATGCATAGATGGGCTGGAAGGGCTCACCTGCTTCATTTACGAACTGGATCTTCTCTTCTTCAAAATTCCAGTGGATACCATCCTCGCTGCGTCCGAAATAGATCATGGACACACCGTTTCTCTGCTCGCCGCGGAATACGCCCACGTACTTGCCCTCAAAGGGAACAACGGCACTGTTGAAGATCCGGGCTACATCCTTGATGGGGTTACGTCCAATGATGGGGTTTTCCTTATATCTCCAGATCGGAGCATCCTTGATTCCTTCCGGTCTCTCCTGCCAGGGAATATTCGGAAGCGGGTCACAATTCAGAATCTGTACCTTTGACATTTTTATTCTCCTTTATCCTGTATATATTTTTTACTTAACCTTATGTTACTTTGAATCTGTTATCATCCTCCGAGGCTTCTTCTGCCGGTTCCTCATCCTCCGGCGTTTCATCTACCGGTGCCTCATCCTCCGGTGTTTCTACCACCCGTGTCGCAACCACCGGTGCTTCTATGCGCATCTTCAGAGGCGTCACTTCTTCATGTACCGGAGTCTCATCATTCGTCTCTCCCCAGTACCAGGCGTCGTATCCGGGCTCGCCCTCTTTGGGACGCTTCATAAACCTTCGCATCACATATTCCATGGGATAGGTAAGAAGATACATGAACAGTCCCGGGAAGACCACGATGGCCCAGGGCAACAGGTAGATCCCGATCACCATCACCACGAATACCACAAGAATGAGCACCGTTATGGGAAGAAAGCGAAATGCACCATAGGCTGCCATTTTAAAAAGAGCAAAGTTCTTTTTTGTAAATCTGGACAGGAAGGGTCCGAAATAGGTGGCGCAGGCCAGAAACAGAAATGTCACTCCGGACAGGATGATGAACAGACTGTCATTCAGCTTGCTCCGGTTATTCCAGACATAATAGATATCCAGGACCAGTACAACGATCACCAGCTGGGTAATTATGCTGGGGATCAGAGACTGCTTGAAATTCGTCTTGAAACTCCGCCAGAATTCCTTGAATAGATATCCCGTTTTAAACCGAACAACCTTCGACATGGTGTAATACGCGGCTGTGGTGCCGGCTCCCACGGTGATCAGCGGAAGGCAACACAGAAACCACAGGATCCCGATCATCAGGATGTCGAAAAGGGTGCTCATGGTCTTATACAGATTTCCGTCCGGTGAGAACATGGCTGCTCCTTGTCAGTAAAATGATGCGTTTTCAGTTGATTTTTGGTAAAAGAATAGCCTACGCCACACCTTTAGGCCAGCGTAGGCTATCCCTTCACTTCCTATAGATCAAATACGCCATGCCAACACCTCCGTCCGCTTCGCTTCCGTCGGTGTTACGGCTGCGCCGTATACATCCCTTTCGATTCCCTGGTGCCTGCGAGCAAGCTCGCGCACCGGGAATCGAAGGGTCTGTGCATGGCTTATTTGAACATGTTATCAAGTGCTGTCTGTACCAGCTGCTTGTTGGTCTCCTGGAACTGAGCTGCTGTCTGCTCACCCTTCAGAAGAAGCGGGAACTGATAGTCAACACCGATTGCGTTCCACAGATCGATACCGGTCTTCTCGCCGCAGTAGTACATTACGTTGTAGTTGTCCTCGGTAAGAGCGTTGTTGTGCCACCAATCATTTACATAGTCTCTGAGTTCGAAGTCATCACCGTAGTAATCCTTGTAGTCCTGGAATACAGAGTATACAAGATACGGATCCTCAACACCCTTTGCAATGAAGTAAGCAGCGCCGGATGCGGCGTTCTTACGTGCGTTGGTTTCCTTGTTTCCGGACGGACCGATAGGCATCGGTGCCCAGATCTCCTCAAGACCTGCATCAGCATCCTTGTTGGAGTCAACGATCCATGCCTGGCTGAACCAGCAAGCAACTTCACCGTTTACGTAAGCGTTCTGGTTGTAGTTCCAGTCATCCTCGTTCCAGGGGTTAGCTACATGATCAACATTGTACATATTGTAGATGAAATCAAGGGTTTCACCAACTTCCTTGCTGGACAGGTTCTCTGTCTGGTTGGAAGCTACTGCAGTACCATTACTCATGTTCAGGTACTCGAACAGCCAGTCATAACGAGAACCGAAACCATAAACGTCGGTTACGCCATCACCATCTGTATCCTTGGTCAGCTTGATGAGATACTCTCTCCACTTATCCCAGGTCCACTCGCCTCTGGCATAGAGATCGTTGGGGTTCTCAAGTCCTGCGTCGTCAAGCATCTTCTTGTTGAAGGAAAGTACGTAGGAAGATCCCGGTACGGACTCACCACCTACAGGAAGCATGAAGTAGGTTCCGTCGATACCATTGATATCGATAGAAGTCAGATAATTACGGTTGGTCAGGATATCTGCATCTGCCGGAAGAACCTCAGCCAGGTTGGTAGCATAGCCGTTTGCAACAGCCGGGATACCAAATGCGGGCTCGGTCAGGTAGATATCGCAGTCCGGCTTACCCGCAAGAACGGAAGTATTGATCGACTCCTGAACTCCATCATAGGTAAGGTTTACGTACTCGATCCGTACATTGTACTTCTCTTCTACCTTCTTCAGCGCATCCCACATCTTTGTTGCAAGCTCCTCATCCGATACGGACGGGTCATCATGGATGTCCTTGTGTGTACTATCATAGTAAATGTCGTACCATGTACCGATACGGATGGTTCTGGGCTCGGAACCTTCATGACGCGGAGTCTTGCTTCCGGAATTGGAAGTTGTACCCTCCGTCGTAGCTCCACCTTCGGTGGAGGTTGACGGAGCTTGTGTGGTGGCATCGCTGCCACCAGTAGATGTCGTACTCTTATTATCTGAACCACATGCAGCCATGCTGAGTGCCATTGCGCCGGTCAGGGCAAAGGCTGCCACTTTCTTCATCTTCTTCATTTTGTTTCGTATCCTCCTTTTGGATATTCATTTGACATTATTTTACATTACCGATGGAAGCGCTGTTTACGGTCCAGTTGCTCGTAGCCTCGAACTGGATACGTCCGCCCCACTTGGAGACATCATCACCGCACTGCTCAGCGATCATCTCATAGGAGATCTGGCAGTGAGATCCGTCGAACAGTGCATAACCCTGTCCGGAACCATCGAAGTCGCCAACGCCTACACGCTTCCAACCAGCTTCGGCATCCGGCATAACGATCCAGATCTCACCGGTCTCGGAAGTGTAATTAATATCGATCACGGAACCTGCAACAAGTGCTGCCTTCATTTCGTCGGTAAGCTCGATACCATCCTGAGCCCATCCGGCACCCTTGATGCCGTTAGCGCCAAGATCAACATGGCTGTTGCAAGCCTTGAACTCAGCTGCAGTACCAACGCGTACGCCGTATACTTCCCACGGTCCGTCAGATTCACACTGGAATCCGGAGCCCCATGTAGATACATCATCGGAGCAGTACTGAGCGATCAGCTCAAACGGGATATATGCCTTGCTTCCGTCAGCAACGATGTAGCCCTGACCGGAACCGTCATAATCGCCAACACCTACACGCATCCAACCTGCTGCAGACTCATTCATAACGAGCCAGATGTGACCTGTGTCAGACTTGTAGGATACTTCTACTACAGAACCGGGTACCAGAGCAGCCTTAACTTCATCTGTAAATGCAGCACCTGCCTGTGCCCATCCATCGCCCTTAACAGCGAAGCCTTCAAAGTTAACTGCATGTGTCAGAGCGTAGCTCGGAGCTGCCATACCAACCTTAACGGAAGATACAGACCAGTCACCATCGGATTCACACTGGATCATGGAGCCCCATGTAGATACGTCCTCACCGCAAACTGCTGCGATCTGCTCGTATGTGATCTGGCAGGTATTTCCTGCGTTGTTGATCCGTGCATACTGCTGACCGGAACCATCCCAGTCACCAACACCTACGCGCATCCAGCCTGCTGCGGACTCGTTCATAACAACCCACAGATGTCCTGTGGAGGACTGGAAGGTGATCTCAAGTACGGAACCCGGTACCAGAGCAGCCTTAACTTCATCTGTAAATGCAACACCTGCCTGTGCCCAGGCGCCTGCAGATACGGAATAACCTGCCCAGTCAACTGCCTTGGTGATACCAAGAAGATTTGCTCTGTCGCTGGAGGTAGAGAAGCCTGAGGGATCACCAAACTCTGCAGAAGAGTCAGCCTTGATGGTAGCGCCGTTCTTATCTACAAATGTGATGTTGTCCAGCCACATATGAGACGGTGTAGTCTTGGAGTTATCTGTCTCCTTGGAAAGAACTACGTAGTTATCCTTTCCTGCTACAAAACCGACATTGCTTACATCAAACTTAGCAACCTTCGGATTTGCGTTCTCCACATATACTGACCAGTTACCGGCCTTAACCTCTTTGTTGTCCTCGCCGGTGTAGCAGTACAGTGTACCACTGGAAGCTGCGAACTTGTCCGGATTCTCGGTACCCATCTCGATGCGGATCTCAGCGAGATCAGCGATCTTGTCACCCAGAAGTGCGGATACATTGATACCGACGAACATATTGCCGCCCTCAACATTTGTAACCTTAAGTGCCTTGGAGCCATTGAAGGTTCCTACGGAAAGCTCGGACTTATCAGCTCCGCCTCCGGTCTTAACCTTTACGAAACCGAACTTGTCATCCTCGAAATCGATACTCGGATCAAGCTTCGCCTCCTGCTTTTCCGTAACAGGCTCGGTGCTTGCCTCTGTGGTGGCTGCTTCACTTGTAGCTGCGGAAGTATTTGCCTGAGTCGTAGCTGCCGGAGCAGATGTCGTACTCGTATCGGAATTGCCGCATGCTGCGAAGGAAGTAACCATCATAGCTGATGCCAGTGCGATGGTTGCCAGTTTTCTTTTCTTCACTTTTCTTTTCCTCCTCTTTTTGGAAATAGATTCGTCAGTTAGTGACTTAATTTTATAATAAAACTTGCTAAAATGCAACTTTACTATTGTATTTTTTTACTTAAATTATTGTTACAAATATGTATCAAAAATTAGATATTTTTACCATGATAATTCGATATTTTGAAATGTTTTTATCCATTTCATCTAAAAATCCACTTCAAACAGCAGCTTTTAGCCGACGATACCGGAGCGTTCCACACCCTCGATGAACTGCTTCTGCAGAAGAACATAAATGATCACCAGCGGGAGCATCACAAGGATGATACCTGCATCCATGTAGAGCTGCAGGATGTTGGGGTCATAGATCCGGTATACATTTCCGACGGTACTTCCCAGAGTGGCGATCCGCTTGGAAAGCAGCACCGAATCGCTGATGTTGAAGAGCTTCGCATAGAAGGTATCGTTGTACTGCCAAACCAGCGAGAAGATCGCTACCGTGATGGCCGCAGGGGTAGCATTCCGGAGCATGATCCGGAAGTAGGTATGCCATACGCCGCAGCCGTCCACATAAGCCGCCTCCTCGATCTCCTTCGGCAGGCCCCGGAAGAACTGGTTGAAAATGTAGATATACAGTCCCGACCTGAGGCCGCAGGCGAAGAAGGTCATGATGTACATGGGCCACACCGTACCCAGCAGGTTCGGGCTGTTGCCCATGATGAGACCAAGGATACCGAAGATATCGAAGTTCGCAAAGGTCATGTACAGCGGAAGCATGATGGTATGGGTCGGGATAACGATCATTACCACCACGAAGGCGAACAGCACCTTCTTCAGCGGGAAATCGTACCGCGCGAAACCATAACCTACCATGGAGCACATCAGCACCTGGATGATCATCAACGTAACAGAGTAGATGATGGTACTGATGGAGGTTGACGTATAGTTCAACGTCTTCCATGCGATCTCATACCGCTCCATCGTGGGATTCTGCGGGATCATATACACCATGGTGTTGTAATTATCCGCATCCGAGAAGAAGGATCTCGCCAGGATACCCAGCACCGGTCCCAGGATGACATAGGCGATACCGATCAGAACGACCCAACGGAAGAGGCCCAGGAGGAATCCCTTGAAGCCCTCGGTGATCTTGCTTTTTGTATTTACGTCCATCTTCTTCAGATGGAACCCTTTTGGATCAACCGGCACAAGCTCGCTGTTTTCCGGTTTTTTCTTTGTTGCTTCTGCAACCTTATCCATACTGTCGACCACCTCCTTCCGTTAGTTATAGTAGAACGTTCGTTTTTGTATAAATCGCACCACGATGGCCAGGATCAGACACGTGATCACCGTAGATACAATGGACATGGTAGAACTCAGTCCATAGTTTTTCTCCGAGAACGCCGTGTTGTAGGCCAGGGTAACAACCTCCGAATTGACGAAGCTGTCCACCACCGTGTAGACCACAACCGTGATGATATGCGGCATTACCATGGGGAAGGTTACCTTCCAGAAGGTTTCATAGGCTGTGGCTCCCTCGATCTTCGCAACCTCATACATGGAGCTTGGTATGGATTGCAGTGCCGCGATGAAAATGATGATCTGTACGCCGGAAGCATTAATGATATCACTGATCCTTCCTACCGCACCAACCACGTATTCTACGAGTCCCATGGGAAGTCCCAGGTTCGAGAACATCTGAACATAATACTCTATGCTGACACCTGCGCTTACCGATTCCGCAACCTCGGCACCGGCCGAAGAGAGACCGCCCATCATCATGCTGGCGGAAACCTTCATGGCTGCAAGGATCGCTTCGGAGTTCAGGATGACCGGCAGGAAGAAGATGGCACGCATCAGTGTTCTTCCCTTGAACTTCTTGTTCAGCAGCATAGCCACCATCAGAGAGAAGAAGGTGATCAGCGGAACGTCGATCAGCATATCTCCCACTGAGGAGGTAAGTATCTGCTTAAAGGAGCCGTGTGCCCGAAATGCATAGAGGAAATTATCAAATCCCACATAGTCCAGTGTATAACCGCCGCCGGGCGCAACCGTCAGATCCGAAAGAGAGAACTGAACGGTCATGATCAGGCTCCGCAGATAGAACCACAGGAACCCGATGAGCCAGGGAACGATAAAGAGGAAGCCCTTCATCGAGCGCTTGCGGGAAAGAGTAAGCTTAGATTTTTTCTTTTTTTCGCCCATCTTATCCTCCAATCACATAGCTCTTCGGCTGTACCTGAACGCCGTCAACCTCCACACTGTTTTCTGTGTGGTTTACATAAATCTTTACCCCGTTACTGTAGGTGGTAACGGATACACCTCTCTGGATATTCTTAAAATCCGTGATATGTGCGCCGCTCACCTTGGACAATGCCGCATTGGTCTTGCTCCAGATCTCAACCGCGTTTTCCTTCCAGCTGTCGAAGTTGGTGGAATACATCTTGTTGAGACCGGTCATCTTCATTTCCGTTGCTGCATTCTTCGTAAAGGTGAAGTGTGGTGATGCGCCGCTTTCAATGAGGGAAAGCACGATCTCGTTGGAATCTGTGGTATTCCCCAGATTGATCACCGTTCCGGAATAATCGATGCATCCATGGATCAGCATCTCGTAGAACGGGATCGACTCATCGATCACATAGTAGTCATTATCGGAAAGCGGTGCATTCAGAATGTCATCCGCATAAGCGAAGCTGTAATCATTTCCGTCATTGACCATAAGTTTCTTTCCGGTATCTTCCAGCTTCTGGAACTGGGAGGATACCACCTGAAGGGCATGCTCACGGTTGATCACGTTGGTCCGTCGCTTATCCGACTGCAGGACACTGCCAAGATCCCGAAGGGAAATGCCGGCAACGTCATAATCCTGGATATCCTCGGCAAAATTCTCGGTATAACGAACCAGGAATTTCGGTGAAACCAGATAGTAGATATTCTCGTCATAGCCCAGACTTGCGGTCTGACGCAGGCTGACAGGATTGACCTCTCCGAACTCGCCGATATACCCTGTACCATAGTATCTGGAGGTCTCATTGGATGCCGAGTAACGGCTTGCCACATCGGATACCTTCTGGAATGCGCAGTCCACATAGAGTGTACCGGACATGGAGGAAAGCTTCTTGGAGAGACTTTCCAAATCCGAGGATCCGCCCAGCTTGCCGGGCACCTTGATCTTGTTCAGTGCATCATGGTAATATCCGCCGCCGGACCAGCCCTGCAGGTTCATCACCTGATTGGTCACGCCCTTGTCTGCCAGCTCCTCAGCCATCTTTCCCGCCTCCTCGAAGGTGGTCATGGCTGCGATGCCGCGGTACTGGGTTCCCAGGAAATACTTGGTCTCTTCCACGCCGGCAATGACATCATAGTAGAGCTTGATGTCACCGGTCTCGGAATTGGCAGGTTCCAGTCTGCCCTCGCTGATGAGACGGTTTCTGTAGTAGTTTGCCGCACCAGCATAGCCGTTATTCTCTTCCGTCAGGAAGGTGTAACGCATGGTCAGCGGGCAGTCATAGTAATTCTTCTCTACGATGGGAAGCTCAGCCTCACTACCCGTTGTACCGAACATGGCAAGCGTATCATTACCACGTACGATGAATTTGGTGTAAACGTTATTATACTCATTTACGTCACCGGCTACTCCTGCGGAAATGTTGGCCAGAGAAGCGCCGGATTCGATGGTGGCCAGGATACCGGATTTCTCACGGAAGATCCCGAAGAGAGCCATCTTGGTATTCTCGGTGATCTCACGGACCGTATAGTCCGCAACCATGGGGTCGATGCCGTAGACATACTCGGAGTAATCATCACCGGAACGGATGGATGCCTTACCGTTGTTAAAGTAGATCAGGGAACCGGAGCCGTTGGGAACCAGCATGTAACCGGTCTCGTCCTTACCTGCGGCACCCATGAAGTTCAGCATCTGGATGTCATGAATGGCACCGCCGCCGTTCTCCACTACCGACTTCATGGGAATGGTAGCTTCCAGATAATCATCCTTGATGACGTAATCAATGGGTACGGTGAAGGTAATGGGTACTGCATCCTCAACGTCTGCATTTTCCATTTCCCTTGCATAGTCATCCTTGGTCCAGCCTGCTTCCTCGAAATACTGGTTCAGGCGGCGAAGCTCTGCCACGCCCTTCCGGGTATTGTCAAGCATCTGCAGGATATCCTCACCCATTTCACTCTGGATGAATTTCTTTCTTGCGTACTTTGCATCCGCATCCTTCATCCTGGAAAGCACATCCTCCAGTACATCCTTCCGGATATAAATGGGGACGATACCTGTTGCCGCGGTAGTATCGCCGAAGGTGTAGATCACCCGGACGCCGTTGTCGATGGACTTTACTTCCATCTGGTCAAAACCTACCGCCTGGCTGAAGGAATCAAAGGTATTCTCCATACGCTGAGTGTTAAAGTAGTCAACAATCAGCTGACTCTTCAGATAGTTCTTGTTAACATTGTTGGCCATTCCGTCCTGATCCGCTCCCGGAGGATTGGAATAGATGGTCTCGCCGTTTCGCTTATCATAGATCGCGATATTTCCGTTCGACGGCATGATGTACAGCTTCAGCTTTTCATTCTCCGCTGCAAGCGTATATCCCTCCACCGATGGGGAAGCATCCGCGATGGCCTTGAAGTCTCTGTCTTCTGCAACAGAATAGTCTGAAATGTAGTCCCGGTAGTGATTGTAGAAGTTATAGCGGATCAGATGGATGGTGAAGTAGATTCCTGTCGCCAGAACGGCTGCCAGGATCAGGTAGATCACCCATTTGCTTACCTTTTTCCTTTTCTTCTTCAGATTCAGTTCCTTGAGGGCTTTTTTCTGTTCTTTTGTCTTTGCCATGGTCGCCCTCCTTTACGCCCGGAACATCAGTTCCTGGTAGATACTGAACAGGAAACTGTATACCTGATTGATAAGATCTACGAGAAGGAGAATGATGAACACAATGATCAGCAGTGCCACAAGGGTAAGGAATATGGTAATGATGGTCTTACCCAGGGTGAAATTATGCACCGTCATGATCCCGATCAGCATCATAAACAGTGTGTAGGCGATGCCGATGCCGCAGATCATGGTATAAAAAGCAGCTTCGTCATTGGAAACAAACTGACTGACCAGTGTTCCGATCAGGATACATACCGTTGCCGGAACGGTGGAATAACCGATGGCAATGATGATATCCTTAAGTCTCCCCTTACCATCCATCAGACAGGTGATGGACCAGTTGCTGACACAGATCAGGAAGAAGAACAGCAGTACAGTGATCAGCTCGCTGATGGAGTTAACCATTCTCGGATCTACGTCATTTACAACAAAGCTTGCGGAAATCCGGTTGATGGACCAGACTACCGAGAAAAGCACCACAAGGATCAGGGCAACCAGTACGCTCCCCCTTTCCCGGTGACGAATCTCATAGAAACCATCAGCAGGATGACTGACTGTATGGAGCATGAATTTCCATTTATCTTTCGATAAAAGCATTTTTATCACAGCAGCCCCTCCTCTCTGACTTTTCCTTTCTTCTTGTCACGGAACCTCTTCCAGATGACAAGCACGACGATCAGCACGATCACTCCGGTCAGGATCCAGCCCAGATTCTCTTCCAGGATCTGGTTCCGATATCGCTTGAAGGCGATGGAATAATACTTCTTGTTCATGCCAAGCTCGAAATAATGCATGGCCTTCTTATTATCTCCGGCAGTAAGGTAAGCCTTGCCTATACCGTTATTGGCCAGCTCATTATTCTCATCCAGTCGAAGAACCGCTTCCCACTTCTCAATGGCCTGGGTCTCATCACCATCAAAACGGAGCCCCACAGCATCATTGATCAGCTGACCGTAATTGGTTTCCTTAAAGGTCAGGATCGCATTCCGGCCCGCATCCAGCACCAGGATCTCATCATCGATGGCTTCGATAGCTGCAGGAGTCTGGAAGGTTCCCTTCTGGAGACCGATACCACCGAAGATATACAGAAGATTTCCTTCCTTATCGTAGGTGAAGATACGTCCGCGCTTACGATCCAGCAGGGAATACTTTCCCTTGTCCCGGTAAACCACGTCCACGATCTCGGAAGGACCGCCGTAGTCACCGTACTTGGCGGTCTTGATGTCACCGCCCACATTTCCGTTTTCCCCCTTCTGGATCACGTCCTTACCCTGGGGATTTAGCCGACGCACCGCCTGCACGCCGTCGGAATCGATATTGGATGCGTAGATGAATCCGCCGCTGTCCACGTCGATCCCCGTGAACTCCGTGGGGATGTACAGCTGGGTATTGGAACGTTCCTCCTTGGAGGCGAACCGCCGCCAGAACTTCTCCCATACGGAGATCTTAACTTCGATGGTTCCGAAGTAACCGGAGAAGTCTCCATTGGCCTCGAAGACCAGGATACCCTCGAAGGCCCCCTTACTGATGACATAGATACGATCCGCATAATCCACGGTAACCTTCAACGGGATAAATGTGAAGTTGTCCTCCAGGATCTCGGAATCCGGTTCATTGATCAGCTTTATAAACTCGCCCTCGGGGGTAAGCTCAACCACCCGGGCGTTGTTGGAATCTGCTACATACAGATGATTATTCTCGGATACGCACACACCGTAGGGGGCGTTGAAATGATCCTCCTCCCCGTCCCGGGTAAAGGAATCGATGACCCGGTTCACCTTCGTCATCTTATTGTCCATTACCACGACCCGGTTGTTTCCGGTATCTGCCACATAGATCTCGCCCGCATCGGAAACACAGATATCTCTGGGTTCCCTGAAGGCATCCGTTCCCACATCCAGGCCGGTAATGGTCCTGTCCGGCGTATAGGCTGCGGGGGTTTTTACGATATCCTTCCAGTAATTGTAATTATAGGTATCGTAGGGAACATCCTCCTCTGCCCGGACTGCTGTACCGGAAAAGACCACCGCTACGGACAGGGCAAGCGCACCGAGTATGTTTTTGATCTTGTTTTTCTTTTTCATACGCGTGTCTACTCCTATTAGCTCTCCGGTCCTACTCTTTCATACCGGAGGTGGTCATGGTTTCCAATACGTTGCTCTGGCAGGCCAGGAAGAAAATGATGGGCACTGCCGCGATGATAAAGGTAACGGCTGCGGAAGCACCCGCTCTTGCGGTACCGCCGGCAGCGATCTGCTGCAGTGCGAACTGCAGAGGCTTCAACTGCTCGTCACGAAGGAACATGGAACCCGTATTGCCCCACATCTGCTGGAACTGGAAGATTGCCAGGGTCAGCCATGCAGGCTTTACATTCGGCATCACGATGGACCAGAAGATCCGGTACTCGGATGCACCGTCAAGTCGTGCGGACTCCATCAGGGAGGTGGGCAGCTGTTCCATGAACTGCTTCATCAGGTAGAGACCCATACCATACTGCCATGCCGGCAGGATCAGTGCCAGATAGGTGTTGTTGATATGCAGCCAGCTGATGATCATGTAGTTCGGGATCTGCGTAACGGTCCAGGAGAACATCATGGAAAGGACAACCATGTTGAACAGGATCTTCTTTCCCGGGAACTCGTGCTTTGCCAGAGGATAAGCGGCAAGGGATGCCACGATAACATGGCCAAAGGTTCCGAGTCCTGTAATGATGATCGTATTCAGGATATATCTCGAAAAGGGCACCCAGGAATCACTCATGACATTGAACAGGTCCGTGAAGTTCTCCAGGGTAGGATTCTTTACGAAGATCGCCGGAGGATACTGGAAGATCTCATCCAGTGGCTTGAGCGCATTGTTTACGATCATGACCAGAGGCAGGGACATAAAAATACCGCAGATGATCATGATACCGAAGAGGATACCGTTTCCGGCTACGGAACGGTTCAGCTTCTTCTCCTTGTAGGTTTTCTTCATCAGCTCCTTTACCTTGGCATCCGGATCGGCATCCGGTACCGGAGGCGGGATAACGACAGCTCCATGGGTAAGCGGTTGAATCACAATGTCTTTATTTCTTGCCACGATTATTCACCTACCCTTCTCAGCAGTCTCTGTACCAGCTTATTCGTACCGACCATCAGAAGGAACAGGACGGTCGCTATGGCTGATGCATAGCCCATATCAAATCTTGTGGAACCGTAGTCAAGAAGGTGTGTGACTACCGTTGCACCGGCGTAGTTAACGGACGGGTTACCTGCCAGCTGTATGGAGATATCCGCCACCGCAAAGGACTGGGTGATCTGCATGACCGCACCGAACATCAGCTGCGGCTTCATGGCAGGAAGAGTTACATACCAAAGCTCCTGCCAACGGTTCTTGACGCCGTCCAGAGCCGCCGCTTCATAAAGCGACTTGTCCACGGTCTGAAGACCGGCGATAAAAGAAAGGAAGCCGGTACCCAGGGACAGCCACAGCTGAACCACGATCAGACAGGGAAGGATCAGGTCTGCATCCTGCATCCATAGTTTTTGTTCATTGATAAATCCAAGCTTCATCAGCAAACCGTTCAGATAACCGTAACGGTCGGAAGAAAGGATCAGCTGCCATACCATAAACGCGTTACCGCAAATGGAGGGCGCATAGAAGATCAGTGTAAGGAAGGTACGTACCTTCGGACGGAACTCATTGATGATCCAGGCGAACAGGAGACACAGGATATAACTGATGGGTCCCGTAACAACCGCAAAGATCAGGGTGTTCTTCAGGGAGATCATGAAGATATCATCATTCAGGAACAGCTTTGTGTAATTCGACCAGCCGTTAAACTTCGGCATCTCCAGCATATTGAAGTAGGTGAAGCTGAGTGCGATGGACATCAGCACCGGCAGCACCGTAAAGCAGAAGAACAGGATGAAATAAGGCGCCATCATGATATAGCTTGCTTTATTTCTCTTAATGCGGTAACGGAGTGTCCGCTGCCTCTTCGCAATGGCGTCGTTGGCCACTGCGGAAAGCGCCGCTTCTCTTGTGGTCCTGGACGGATCTGTGGCACGATAGGCCATGGTCGCTGCTACTTCCCTGGCTTCAGCTTCAAGCTTCTTTTCATCCTCTGCGATCTTCTTTCCGACTACTACAGACAGAAGATCATCCACATCTTCCTCAGCTTCGGATGAAAGCTCTTCTGTATCCGGTCCGTAAGAAGCAGGTTCTTCTTCATCGTCTCCGATCTCCGGCAGCTTGATCTCCTCGTCTTCGATCACGATATCGTCTATATCATAGTCGCCGGTCAGGGTTTCCGTTTCTGCATTTTTTGCATTTGCCAACGCATCACGGATATCTTTCGGATTTGACACGTCTTCTTTCCTCCTTTCCCCTATTCTTCTTCAACCGGTAAATTGAATTCGATTCGCTTATACCGGATCTCTTCGTTGATATACAGCACTTTATCCATCAGCTCCTCACGGGGGGAAGCCGTATCGGTCTCGGTGGTAACCGTATAAAATGCGTTATTTACATTTCGCCAGGAGTAGTATCCGCCGGGAACCTGCGGGATACCCTTGACCCAGGTAAATGCTCCGGACAGATTGTGGTAGGTATCTACCGGCCAGGGAAGCATCTCAAAGGCTTCCTTATTGGCTGTTGCCACACGGGCTGCGGAACCCATAAGAGACTCCATCTCCCGGTCATACAATGCCTGAACGTCGGCGGAAGTCCACCACTTCAGGAACTTCCAGCAGGCATCCGGATGCTTGGTATCCGCCATAATCATGGAGGCAAGTCCGGTGCAGCCTACGGAGTGATCTACGGTTCCGTCTTCCTTCCTCGTTCCGGGAACCATGGTGAAGTCCCAGAGACCTGCGATATCCGGAGCGGAAACCTCCAGGTTGTTATAAACCGTATAGTCTGCAATGATGATGGGGCACTCACCTGTACGGAAACGTTCTTCCACGGAGGTGGTCTTGTCGAGACCGTAGTCGGTGTAGAATTCACAATACTGCTTAAAGGTATTGACTGCGATATCCGAATCCAGCGCGGAGGAGATACCGCCTTCGTTGTAATACTTTCCTCCGTTCTGGTAGAGCAGCATTGCGTAGATCTGCTCACTGGGGAGCATACCGAATTCCATCTGGTTCTTCGCAAGAACGGACATGATGACCTTAACGTCATCCCAGGTCTCCGGAATCTCCAGACCCAGCTGGTTCAGGATGTCCTTCCGGTAGAACATTACCGGGAAGGTCTGGGTCTCGGGAAGTGCATACAGCTTTCCGTCAAAGGAAAATGCGGTAAGTGCGCTTTCATAGAAACGATCCTTTACTTCCGCCACATCACTGAACTGGTTCAGATTCAGCACCGCATTACGAAGTCCGTAGTTCACCGGAGTATCGTTACCGGTATTCAGTACCGCACCGGCGATACCGTTGGTATTTGCCACCTGGATGGCCACATCCGGGCCCTCGCCGGCCAGCTCGGCACGAAGCAGGGTATTCATATCCACCAGCTGCACATTTACATTGACTCCGTAAACGCTGGTGAAGGATTCGTCGATCAGCGAACGGATAACGTTTGCCTGATCACGGCCGGTACCGACCCAGAGAGTAATGGTCTCGTTATTTGCGCCCTCTCCGCCGGTGGAACCCAGGGAGTTGTAGTCGATCACGAAGGAATTGTACAGGCGGGCAATCTCATTTCCAAAGTCACTGAAGAAGTTATTTCCGCTCACCTCGATACTCTTTGAATCAGAGGTTACGAAGATACGGTCGATCTGCAGGGGCTGGCTGATGACCTGGGTGATCCAGGTACCGCAGGCACGTACATTTACCTTATAGGTACTGATGACACGTACAAAATGCTCCACGTCCTCGATCAGGTAGTCCAGCTGGTCGCGCATGGTGATCAGCACTGTCTCCTTGTCGGAGGTACGTCCCACTGCCGTACGCAGGGAGTAAATGGCGTCGTTCAGCTCATCCCGGACTTCCGTCATCTCTGCAACGATGTTGGGCAGCGAAGCCTCGATCTGATAGTCACGGTAGGTATCCGGTGAAACGCCGATGATACGGATGACCTTACGATAGATCTCATTCAGCTTGCTCACGGAATCCTGTACCTCGGCGATGACCTCGGAGAATTCACCCAGAACCACTTCCATACGAAGGGTGTGGGTTCCCTTGGTCAGGTAGAACTTATAGGGGTTCTTATCCTTATCGGAAAGGGTTTCCAGACGCCAGTCGGATTCATAGTAGAAACCGTAGTTCTCCATCTCGGCGAAGGGAACATCACCGTCAATGGTGATCCGGCGTGACACGTAAATGCCTCGCATGAAATTCTGAAGATCGAAAAGGGAGATTTCGTAATAACCATCTTCGGGGATATCGAGGTTCCACTCGATCCACTGTCCGGCCTTGTCCCAGCTGGTTCCGCCGATGGTGTTGTTCAGAAGATATCTCGCGCTGTGATCGCTGACTGCTGCAGAGGACTGATCCTGCTTCGGATACAGTGTCTGGGAGGAGGTCTTTCTTGCATCCTCACCCTCGAGCACGAGAGAAACGCCGCTGGTATCCTTTGCTCCGGCCTTGTCCCATTCGGACTTCTGGTCAGCATAGGAAAGCTCGGCTTTCTGATTAGAGAAGGTCAGTCCGCCAAGGAGCATGGGCTCACGACGGGACTGGATCATAATGGTATGCTCTCCTTCCGTAAGATAGAAGGAAAGAGGACTGGTGATATAACCGTTGTTATCATAGAGATAGGAGGAGATCCATTCGGGGATCTCGATGGAGGTGGGCTTCATGTCATTGCCCTGATTATCCTTCTTCCATTCCACATGGTTACCGCCTGCCTTAAAGGTCTCTTCTGCGATATCCGTGGTCCAGATCCGGGAGAACTGAACGATGTTCAGCTCTTTATAGGGCTGGTCTCCGTCCAGGAAGAATGCACGCTGGATCTCCGAGTTCTTGCCCTCTACCGGATAGTAATCCAGAGAAAGCGAATAGAGACCGGCCTTCTTTACGGTGAACTTATAGGAAACCTCACCCAGCTCGGTGGTAAGAATGCTGTCCCCGTCATAGCCCTCAAAATTACTGCGGACCTCAGGCATCACATCCTTGCCTTCCTCCTGGTAGGCATCGTAGTCCTTTGCCGCGATCCTGATCACCTCGTCCGGGCGATTCTGATCCGGCACCTCCGAAAGGTAACGGCCGTAATCCGTACTGTACTTAATGTCTGCCGCACCCGGTACTACCGTGTCCTTGGCGAAGACGTTGCGCAGCACAAAAAACAGTACGATCGCCAGCAGTACCGCGCCCCATATGATCCGATTTCGAACCTTTTGTGACATTTTCTCTTCCTTTCTCCTCTTCTCCCCGTTTTTGTCTTTCTCGGTTATTCCGTTTATTCCTGACCTGCACTCATTCATACATCCAGAGATCCTCTGCAGGACCGTCCCTATAAGGAGCCTCCGGCATATAGCTCTTCAGCACCTTCTCCATCAGCAGGCTGGACAGGAACATCCAGAAGGACGGCAGGGCCAGCAGGGCAAGAATGGGAATGATGTAGATGACCAGGTAAACCAGTCCGCCCATGGCTGCCAGATGGATCAGTGTCACGATGAAATGTTGTCCGCTGATGATAAAGGCCATGTTGAAGGCCTGCCCCAGAGACACCCGAAACCGCGACATGATGGGAAACAGATACGTTGTGATGGACAGGGTAATGATCACCATGACCACCAGAGCCTTGGCGGAAAAGGATTTCAGCGAAACCTCGATATGCGCCACCTTCCAGTTGAAGATAACAAGGCCGGCAGTCCAAAGAAGAAGGATGAGCGTCGCTGCCGTCCCCTTCTTCAGATGCTGCCGAAAGGCTTTAAAATATTCCCGCACCGGATACCCCCGCTCGTGCCGTACGCTCTTCACGATGGCGTGGTACAGTGCGATGGTTGATGTTCCTATGGTAAGAACCGGAAGACTGGTAAGAAGCCACACCAGACCCAGCAGGATCAGCTCGCCTGTCTTGGTAAGAAAGGTCACCACCGGTCCGTCCACATCCAGAAGGATATGCCGGAGAGAAAAGCCTTCCCGCTTCTCCAGGTTATCCCGCTCGGCCTCGCGCTTTACCTCCCGATTATGCTCTTCGCGGTAAAGCGTTCCGGGCTCATGCCCTTCCCGTTTTTCAATGTTCTGTTTTGTCATGCTACTTCCCCATGGGATAAGTCTTCAGATCCGGGAGTTCATCCCTTGTGATCACATGCTCATGGTTATACACCTTTTTCAGCATTTCCTTATCCGTATACTTCTCTGAAAATACATTCAGCGTGTCCGATTCGGTTACGAATTCCCCACCCCAGGTTCCGAAATAGCTCCACATCGCGCCGTCCCGGATGGCCAGATCCGGATCGAAATGGCAGCCGTTCTCCGAAAGGGCAACGATCAGCCGGGTATCCGTAGCCTCTGTAACCTCGATATATCGCGGATACTGTGAGGTGTATATATGCTCACCGGGGTAAATGTCGGTTCCCATGATATCCACCACATCATCTCCGGGATACCAGTCAGAGGACTGCCCGTTCCAAACCCAAATCAGGTTGTGCAGCTCATACTCCGTGGTAAACTTCTCATACATCAGGCGGTACAGCTTCTTGTAGGACTCTGCAGAGCAGTTGCCCCACCAGAACCACCCGCCGCTGGCCTCATGAAGCGGCCGCCAGAGCACCGGGATATCCTGATCCCGAAGCTTCGTCAGTTCCTTTGCGATAGCATCCATATCCGACATCAGAAGATCATATCCTTTAGTGTCCTTCTTCGCCGGATCATCACTCATGATCTTGTCCAGATCGATGTTCGTATGTTCCTTATAGAACCCGCTGTACCAGTTGCCCGTAAGGTAATCCTTCGGTGCGTTCCAATGCCAGCACATGGTGATAAGGCTGTTATTCTCCCAGGCTTCGATGGCGAAATCGATGCTCTTTCCGGAGCTTCCGTTAGCCACACGGGAGGGAGAATACTCGATCATGTCCAGTCCCACCATGGCAGGGAACTTGCCTGTTGCCTTCCAGATCACCGCCATTTCGTGACCGAACATTCCCTTGTCGCAGTACTGACCGGAAATGATATTCTTTCCGTAATTATCCAGAAGATACTGATACACCCGCTTCGCATTGTCCGATGCCTTCGGATCCGAAAGCGTCTTCCTGGCATCATAAAGAGAAGTATCGAAGGGTGCACCGGTCATTACATCAAGCCTGTCTATCAGTGCATATCCCCAGTACTTCTCCACCAACACCTCGTGCTGTCCCGCTGTAAGATAGACATGCGGGATCGTTGACGTTTCAAAGCTTTTCTGTTCTCCTGCGATCGTTCCGATGGACTCACCGTCCACCCGCACATAGTTTTCTTTATATCCGCCGCTCATGGCAACGATAAAATCCAGGTCATAGAATCCGTCAGCCGGAACGGAAAAGGGGATCTTCACTCCGTCCCCATCCTTGGCCAGTCCGTCCACATAGCCTGTACCGGAGTAGCCGGAAACCTCTTTGGCCGCTTTCGCTCCGCCCACCGTTGTTCCGTCTTCCGCCTCAATGGAGGTGACTAATTCTCTTGTAAAGGTTTTTTCTGTATTCGTCATCTCAGAACTCTGGCCGATCCCATCGCCGGTGATCTGCTCGGAATTATCATTTACTTTACCACAGCCCGGACACTGACTGGATAACATAAGGGAAGCAGCAAGAACAAGGCCATATCTGACTTGTTTTTTTAAGTTGTTTTTTAGTCCGGCTTTTGCTCGCTTCATCTTCGGTTATCCAGCCCTTTCTTAATCAGAAGGATCGCTCAGTGTCAAAGCTTTTGGAGGGTTTGTATAAAATTGCCTTGCAGTGCACATTTTATATGTGTAAATATACCATAATCCCTAAAGGGTTACAACCCTTTTCTGCTAAATTTAGCAAAAAAATGTTACTTTTTTAACTAAATGTTAATCAATAATTTAGTTAAGTCCTGAAAATCCAGCCGGAACAAAGCTCCCGCCCACCTGAATGAGCTCATCAAGTATGATCCGGTAATACCCGGGCACCAGACGTTCCGTGTCATCATGGGAATGCAGCAGCACGATCTGGGTGCTGTCATCGGTAACAAAAGCGCCATTTCCCGGGTCGCCCTTATGGATCCTTTCCAGCACATCCTCCATGGTCATGGTCCCGGGAGGGATATTATATTCCTGACAATCAAAGGAACAGGCGATGTCCTGATCCTCCTTGTGCAGCCGGTAGCCCTCTGCTGTTACCTCGTCGTCAGCAAGCCTCCGGTAGCCGTTATTCCTCAGGTATTCCTGATATTTTTCCTTATTTTCTCCGCCCTTATCAATATAAGGGAACCGGAACAGCCGGATCCTGTGGGGTACCCCCGCCATACTGTAGAGCCAGTCCAGCAGCTCCTCCGTCCGGCAGATCTCCTTCAGCCCCTCCGCAAAGGAGAGCTTCGAAAATGCGGGATGGCTGTAGGAATGATTACCGATGAGAAACCCTTTCTTCAGCGCGTGAATGGCCGGTGCAGGATTCTTCTCGATATTGGACCCCACGGCAAAAAAGACTGCCGGGATCTTTTTCTCGTACAGATAATCCACCATCGGCACCGTTACGCTCTGGGGGATATCATCAATCGTAAGGATCAGTTTACTCATGCTTTTCTTTTCCCCGTCTTACGTTCCACCAGCCAGCCATAAGCGATCACGGTTCCATAACGATACTCCGAATTCTCGCAATGGGACTCCAGGATATTCATGCACTGGGTGATCATTTCCTCGGTATTCACGTGATAGGTGGTAAGCTCCACGCCATCCACCCTGTTGTCCGAATAATCATCATAGCCAACCACCGCGATGTCCTCCGGCACCTTATAGCCCTCTTCCCGGAGCTTCCGGATCAGACGGTAAGCCGTATGATCGCAGGTGCAGACAAAGCCGTCCGGAAGCTTCGCCGGAAGCATGAGATCGATATCCTGTCCATGCTCGTCACGGTCACTGATCAGCGTAGTCTCATCAAAGGGAAGCCGGTTGGCGATGAGGTATTTCCGATACCCCATGAACCGGTCCAGATTGCTTCGGGTACTGAAGTAATTTCCCACAAAGCCAACGGTCTTGCAGCCGGACTTGATGAGATCCCTTGTCAGCAGATATCCGCCGTTCATGTTGTCGCTGATCACCGCATCCATGTCAAAATCTTCATTCTCGAAATCGAACAGGATGCAGCCAATGCCTGTGCGTACGATGGACCTGAGATAGGCGTTGCTGATCTCGCCGATGACGATGATCTGATCGATGGACTTCAGGGATAAGAGCTTCGGCAGCTCTCCCTTCTCCTCGTCCTCTACCCGAACCGCCTCCAGGATCGCCACAAAGTTTCTCCGGGTCAGTTCCAGCAGGATCTTCTGATAGACCTTCTGGTAAAATGAATTTTCTCCGATAAACCGCTCGGAAATGACGATTGCCACATTTTTACTTTCACTTCGATCCAGATTCTTCTTGAAAACATAGCCCAGTTCATGTGCACGTTCCACAATCTCCTGCCGAAGCTGTTCTCCAACGCCGTCCTTCCCTGCAAGTGCCTTTGATACAGTCACGATACTGACATCGAATTCCTGCGCGATGTCCTTCATAGTGATTTTCTTTTCTGTTGCTGCCATCCCCGTCTCTCTTTCCTGTTACTGTATACATCCCATATACCTATTCAGCATACTTCATCAGCGCGTTCACTATATCCTCATATATGAAATATCCGCCCATCCGATACAGAAGGCCGAAGTTTTCTCCGTTTCCGGAAAATGCATTGTTATCCCACCAGAGCGCGGTCATGCCTCTGGCCTTTGCCGCTGCGATATAATATGCGGAGAAGTCCACCCTCTCCTGAAGATTTCCTTTCTTGTCCAGGGCCCCGAATTCGCCGATCACCACCGGGATCTCCTTCACCACGAACCGGTTATAGAGCCTGTCCATGAAGCTGTCGATATCCTTGGTGGAGGACTCCTTCTCCCAGCTGAAGTAGGAGGTTCCGTTCAGATCCAATGCAAAGCTGTAGGGCGTGTAGGCGTGAACGGAAACCATGATATGGTGTTTTCCTTCCATCTCCGCCGTGTCCTGAGGCACCTTGTAATCCGGGTGAAGCGCTCCGTCGCAAGATGCATCATAGCCCGGGCACATGAGATACCGGGTGGCGTTATTTCCGCCGGTTCCGCGGACCGTATCCACAAAAAGCTGGTTCAGCTCATTGATGCATTCCGTTGCTTCCTTCACCTCTGCATTTCCGGCAGGGAACCACCACTCGTACTGGTTGCCCACCAGACGAGGCTCGTTCAGGGATTCGAAGATCAGCTTGTCGTCGTAATCCTTGTAGCGCTCCGCCAGCTGCTCCCATATCCGCTTCACATATTTTCTTGACTGCTCAAGATGTGCCTTATCCGGATAGAAGCCGTTCGCTTCCTCATGATTATCATGGTGAATGTTCAGGATGACGTGCATCCCGTCCTCGATGGCCCAGTCCACCACCTCATTGACTCTTGCCGCCCACTGCTCGGAAATGTTGTAATCCCCGTCCACGTGATTATGCCACGATACCGGGATCCGGATGGTTTCAAAGCCTGCCTTGTGGAAGGCCTGGATCATGGATCTGGAGGTCTTGATACTGACCCACGCAGTCTCCGTGTCCATCTCATTGGAAAGTCCCGTATCCTTGAAGGCGTCAAAGGTATTTCCCAGGCTGACGCCGATCTTCATCCCCCTGACATACTGAAACGCCTCTGTATCCGGCACAGCCTTAGCTTCCATCTTGATCTCCGGTATGGTCACATCCGGAAGCATCTTATCGCTCTTTCCGGTACTGGTCTCCGTAGTGGCCGTTTCTGTGGCAGTCTCCGTAGTCGCTGCCTCGGTGGTCACCGATTCCGTTGCCGCTGTGGGAGCCTCTGTTCCCGCCGCTGTGGTTCCTGCGCTATCCTTTCCGCAGCCCGTCAGCCCGGCGAAGAGGGACAGAGCAAGGACTGCCGCTGCCGCCCGTCTTTTTACTGTTCCAGATTTCATCAATCTCATACGATATCCTCATAAACAAAAACACATTTCCGTCCACAGGATTCTTCGCCTGCGGCTCAGAATGACACTATGTTATGTCACTTTGCGTTTCGCGTATACCACTTCTTCAGCGTCTTCTCCGCCAGCTTTCCGAAGACGGTGAAATCCCGGTTCTCGTGAGCCTTCTCCTCCGGCGGAAGGACTGCCTTCCAGTCCCACCAGAAATATCCCGCAAACCAGGGAAGATCCCAGGTGGCTTCCATGGCGGTCTCATAAAAATCAGCCTGCTCCTGTTCATCCGTGGGTTTCTCCGGACGATCGTGGAAATCCCAGGGATAAGCGGTACAGCCCTGCTCGCTCCGGGTTCCGATCTCGGCAAACATGATAGGTCTCTCAAAATGCTCGTGACAGCGCCTCAGGCCTTCCACCCAATATTTCCACCGTTCCCGCATGGTTTCCGGACCGGTATGCTCTGCGTCGGCCACCGGATAATAACCGGACAGACCGATCACATCCACCGCATCCAGCCAGGGGAACCGCAGCTCATCGCCATGGTTGATGTTATGCATGACGATACCGCTGTAAACCTTACGCACTTCACCGATCATCTTCCGGCAGCGGTCAGCCTGACTGTCCATTCCCGCCATCTCGCATCCGGTACAGAGCATTTCCACGCCGAGACGCTCTGCCATCCTGGCATAATACACCATGAAGGTGGTATAGGACTGAAACCAGGGATCCCAGTAATTGGCCCCTTCCTCCGTGGGGAAATTGATCCTTGCACGCCAGCTCCGGTCCAGGCAGTTGACCATGGGCTTAAGACATACCTTAAGTCCAAGGCTTTTCGCCAGCCTGATGGCATGCTCCACCTCCGCATCCGTCTGTGTCCTCCCGTAGAGGGAGAAGATGCGGGTGCTGTAGAAGGTTTCCTGCCAGGCATTCACCGGAAGGCAGATCCAGTCCAGTCCATTGGATGCAAGGCGCCGCATGGATTCCTCCGCCGCTTCCGTGAGCCATTCGCCGTCCCGGCTGAAGAAACCCCAGGTATAGCCCTTGCAGAATAATCTGTTGTTCATTTCATACTTCCTTTTGTAACTTGTGTTTCTGTATCCGACGACAGGATTCTTCGCTCACTCCGTTTGCTCAGAATGACATACGGGTGCCGAGAAGATAAACTCAGCCTCTCCGGATACTTCAATGGGCGGGTGTCCGAAGGGAATGATGAAATGATCTCCCTTCTTAAACACATCTCCGTCAAATGTTGCTTCTCCCGAAAGTACGGAACCGATCATAAAGGGTTCGGTCTGTTCAAGGGTTACGGTCTGTCCGGTGAGATCCCCCTTCCAGACCTTATAATATTTGCAGGAATAAAGCAGCTTCAGCCAGGAATCTCCCTCTGCCGCCTTTGCCCGGCGTTCCACGAAGGGAACCTCGATGACATCCAGACTCTTCTCGATATGAAGCGGTCTCGGCTTACCGTTCTGCAGACGGTCATAATCATACAGTCGATAGGTGATGTCACTGCTCTGCTGGCTTTCCAGGATCAGGGTCCCTGCCTTGATGGCATGCACGGTACCCGGATCGATCTGGAAGAAATCCCCCTTTTTAATGGGAACCTCCCGGATCAGCTCCTTCCACCTGCCTCCGTAAACCATGTCCTTAAGCTCTTCTCTGGTCTTTGCATTATGCCCGATGATGATGGTGGCGTCCGGAACACAGTCGATGATATACCAGCATTCCATCTTCCCCAGAGATCCGTTCTCATTCACCGCCGCATAGGCGTCATCCGGATGCACCTGGATGGACAGATCCCCGTTTGCATCAATGATCTTCGTAAGGAGCGGGAAACGATCCAGCGAAAGATTCCCGAACAGTTCCGGATGCTCTGCCCAGAGTCTGGAAAGGGGCGTTCCGTCATAGGTTCCGCCGGCAACAGAGCCCTCTCCGTCTGGATGGGCACTGACAGCCCAGCATTCGCCGGTATGATCACTTGGGATGGTATACCCGAAATCCTCCCGAAGACGGGTACCTCCCCAGATCGCTTCCTTAAAAATCGGTTTCATGCGTAATATTTCCATAACATCTCCTTATTGTTCTCCCAGCCGCTTCAGTACCTCGAAATACATACGCCCGTTGTGATAGGGGCAGGTCCAGGCATCCGCGATACATTTCTTCGGATCCGGCGTACCGTCCGCAGCAACCTCCGCGTACCAGCAGGAGCCCTCCCGCCGGTCAATGATATATTCCTTCGTATACTCCCAGACAGCCAGTGCCGCCTTCAGATACTCTTCCTTTTTGACATCCTCCGCGCCGCTCTTCTGCCAGCCGTTCAGGAAGCCGATGATGGCTTCGCATTCCACCCACCATACACGGGTTTCCAGTACCTTGCCCTTCTCACATTCCGCCGGAAGACTGTGCCCGTCAAATGCAGTATCATAGATCTTCCTGGTCAGGATCCCGGTGAGCCTGGACAGGTCGTAGATCGTCCCCTCCGCTCCCAGAACCTCAACGGTCCGGTCGATGAGCCAGGCAGCCTCAATATCGTGTCCGTAGGAATGCAGATCGATGAGGCTGTTATACTCCGAATCGAAGAACACCTCCAGTCTGCCGAGCTCCGGGTTGAACAGCTTATTCTTAAAGAGCAGCAGGATCTCCTGCAGCCGGTCCCGGGTAGCATCCGTGGGTGCGACCCGATGTAATTCCGTATATGCTTCCATCACGTGAAGCAGGGTGTTCATGGTCCTGTCGGCCATGACGCCGTTTTCCGACAGCTTCTCATTGGATTCCGGGCCAAAATCCCGGGTAAAGGCCTCGAGGTATCCGCCCTCGTCCCGGCATCTGGTCTCGATCACCTGCATCAGCTGTCTTGCCGTGGTCAGGGCTTCCTCATCCCCGGATGCTGCATAATAAGAAGACAGACCATAGATGGCAAAGGCCTGATTATAGGTATGCTTGGTCGTGTCCGAGGGCTGCCCCTTTGCATCCACCGACCAGTAAACTCCGCCGTATTCCGGATCCAGGAAGGCGGACCGTAAGAAATCGTATGCCTGCTTTGCATAAGGCAGATACTTCTCATCCCCCAGGGTGAGATATGCATTTGAAAATGTCCAGAGGATGCGGCTGTTCAATATGCATCCCTTCACTGCGTCCTTCTTCAGATTAAGATTAAAGTCAACCTCGCCGTAATAGCCTCCCTGTTCCCGGTCCAGAAGGTTCATCCAGAAGGGGAACACATGGGATTTGAATTCTGTTTCCAATTCTTTGATTATTTCGTACATTTCTTCCTCACTGAATACTGCGGAATAATGCAATCGCTCCGCAATTATTTAATCAATATATCTTTGTCTGTCATTCTGACTTTTTTATCTGTCATTCTGAGGGAACGAAGTGACCGAAGAATCCCCCGGTCAGATTCATTGCGCTTTACTCAGGATGACATCTGCTTTACGCGTAGCTCACCAGCTCCTGCCGCAGCTTTTCCAGATGCTCCTCGGAAGCCTCCAGCGATGCTTCCTTTACCCCATAGTAGAACTTGATCTTGGGTTCTGTTCCGGAGGGTCTTGCGCAGGCCCAGGCATTATCCGAAAGCTCAAAGTAAAGAACGTTGGACTTGGGCAATCCGGTGGATGTCTCCTCTCCCGTGATCAGATCCTTACGGATACCGGTGTTGTAGTCCCGGATAGCCAGGACCTGGAGACCTGCCAGTTCCTTCGGAGGATTGTTCCGGAAGGTTTCCATCTTGGCTTTTATCTCGGCTGCGCCGTCCTTTCCCTTACATACGATGAAATCCAGACCTTCCTTAAAGTAGCCGTAACGCTCATAGAGCTCCACCATTGCATCCCACAGCGTCATGCCCTTCTTCTTATAGTAGGCAGCCACTTCGCAGAGCATCATGACGGAACCCACAGCATCCTTATCTCTTGCATAGGTTCCGGCAAGACAGCCGAAGCTCTCTTCCAGACCGAAGAGATAATCATAGGTTCCCTGCTCCTCGAAGAAACGGATCTGTTCGCCGATGTATTTGAACCCGGTCAGGGTCTCCATCAGCGCCACACCGTAATCTTCAGCCAGAAGCCTGGTCATATCCGTAGTTACAATGGTATCGCAGAGTGCAGGGTTCGGGGGCATGGTGCCTGTAGCCTTACGTTCCTTTAAAATGTAGTCCGCAATGAGAATGCCGGACATATTCCCGCTGAACTCGATGATTTTTCCTGTTTTGGTATCCTTGCAGCATACCCCCAGACGGTCAGCGTCTGGATCGGTGGCCAGGACGATATCCGCGTCCACCTTCTCTGCCAGGCGAAGTACGTATTCCCAGGCATCCGGATTCTCCGGATTGGGCTTCGGAACCGTGGGGAAATTGCCGTCGGCGATCTTCTGCTCCGGTTCTACATAGACCTGCGTGAAGCCAAGCTCCTTAAGCACACGGCGCACCGGTACATTTCCGGTGCCGTGAAGAGGGGTATAGGCAACCACGAAGTTCGGAGCCATTTCCCGAATGATCTCCGGATGGATGCTAAGGGACTTCACGGCCGCAATGAACTTGTCATCCAGCTCCTCCCCCACGATGTGGAATAGTCCGGCTACCCGGGCATCATCCTCGTCCATGGTGCGGACATCGGTGATATCCGTAAGCTTCTCCACTTCATCCATGATCCCCTTGTCATGCGGCGGCGTGATCTGTCCGCCATCCTCCCAGTAAACCTTATATCCGTTATATTCCCGCGGGTTGTGGCTGGCCGTGATCATGACCCCGGCGATGCAGCCCAGCTCTCTCACACCGAAGGACAGCTCCGGCGTGGGGCGAAGGGATTCCGTAAGATAAGTTTTGATGCCGTTGGCGTTCAGCACCAGTGCCGCTGCCCGGGCAAACTCGGGCGAAAAAAGGCGATTATCATGGGTCAGCATAACGCCCTTATCCTGTCCGCCTCTGGAAAGGATATAATTCGCCAGCCCCTGTGTAGCCTGACGAACGGTATACACATTGATCCTGTTGGTTCCGGCACCGATCTCTCCCCGGAGACCTCCGGTCCCAAACTCCAGCGTACGATAAAACCGGTCCTCGATCTCTTTTTCGTCAGTAAGCGCCTTTAATTCGGCCTGTGTCGCCTGGTCAAAATAAGGATCCGTGCACCATTTCTCATATTCTTCTCTGTAATTCATGAATACTCCCTCGTTATGCGTAATTTTGAATCGCCAGTTTGATTTAGGTAATTTTAGACTAAAAACCAACTTAAATTTTAGCCTTAATATTTGCATCTGTCAATCCTATATTTGCTGATTTTTACCCCATTTTTACTCATTTTCCTACAGTAAAAAAAAAGTTTTTGGAAAAAATGCACGAAAAAAGGACCGGTTGGTTAAAAACCGGTCCTTTTTTTAGTTATGAATCTCTTTACCGTAATGCTCTTTATAATTCCTGATGCAGTACTCGATGACCCGGATCGCCTCTGTGGAATCCTCAATGTCGTCCACCTTGGTCTCCTTCCCCTCCAGGTTCTTGTAGATGGTGAAGAAGTGCTTGATCTCATCGAAAATGTGTTTCGGCAGCTCGGAAATATCCGTGTAGCCGTTGTAGGTGGGGTCACTGTAGGGCATGGCGATGATCTTCTCATCCCCCAGGCCGCCGTCCAGCATCTTCATCACACCGATGGGGTAACACCGCACCAGGGTTCCCGGCTGGATATTCTCGGTACACAGCACCAGCACATCCAGAGGATCGTGGTCATCTCCCAGCGTCCTGGGAATAAATCCGTAGTTTGCCGGATAATGGGTGGAGGTATAGAGCACCCGGTCCAGGATCAGCATGCCCGTCTCCTTATCCAGCTCATATTTCATCTTGCTTCCCCTGCTGATCTCGATCACAGCGATAAAGTCCTTGGGGAATATCCGATCTTCTCTGATATCATGCCATATGTTCATCGATCATTCTCCTACTATAAAGATCCTTCGGGCTGCGCCCTCAGGATGACAACATCATTTCATGTCATTCTGAGCCGCAAGGCGAAGAATCTTTCGGCTTGCCGGGGTAAAGATCCTTCGGGCTACGCCCTCAGGATGACACGCTACGGATCCCGGGCTACGCCCTCAGGATGACAACATCATTTCATGTCATTCTGAGCCGCAAGGCAAGCGCAGTCTTGCGCGAGCCTGAAGGCGAAGAATCTTTTACACCTGCGGCTTTCCCGCTGCACGCTTACCAACCACCAGCCGCATGAACAGCGGTGCGAAGATAAAGATCAGCACATATCCCACCAGGAAGCATACCAGCAGGGACTTCAGCAGCATGGGAACATAGGGGATCTGGGCACCATTACTTGTGGCCATAAAATAAGCCACTGTAGACATGATCACCGTAATGATGGGGGTATAGATCAGATCCGAGACCAGCGTCTCCATAAGATGCGCCGGAAGACTTCCGGGCTTCAGGTTGAGAGCCCTGTCCACACCATCATTTACCTTCTTCATGGGAACGATCAGTCCGATGATCAGGCTGATGACCAGCGTGATACCGAAGCTGATGAAAAAGCTGCCGATCTTAAACTCATCTGCCAGAAACAGATTTGCCACAAGTGAGAGGCACAGACTTAAGGTTACGCCCATTAAGATACTGATCCGTCTTCCAATTCGTTTCATGCGCAGTGCGCCGACTTGTCTTTCCTGCATTTACATTTACTCCTTGTTCATTTTTCTAGTACGTGTGCCGGTCCAGTCGCTCCTCGAAGCTTTCCAACGGCAGCGGACGATCAAAGAAGAAGCCCTGAGCCAGATCACAGTTATTCTTCTTCAGAAGCTCTACCTGCTGAGCGGTCTCCACACCCTCTGTTATACACTCCAGTCCCAGCGCCCTGGCCATACTCACAACATACCGGAACATAACGCTCCGGATACTGTCCTCACCATCCTCGTCGGTAGGAAGGAGGCTCTTATCTATCTTCAGTACATTCCAGGGGATCTCCCTCAGCAGATTCAAGGATGAATAACCTACGCCGAAATCGTCCACCGCGGTACAGATCCCGGCCTGCTGCAGGCCGCTAACCACTCGCTTAAGATCACGGAATTCCACATCCGTGGTGGTCTCGGTAAGCTCGATCTCGATATATTGATGGGGAACTTCATTTCGATCCACGATCTCCAGGATATGCTCCAGCAGATCCACGTCCAGCATGTGCTTCCGGGATAGATTTACGGAGATCCGCACCACCTGTTTCCCTTCCATAAGCCACCGGTGAATGTCCCGGCAGACCATTTCCAGCATATAGAAATCCAGCTTGCAGATATCCGTATTCTGTTCCAGAACGGGGATAAATGCCACGGGCGGAATAATCTCATCCTCGTGGAACCACCGGCAGAGTGCCTCAGCACCCACCAGTTCCTTTCCCCACACATCAACCTTCGGCTGATAGAACACCCGAAATTCCTTCTTCCGGATGGCATTCGGGAACATCCGCTGGATCCGGGAATTCCGTTCCCTCTGTTCCTCCATCATTTCATCATAGAAAACGATCTCATCACCACCGGCATGTCTCGCAGCCTGTCCCGCATTCAGGATCTTATCCATCACATCTCCCGGATCCCGAAGGACAAAATCCTGAGGGATCGGAAATACACCTGCCGTAGCCTGGATATACACCTTCTCCTGCGTCGTCGGATCGAAGACCACGGTAGTCCCCTTCAGATAATCCACTACCTGGTCCAGCACCTCCGCGCTGCAGAGCAGAAGATAATTATCTCCGCCCATTCGTCCCATCACACCGTCTTCCGCAATGATCTCCTGCAGACGGTTAAAATGATTCCGCATGACCACCGTCCCGGCGATCCTTCCGATCTGCTGATTGACCAAAGAGAAATGTTTCAGGTTATAATGGATCGCCACCATACCGTTCAGCTGGTCCAGCATGGCAAACCGCTGCATTGCCCGGAAGAAATAGCGGATATTGTGATAACCGTCCGCATCGAAGTAGGTGAAATGGTCCACCTCCTTCCCCAACCTGAGCCGGCTGATATAAACCACCAGGGTATGCTGGATCAGATCGATCCTGGAAATCTCCTCATCCGTCCAGGGCGCTGCGTCCGGGGACTGAAAGATATGGATATGCACGATGGTAAATGCATCGACTGCCAATCGGTTCCGCATCCGTTCTTCGGAGGGATTGCCCGTGTCATAGCAGGTATAGGAATCGCCCTTATTGGCCTTCTCCTCCTTGTGCCCGCTATAGAACACGCCTGTCAGTTTTTCCACACGAAGAAAACGGCACAGCTCCGAAAGGGCTTCTCCAACCTGCCTGGAGACATCCTCTCCGTTCATCCCGTTCATCTCATTCATATCCCGCAGAAACTTCTCCAGCAGAGAATTGTACTGAGGGTTGTTCTGCGAGTTATTTGCTGAAAAAAACTCCGCCATTCACTCATTCTCCGGTTCAAATGATGCGTACTTAAGTTGATTTTACCATAAAGAAGGGGTTTATGCATTCCTTTTTTGTGAACTTTTCAGAGACCCGGCAAATACCGTTATTCACGGGTTATTATCCCCACAAATCAGCACCACCAGCTTAGCTGGTGGTTTGCTCTGCGGCTATAAGCCGCTGTTCCCTGCTTGCCTCTAAAGAGGCTCTGAAGATCCGCCTTCCGCACTGCGGTCACGGGCTGGCTCTAAAGAGCCTTTTTATTTGCCTTTTTTTACCGGCTCACCCGTGAACGGGTCAACGTACTCTCTTAACGACATTTGATCATATTCCAAATCCTCTTGTAACTGATTTCGAATATACTCTTCTATCTTCTTTGCATTTTTGCCCACTGTATCAACATAGTAGCCTCTGCACCAGAAATGGCGATTCCCATATTTGTATTTCAGATTGGCATGCCTTTC
>JAGBNH010000058.1 GCA_017634475.1 Eubacterium sp.
ATTTTACGGGACAACCTGCGTTGCTCTTTTGCCAGACGCTTTTGACTTTCCCTGTAATACTTATGGTTGCTGCCATGATCTCCGTTACTGTCAACATACAGAGATTTGGATGAATAATCCAACCCCACGGCATTTTCAGTATCATTATCAATATATGGTGCTGATTCTTCAGCGGTTGATTCGTACGCAAATAATACAGACGCATAATACTTGCCATCACTGTCCTGTGATATGGTCGCGGACTTCAGTCTCCAATCCGGATCCGGCATGCGATGAATCACTGCCTTTACTGCCCCAGCCTTCGGCAGGCGAATGGCATTTTCAAGTATTGCCACCGTTCCTTTCTGATTATTTGTGGTGTAAGACTTACGGCTGTGTTTTGCTGACTTATACTTTGGAAAAGCATTACATTTCTTACGCGATTTACTGAAGCAGTTACGAAATGCGCTCTGGAGATTCAGTTGTGTATTGGCCAGAGCAAGACTATCCACCTCTTTCAGATATGGATGATCGGACTTGTATCTGGCCGGAGTTACAGCAACAAACTTACCGGTAGTCTTATAAGACTCAATCTTGTCGGACAGCATAAGATTCCAGACCTTACGGCAACAACCGAAGGTCCTGGCAAACAGTTGCATCTGAGTTTTTGTTGGGTATAATCTGTATTTGAGTGCTTTATTCATACAATCATTATGCCAAACACGCGTTCGATTTTCAAGTGGCATTTTGCAATTCATCCCACCGCCTCAGAGGCGGGGGACTTCTTGCATAGTAAGGTTAAAATCGTTGGTCCCCTTCAGCCGTATACAAGTTTCCAGAACAGAAGTGGCGATCTCGGCGGAAATGCCGGACACTTTTTCCGCATTGGCTTCAAGGCCGATCTCCATGAGATAGATACAGTATCCCAGTTCATCATCCTCCGACTCCAGGGGCAGGAAGGACATATCGAACCATACATCCATGCGTTCCGGATGCGCATAGGAATGCATACATTTATTTTCGATGGCCGCCCTGTAGCAATAGTCCTCAAAATTCAGATCTCTGTTCAAGTATGCCGTATAGTCCGAATTGGGGATAAACTTGTTGGAAAGCATTTTCGTTCCGGGAGCAGGATGTTCGATGGATCCGATATATGCCTTATTTCCCGTAACAATGCGATATTTTCTCAGATTCCCGTCCGGATTTTTATCCACGGAAACAACACATGCCATAGCCGAGAAAGCATCTACAATTGCCTGATAATCCATAGCCCCCTCCTATCTATCAAAACACAACTGTACCTGTATTATAACAAATATGGACACTATGGGCCACTATAAAACACGAATTTAAACGGAAAAAGCTGCCGGAACATCAAGCCCCGACAGCTTTTCTACAGGATCAGACCGATCCTTCTTTATTTCTCTTCATTCCTGGGAATAAGCTCGCAGTATACTTCATGTCCTGTGGCGGAATCAACAACAAGCGCATTTGCACTGGGTTCACCAAAGTAAACGATCGCACCGGCGGTTACCAGATCCACACCAAGTCCCTCGGAAACATCGCCTGCGATAAGCAGGGATACATCGTCGTCATCCATATCAAACATACCATAATAGTAACCATCGCCTGAGAAGAATTCCACCTTATCATCGTCAACCTGGATCGAATCCATCTCAAAGCCGTTGATTGAAACATCAAATGAATAATCCAGACAATCTTCGATGGTACCGATGCTGAGGGCTTCAACGATCTTCTTCGTGCCTGCCGTACCGGAGATTGATACCATATCGCCTGTATAGCTCTCAACCCAGTCATAGATGGATTGATCATCGATCATAACTACGTCTACGTCTTCGACCTTACCGATCTCTACCTGGCGCTCTACACCATTAATGCTCAGTGTTTTGGCCTCACCTTCATCCAGTGTGAAATAGAGGAAGTGATCCATATCGGAAGCCATCAGCATCTTAGCATTCTGATCCGACGAATCAAAATGGAAGCAGATAGTTGCATCCACACTGCTGTCCAACATGAACTTCGTATAGGTTCCAAGCTGTCCATTGTTTTCAAAGGCATAATAATCAAGATAAGCGAATGAGCCTTCCTTGCCATACGGATTGCACATCAGTTTTTCTACTGTATCCTGGAGCATCCATCCCTCTTCGTCAAAGTAATAGGAATAGCCATCGATCCTCAGCCACTGACTGGTGGGATACCAGTTTTTGCCCGAAGAGCCCACCTTATCCTTGTACCACCATCTGCCTTCGTTCTCACCGGTGCCCTTTACCCATTGACCATGGGAGTAACCCGGATTCCATGCTCCTGTGGGGCCAACCCAGTAGCCCTTGATATACTCATTCTTTGCCATATATCCACGGCCGTCGAAATAATACCATCTGCCGTCGATCTTCTGCCACTCGTTCTTCGCATACCATGTTCCGTCAGCCGTTCCCCACCAATATCCGGTCTTATCATGATGCCAGACGAACTTCGCACCACCATCCCAATAACCGTTCTTTCGAATCCAGTAACCATTGATGTACTCACTCTTAGCCCAGCCGCCATCGGCAAAGCTGTACCAGGAGCCCTTGCTGTCCTTGATCCATGACCCGTCCGGAGCCTTAGCTTCGGCTGCCATAGGGATCACCATTGCAGCAGTCAACATTGCAGCAGCGAGAATACCATGTTTCATCATTTCAACCTCCTTAAGTAATAAAATACAAAGCAGCGCCACCCCCTGGCAACTACACTAAAATTATAGCAAAAGCAATCTCCAAATACAATGTCTTTATACGCCGTCGGTGGGTAAAATGATGGTGAACACGATCTTCCCGTCCACATGATCCACACGGATCTCACCGGCATGCAGCTCCACGATCTTCTTCACCACGGCCAGTCCTACTCCGTTACCCTCCGTAGCATGAGACTGGTCCGCCTGATAGAATTTATTGAATATCCGGTCAATACTCTTCTTAGGGATAGGCTCTCCGTAATTGGATATGGAAACCTCGGTCTTTTCTTCGTTTTGGCGTATAGTCACCTCCACAGGTTTGTTCTGTTCAGAGAACTTGATGGCATTATCCAGAAGATTGATCCAGACCTGCTTCAGCATTTCTTCATTTCCGTAAATGGTGAATTCATCCTCAGGAAGCAGGGGATCGATATTCTTCTTTCCCCACTTGGTCTCCAACATCAGGAAACAGTTTCGGATCTGCTCCGACAGATTGAAATTATCCGCATCCGTAAGGATCACCTGATTTTCCACCTTCGTGAGATTAAGAACATTTGTGGCAAGCTGGGACAGCCGCATGGACTCCTCTTCGATGATGGCCAGATATTCATTTCTGGCTTCCTCCGGAAGGTTCCCCCGCCTAAGAAGCTTGGCAAAGCCGGCTATGGAAACGATGGGGGTTTTAAACTCATGGGAGAAATTATTGATAAAGTCGGAACGGAGCATTTCGATCTGTCCCAGTTCCTCCGCCATGGTATTGAAGCTCTCTGTCAGACCGAGGATAGTAGGCTGCTTTGCCACCGGTCCCTTGAAGCTCAGACGCACGGAATAATCACCGGAAGCCAGTCGGTTCATGGCGTTCAGGATCTTATTTACCGGCTTCAGCGGAACCCGGATCAGGAAGAAGGAAAGCAGTGTACCGGTAATGATACTGAGCAGAAAGTAGATACCGAAAAGAGTGGATGCGCTCATCTCCGTTTCCACGCGGATGGAGCCCTGATAGATCAGGAAGAATACCACCACGCCTACGATCACCGTAGTGATCATAATGATCCCGATAATGATCGCCGATACGGTAAGGATCAGCGAGAAACGTTCCTTTGGTTCTTTAAATTTTAAATTCATATTCATCACACCATCCTGCATTCATATCCTCCGGTCAATCTGCGGAGGCATTTTTCTTTCTTTTTCTTTTTTCCTTCATATTGCATCGCAACTACATTGCAGGTTTATCCGACACCTCACATCTATATTTTGAAGTTTTCCCTTCAGCAGTTTCCTTTTTTCTCACCTGGGAACTAAATAATCTTCTTGTATTTGATCTTCTCCGACGACATCCCCCGGAATTCCACATAGGCTTCCTTCAGATACTTGTCAAAGAAACGTACGTGACAGTAGACCAGATGGCGGAACATTTCCTCGGAATCCAGCTTGCCCGTATAGAGCTTGCCCGGCATGTAGAACTTCATGTCGGAAAAGCCCAGATGGCGCAGATCACCGAAGGTCACCTGGTAGGTATCTGCCGTGGTGTTCACAAAGGGCCGGGTCTCCAGATTGATGTTCTCCGGACAACTGATCTGGCAGAATGGGCGCTTCATGGGGGTGTCATCGTATTCCCCGAACAGCGCGCCGTCGATGTTGATGCCGCAGGTGAATTCCTCATTGTAGCGGCAGAGAAAATAAGCCAGGCATCCGCCGTAGGAATGCCCGGATACGCCCACGCCGTTATCCAGGTCGATATGGTCGGCGTATCTGGTCTTCACCTCTTCCAGCGCCTTCTCTATATCCAACTTCCATTCCTTCACCCTTTCCTTCAGATAGGGGGTGTATTTATCCTGGAACGCATCCATCTGCTCCGCTGCTTCCTTGTGGCTGAGTCTTGCCTTACTGAGCTTACCCTGGGCGAAGATCGCGCCGCCCTTGCTGGTGTACAAATCCTTATTGATCTGTTTGTCAAAGAGGTCGAAGCTGCCGTCTTCATAATCATTTTCCACGAATTCATAAGCATGACCTACCGAAGCGATGATATAGCCGTAGCTTGCCATGGCGCAGAGCAGGTAGGTGTTGGCTTCTATATAGGATTGGTAGGCTGAGCTGAACATGACCAGCGGAAACTCCTCATCTGCCGCAAAGGGGGCGTTCTCATAGTAATCCGCCACATTTGCCTCATCCAAAAAACGCCGGAGATGAAATGCCTTCGTCACCGACGTTTTTTTCTGTTCGGAGAAGATCGCAGCCCGTTCCAGGCCCTCCACGCTTTCCTTATCCACCGGATAATAAAGCCTTACCGCGATCCGGCGGTCTCCCGTTGCATTGCCCAAGGTCTCCTGTCTTCCCTCATCCACGATGGAAAAACATGCGGTCCCCACTGCATAATCACCGAAAATGTACTTCTTCGGTGCCAGAATCTTTTCTGTCCTTGCCATCTTCGCTCTCCTTTACCTTAAAACAAATGCCTATTTTAACATGGCTACGATCCACTCCGCATCCGGCGTCTCCATGGTCTTGTCCATGGCCATTTCCTCCATGATACCCTGTACGGATGCCCAGAAACATTTGGCCATGAGCAGTGCATTTCCCTGATGGAATACACCCGTCTTCTGTCCGGCTTCGATCATCCCGGCAGTGGAACGAATGGTATCCACGGAAAGGGCAACAGCTCTCGCCTCCTCCGGCATGCCGGCCCTTCGCACCTGGCCCATCAGCACGAACATGTTGAATACCCAGGGCTGTTCCTTGGCGTAGGAGAACAGCTGCTTCAGGAACTGCGTGAGGAAAATGTCCGGCGGGATGTCCGGCACTGCGTTGGCCGCAGCCGTTGCGCCCGCCCCCATTTTCACCAGCTCCACCAGCAGATCCTCCTTGGATTCAAAGTAATGGAACATCAGTCCCACGCTCAAAGGAAACGGTTGAACAGCAGATGAGAATCTACTGTGGGGATCACATAGTCCGCGGATACAAATGTACCGTCCAGAAGCCGTACGCCTGTTGCGGTCTTCTTCTCCAGCTCGATTTTGTCCACGCCCTTATTGTAATAGATCTGGCTATTTACCAACTCGTGGTTGATATTTGTAAATTCCCGAAGTTTTTCTGCTCCGGTCCTTTAATGGCACTAGCCTAATGCCTCTACCTGATCTAATTCAGGCTACATATTTTTAGTGAATATCGAAATATGGCCTTTGTTAAGTTTCGGCCTATAACCTTTAAGATTTTACGCTATTCAAGGATATTTAGAAAGCAACCCCTTATCTTTTCAATGATCGATATATATCATTATATCGAACGTGCGTTCTGGTGTCAACCATGAATTGTAAAATAGCCAATACATTTACAAGAATCTCATAATCCTTTGGATTTTGGAATGATTGTGGATAGTTGATCTTATCACATGTAGAATGGCCGTGTGGAATGTGGTAGAATGAAGGCGTGGGTATAGGATCAGGATCACCATAAAGTGATGTGTACAAAACGTACCTATTGGTAGGAGGTGAGCTTTATGAAAAAGTTTAAAATATCAGTTATTTCGCTTTGTATAGGATTCCTGTTAACAGGTTGCGGCGAAAACAGCGGCAGTACAGATACCGGCGCAGTTGTGAAGCCTGATAATCCATCTTATGAGGTGGGAGTATCAGATCTTACACAAAATGTGAAAAAAATGGAGATCTCCGGGAAGAATATGTCGATCGAGCATGGGAAGTCTTTATCTACCGGAGGTTTTCAGCTGTTACAGAAAATCATGGAGCTGGATGACGGGAGTAAGAAGAACATTCTGATCAGTCCTTTTTCCGTTCAGATGGCGCTGGGAATGACGGCGGCCGGAGCAAAGACCGGAAGTGATACGGAAAAAGGCATGATGGCTGTTCTTATGCCTGGAAGTGGTGAGAATTCTGCAGATCTGAACGAGGAAATGGCGATGTTCTCGAAGAAAATGAGAGACGAGAAAGAGGTTTCCTGGCATGTGGCAAATTCGATCTGGGTGAATAATGACGGAGAAGTAAAGCTCCGGGATTCCTTTGTTTCCGATGCTGTAAGCTATTATGACGCGGCGCTGTATTCGGCACCATTTGATCAAAGCACAGTGGATGCCATTAACGGATGGGTTAAGGAAAATACAAAAGATCGTATTCCCGGTATCATTGATAAGTTAAGCAGTGATGCGAAGATAGCTTTGGTCAATGCAGTAGCATTTGACGGGAAATGGAAGGACAGCTATAAGGAAAACGAAATAGACGAGAATCGTGATTTCCATAATGCTGATGGAAGCACATCCAAGGTAACCATGCTGAGTAGCACGGAAAAAGGTCTCCGAATTGCCGGCGGACTTGGTTTTGTTCGAAATTATAAGGGAGATAAATATGGATTTGTTGGACTGCTCCCGCCGGAAGGGGAGACACCGGAGCAGTATGTGGCAAAAATACTCTCGGAGAAGACGAGCTTTGCCAGTCAGTTCCTCAGTGCTGATTCCACAAAGGCACAGGTGAGTATGCCTGAATTCAAGGCGGAATATGGTCTTACCATGAATGACGTATTAAAGAAGATGGGAATGGAAAAGGCTTTCTCTGATACGGCAGAATTCAATGATATGATAACGGATGACAGTACCCCGGTAAAGATTGGTCTGGTGAACCACAGGGCGATGATCGAAGTGGATCGTACCGGAACACAAGCGGCTGCTTCAACCATTGTGGTTATGGAAAAAGCCATGGCAGCTCCCTCGGAGCATTTTGTTGTATGTCTGGACCGGCCGTTTGTTTATGCGGTCGTAGATATGGAGAGTGGTGTTCCGGTATTCCTTGGAGTACAGAACAGTATGAAGTAAAGATATCCATCAGGAAGGATTGATAAGTTTTGTTTTACGGAGGCTGATCCTTCCTTATGATGAGAAACTGCACAACATTATGGGACCTCACTCAGGCGAGCCGTCATATCCTCCACACAACGCCGGATGACTTTTTTCTGGTCGGGAAGCTCCGGATGGCGGTCCATATAATCAATGACCCGCATGCATCCCAGGATCTGTGCACGCCTCTTGACTTCACGGATCGTCTCTTCGTCGGCATCACACAGATCAAGCGCGAACATCCGGTCACAGATCAAAGCGGCCGTCTCCACATCAATCCCCAGAAGATGCGCTGTTTTCGGTTCAATGGAAGGAAACTGCCGGTAGGATACAAAGATGGTAGCCAGCTCAAATATGGGATCCCCGGTACAGAGGGTATCCATATCGATCAGCATGAGTTCACCGCCGCAGATCAGGATATTGTTCATATGAAAATCTCCGTGCAGGATCCTGCGGCATTCCGGTACTTCATCAACGATGCGGCTGAGTTTTGAATAAAGCTCTGCCGGAAGCAGTTCCCGCATCCGGGGCATCCAGCCCAGATGCTTCTGCTTCATGTCAGGCAGTTCCCCGGGAGCGGCTTCGATGGCATGAACCTTCTTCATCAATGCCACGGATCTCTTTAGAAAATCCTCCAGATGCTCCGGGGACCTTTTGATATAGGCAGAAGGGGACTCGGCGATCAAATGTTCAAATACGGTTCCGTATCGTTCACCGATACGCACGATGTCAAAGGGGATCGCTGTGGGGATCCCCTTTACAAATGCCCAGCGGGCCAGTTCCCTTTCTCTTTGTATGGAGTCCAGAGGAACATGTTCATAATAAACCTTCACCAGCATGTCGGGTGCGGTACGATAAACAATGCCATGGGCGCCCCGTCCGATCTCGGGGCAGCCGTCAATATTCATTTCCCGGTATGTATTCTTCATGCCTTTCTCCATTTCAGTATGTGATCATGTCAGTGCTATTGAATTAAGGCTCCGTCGCCGCCAAAGGTATAGAGCTTACCATCGATCACCTGCCTTCCGGTCACTATGTAACCGGATGCATCGAAGTAATACCAGATTCCGTCGATCTTCTGCCACTGTTTCTTCGCATACCAGCCGGAGGTATCCCCATACCACCAGCCCTTCCTTGTCTTTCTCCAGGAAGCCCTGGCTGCATAGGTCCAGCGTCCGTCGCTGTCCAGTAGGTAGCCGCTGATCCATTCCTTTGAGGACATGGCTCCGTTTGTCTTGAAATGGTACCAGACCATTCCAATCTTCTTCCAGCCCTTTGCCATGGCACCGGAGGGGTTGAGATAGTACCAGCAGCCATTATCCCTGATCCAGCCGGTTTTCATAGCCCCGGTGTCTTCATCCAGATAGTACCACTGCGCCTTGTATCTTAGCCACCCTTTGGACAGGGTGCCGTCTGTCGTGTAGTGATACCACATGCCGTCCGTTTCCTTCTGCCAGCCGGTGGGCTTTGGAGGATCTATGGAATCTTCCGTGGTATTGGCAAAGGCCTTGATCCTGAAGCAGGCACCGTAATCTGCCAGGTCCTTCCAGGTTTTGGAGGCAGCCTGACGGAAGAAGCTCTGTCCCTCGGTGATGGTCGGCTGGAAGAGAAAGGTACTATTTCTGTAGATCTCTGTTCCAAATGCCGTAAAATCCGGGAAGTAGAAGACTATGGAAAAGCTTTCTCCGGGAGCAACCTTCACCTTCTCATCCAGTTCTGCAGACTTGCAGCCCGGAAGGGTGGAAGAGATCCGGGTGGTTCCTTTGTAAGTTCCACTCTCCGGATCCATGGGATCCGTAAGCCCCGTATAGACAGACACGTCGTAGTTGGTGAGACCCAGATTAAAAGTGGTATATCCTACGGCCCCGATCTCGATGGTATGTTCGGTGGTATTCGTGAAGATATTTGCGGCACTGGTCTTCGGGGTAGTATAGTAATCGAGGTAACCTCCATCTGAATCCCTGTCTGAGCAGTCCGCACATCCTGCAGTCCCATCATAATAGAAGTTGTACTGATAGGCGTCCACCGACTGCATGTCAAAGGCAACGATATAATTGGAATTCTCAAATTCAGCGCTTTCATAGGACATATAGAAGATGCCGTCTTCATTTGAGTCTGTTCCCCAGCTGTTCTGAATGATCCATGCTCCATCCTGCTCCGGTTCCCTCACGATGGGAGGATCTCCCTCGTATGCCCCGGGAGTTTCCCGTCGGAAGTTCTCCTTCGGATAATGATCATCCCAGCCGATCGCAGTCACGGCATGATTGTAACTGGGGCTCATCCGTGTGTTGTAAAATGAACGGCCGCTACTGTAAGGTTCTCCTGTTGCGGGGTTGACCTCTTTCATATTCATGTAGGTTGTGGTATACTGCATGGCCATGGAGAAGGCGCCGTACTTAAGGATAAGATCCTTCATGGTTTCCGTATCCGGCTGGAAAAGAAGGATGCTTTCCTGCAATACAACCGCATTATCATAGGCCAGATCCGCAGAGTAAGGAGGAATCGATCCATCCCACTGCGAACCCTTGATATGTGCAAATATTTTCTCCATGGGCGTTTTTCCCTCTGAAGCCATTCCTGACCAGCCGGCCAGATGCTGCATGCCATAGAGCTGATTCCCACCGGACGTGGCCCAGTGATAAGACGAGTCAAGTGCGTTCATGTCTCCTGCCGTATTTCCCAGAGGATCCACCACTCGGTTGAAGAAGAATTGTGCCAGATGGCCCGGTGAGAGCTCCGTTACCGTAGCCACTTCACCTGTGGTTTCATACAACTCCTTTGCATAGGAATATTCGCAGGCAGAAGATGTGGCGAAGGCCCAGCAGATGCCGCTCTTTTCCTGGTCTTTGACTCTGATGCTCTCTGCCCAGGGTTCCTCATCTGAACGATATCTGTCCGGATAGGACTTCTGGGCTTTCAGGGTCGATACAGTCGTGTGAGACTGCGGAACATAATAAAGCTCCTTCTCTACAGGGATGAATCCACCTGCATATTCTTCCGGCTCCGACTCGTATTCCTCCGCTGACACAACCCCCGCATTCATTCCAAGGATGGCGACTGCCATACCGATGATGACAGGATATTTACAGGATCGTTTTTTGAATATTCTTCTCATATAACACCTTCTCCTTCAAAGAACTCCTGATATCAGTAATCGTTAAATGGTATCTGATCAACACGAAACATAAGTCTAGTATGATTATACCAATTATCCGAAGAAATCTCACCTGTTTTGTGTGCTTTTATCGTGGTGATAAAACAGCGAAGGATCCGAAACGCCTGCCGGCGCTTCGGATCCTTTTTTGCACGAGTGTCAAGTTCATTTCTTTCCGGTTTTATTTTACAGTCAGGAAGTACATGTCTGCGGTTGCTTTATTTCTCTTGGTTGTGCTGTAGCTTTCGGAGATGTAGAGGTAGTGATTCTCCTTCTCCTTGCAGGAGGTATCCTGAAGTCCTACTCCGTTGTAGTAGTAGTCTGCTGCGGTGCCGGAGCTCATGGTCGTGCTGTTCTTACGACCCCGGTTTGTCAGGAAGAATGCTCCGTCAGATACCTTGCAGCTCTTCTGATATTCTTCTTTTGTCATCGGATCCTTCTTCAGGAATTCGGTCATCTCTTTTACGGTATTTTCTGCCTTCACCTTTTCCCAGTCTGTCCAGACGCTTGGCTGGATCGGATCAAAGAAGGTCATACCCGGGATTTCGGGGAAGATGATGACGGGCTGCTCAGGGGTTTCCTTTGCTTTCCGCTCCAGAATCTCTTCAGCTTCCTTCAGGGCTTTTTCCGCATCTGCACGTTCTTTTTCATATTCCGTAAGGTAGGCTGTGTAGCTCTTGTCAGAGAAGGTGAATCCCACATAGGTCAGGTATTCCTGAAGGGTCTTTCCGGGGTAGTTCGTTTTTACGTAGTCTACGATGGATTTAAGCTGCTTATCGGAGAGAGCCTTGGAACCAACCAGGTCATTCATGGTCTTCTTCTTGTTGAAGTCTGCTTTATTTACACACTCTGAAAGGACGATGTTCGTTTGTCCGTTGCCGGTACGATCGTAGAGGGTAAGAGGATCGTTGTTCTTTTTATATGCGTCAAGGGTTTCATTTACCTTTATGATCTGATTTAGCATTTCGCTGATCTTGTTCTTGCAATAGTCTGCGTCACAGAGGGAACGCTCGGTGCCGTCGACCAGCAGTACATTTCTCTTGGCGATGATGCAGTTGATCAGCTGGCTGGAGCTTTCCAGGTAGACCGCCAGCGCATCAGCTGTGAGCTCCTCTGTCTTATCCATGGCTTCCTTCCCGAAGAGCACGATCTTGGAGTAGTGATCCATGATGGCTGCGTAAATGTCCTTCTGACCGGACACCAGCTTGGTCTCACCGGAGAGGAAGCTTCCGAGTGCGATGTGGTTAAAGATCAGATTGTCGGTGCTGTACCAGTCCTTTACATCCCCTACCATCTCTGCCAGAAGGGTGTTCTTGGTTTCCTGGCTCATGTCAAATCCGGAGGTGTGAGATACCTGCTTGGATACCTCCTGATATTTTGCGTTGAACAGATTGTACTGCTCCACGAACTTCTCCATATCGGACATGGTTCCCATGGCTTCGATAATGTCGGCCTTAGCGTCTTCGATCTGTCCCTGGATCTCTTCCAGTTGCTTGGAGATGGTTCCGAGGGTGGTTTCCGGATTCTCACTGTTGTAAAGAAGATTGATCATTTCCATCATTGGACCTGCGATATATCCCACCTCGGGGAACTTTTTTACGATACCCTGTACGGCTTTCTCCGACATCTGTAGGAGAGTCTTCATCTTATCATCATCCTTGATGATGGAGTAGGTCCACTTGGTAACGTCCTTTGTGTCGATGCCAAAATCGTAGTTGCCACTTGAATCGGAATTGTTGTCCGCTGCGAGTGCGGATGTCCCGATCTTATTTCCCTTCAAGGTTGCCGCGTTTGCTGTAAGGGGAGCTGCGAAGGTAATGGTCATGATCGCTGCCAGTGCTGCGATACCGATCCTTGTTTTCTTTGTTATCTTTGTAGCTTTTGTATTATTCATCTTTTTCATGATCTGTACCTGCCTTTCTCTTATTTTTGATCGATTTATTCATTGTTTTCGGGTTGTTTCCCTGTTTCTGATACCACTATATCAATCAATTCTTTGCAAAAGCTTTGCAAATATCTGTTTTTCGGAAAAAAATTAGTTAAAGTACCGGCGTGGCGGCGGGTGCCTTTTTTTCAATGCTTTCCTATGCTATACTTCTGTTATGATGCCGGGGGCAAAAGGGATTTTGCTCCCGGTTGGTGGTGAATTATTTTTTTATTATCATTGTCCGGCTGATTTCGTTTTGACCTATGGCATGGTTCCTGTGGTTATGCTATAATACGTCTTGCATGGCAGCGCCTTGTGCGCTGCCGCAGCTGATTATAAGGAAACGGAGGAGAGACATAGTGGAATTGATACAGAGCTTTTCGGTAGACCATATGCGGATCGTGCCCGGGATCTTTACCAGCCGGGTGGATCATTTGGGAGAGTATTCGGTTACGACCTATGATATCCGGCTGAAGCGCCCGAATCGGGAGCCGGCCATAGATGTGCTGGCCATGCATTCGCTGGAGCACATGATCGCAACATTTCTCCGCAACGATCCGGATTGGAAGGATGAAGTGATCTATTGGGGGCCCATGGGCTGCCTCACAGGGTTTTACCTCATCCTCAAAGGAAATCGTGCTCCCAGGGAGCTGTACGACCTGCTGCTGAGATCCTTTAAATCGGTGGAAGGATTTGAAGAGGTGCCGGGAACCACGCCGGAGAATTGCGGGTACTACCGCATGCATAACCTGGAAATGGCAAAATGGTATGCCCGGGAATTTGTAGCCTATCTGGAGAAAAACAGGGAAAATGAAGAGATCTATGCGTACCCCAGAACAGAGCGTCTTGTTACTGAGGAAGGAAAGCATTTCTACGATTCGTGACCGTGCTTCTGCAACTCCTGTGGGGAAAAGAGCCTGGAAAGGAAAATAAATGAAAAAAACCATCAGAAAATACATCCCGCTGCTGCTGTCCGCCGTCCTGCTGCTTTCCGGCTGCGGGAAGAACAGTCCCTCCTCCGGTGAAGAGGTAACCACCGGGGCAGTGACACAGGAAGCAACCACACAGGCGGAAGAGCGGGAGAGCACGGAGCGATCCTTCCCGGTCACGGAGCAGTATGTGAAGCTTACGGGAAGAACCCAGATCAACAACGATATCCGCTGGCTGATCCATTCTGCCAGCAAGATCGAATTTAAAATGAAAGGTACCAAGGCATCTGTTGTGGTACGCAGCGACGGTTCCATCAACGGCGCACAGTCCGGCAAGGCAAGATATGCCGTATATGTAAATGGTGAGCGGACCATGGAGCGTATGGTGACCAAGATGGAAGAAACGGTGGAGGTGTTCTCTTCCGGGCAGGAGACGGAAGCGGAGATCGCTATCGTAAAGCTGTCCGAAGCTGCAAACTCCATTTTCGGCGTGAAGGAGATTCGGGTTACAGGTTCCTCGGATATCGAACCGCTGCCGGAAAAGAAGATGAAGATCGAATTTATCGGAGATTCCATAACCTGCGGTTACGGCGTGGATGATGAAGTGAAGGAGCATCATTTCTCTACGGAGACGGAGGATGCCACGAAGACCTACGCTGTGAAGGCTGCCGCAGAATTGGATTATGATTACAGTATAGTTGCTTACAGCGGTCATGGCATCATTTCCGGTTATTCCGGGGATGGTCAGCAGAAGATCACACAGCTGGTGCCTTCGGTTTATGAGCTTCTGGGAAAGAATTACGGCAGCGCCGGAAAGCTGGTAGGGCTGGATGATCCCTGGGATTTCTCCGGATTTGTCCCGGATTATGTGGTGATCAATCTGGGAACGAATGATGAATCTTATATCGGAAACGATCCGGAAAAGAAGGAAGCCTATATCAAGGGCTATACGGATTTCCTGAAAATGATCCGGAAGGATAATCCTTCCGCCCGGATCATTGCTTCTCTGGGCATCATGGGAGACGGCCTGTTTCCTGCGGTGGAGGAAGCGGTGAAACGCTATACGGAGGAGACCGGAGATGCTAAGGTATCCACGTTACATTTCCGTCCGCAGGACGGGTCTACAGGATATGCAGCCGACTGGCATCCGACAGAGGCTACCCAACAGCTCGCGGCCAGGGAACTGGTGGAGCATATCACAGCACTTAATAAAGATCCCGGTTGACATCCGGGATCTTCTTTTAGTATAATACACTCTGTGACGCTAAAGCGTTAAAACATTAAAATGCTAAAGAGGTGTAACAATGGTAATCAAGATCGGATTATTGATCGTGTTCTTCGCGGTCATGCTGGGAATCGGGTTTTACTCCAGAAACAAGGCGAAAAACGTGAATGACTACGTCCTTGGCGGTCGTACCGTGGGACCGTGGATCTCGGCTTTCGCTTTCGGAACGTCTTACTTCTCATCCGTAGTATTCATTGGATATGCGGGACAGTTTGGATGGAAATTCGGATTGGCTTCTACCTGGATCGGACTGGGAAATGCATTTATCGGAAGTCTTCTTGCATGGCTTATCCTGGGACGTCGTACGAGACTGATGTCTCAGCAGCTGGATGCGAAGACCATGCCTGAGTATTTCGGAAAGCGGTTTGATTCCAAGGCGCTCCGGATCGCAGGCTCCATCATCGCATTTGTTTTCCTTGTTCCTTATACTGCAGGCGTTTACAATGGCTTGTCCCGTCTGTTCGGAATGGCCTTCGATATCGATTACCGGATCTGCGTGATCATTATGGCTGCACTTACCGCAGCATATGTGGTGATCGGTGGATACATGGCTACTGCGCTGAATGATTTTATCCAGGGTATCATCATGCTGATCGGTATCTGCCTGGTTATCGGTGCGGTTCTTGCCGGTAAGGGCGGCTTCACCGAGGCAGTCATGAGCCTGTCACAGGTTCCCACAGATCCTTCAGTGACCACCGAGGCACTGCAGGATGGTCAGGGACTGTTCGCTTCCTTCTTCGGACCTGATCCGATGGCTCTGCTGGGCGTGGTTATCCTTACCTCTCTCGGTACCTGGGGACTTCCGCAGATGGTACATAAGTTCTATGCCATCAAGGATGAGAAGGCAGTAAAGACCGGCACGGTGGTTTCCACATTTTTTGCAATCATTATCGCCGGCGGATGCTATTTCCTTGGCGGCTTCGGACGTCTTTTCGGTAATGTAGAGGGGATCGTTGATCCCGCCAACGGAAAGGTTGCCTACGATTCCATCGTTCCCGCAATGCTGTCCTCCCTGCCGGATATTCTGATCGGTATCGTGGTGGTCCTGGTATTCTCCGCATCCATGTCGACCTTGTCCTCACTGGTGCTGACCTCCAGCTCGACACTGACCCTGGACCTGATCAAGCCGCTGAAGAAGAAACCGCTGACCGACAAGACGCAGCTTCGTCTGATGCAGATCTTCGTTGTAGCCTTCATCGCTGTTTCGGTCATCCTTGCATTTAATCCGCCTACATTCATCGCACAGCTGATGGGTTATTCCTGGGGTGCACTGGCAGGCGCGTTCCTTGCACCGTTCCTGTATGGTCTCTATTCCAAAAAGATCACGAGAGCGGCAGTGTGGGCCAGCTATATCCTTGGTGTAGGTTTCACCATCTTTAACATGTTCGTTCCGGTGATCACATCTCCCATCAATGCAGGAGCAGTCACCATGATCGCAGGTCTGATCCTTGTGCCCATCGTAAGTGCCCTTACGCCGAAGCCGGATCAGGAGAAGGTAGGAGAGATGTTCTCCTGCTATGACAAGACCGTTGTGGTTCCGGAGACAGAGAATCTGGGTAAATAGATGGGTATTTGTGGAAG
>JAGBNH010000059.1 GCA_017634475.1 Eubacterium sp.
GAAGGAGGACCATATGATTTACTCAACAGAAGTGAAGAACATGTGCCCGGTAACACAAGGGGTACATCATGGTGCTGCGCCTATCCCCGAAGAGGCAAAGTGGGTACAGGCAAAGAAGGTTGAAGACATCTCCGGTTATACGCATGGTATCGGCTGGTGTGCTCCGCAGCAGGGATGCTGCAAGCTGTCCCTGAATGTTAAGGACGGTATCATCCAGGAGGCTCTTGTAGAGACCATCGGATGCTCCGGTATGACACACTCCGCGGCTATGGCTGCTGAGATCCTTCCGGGACTTACTGTTCTCGAGGCACTGAACACCGACCTTGTATGCGATGCCATCAACACCGCTATGCGTGAGCTGTTCCTGCAGATCGTTTACGGTAGAACCCAGAGTGCTTTCTCCGAGGACGGACTTCAGATCGGTGCTGGTCTTGAGGATCTTGGTAAGGGCGCTCGTTCCATGGTTGGTACGACCTACGGAACCCTGGATAAGGGACCCCGTTACCTGGAGCTTACCGACGGTTATATCACACACGTTGCTCTGGATGAGAACGATGAGATCATCGGTTACAAGTACATCAACTTCGGCAAGATGATGGACTTTATCAAGGCAGGCGATGATCCGAAGACTGCAGTAGATAAGGCATCCGGACAGTACGGACGTGTAGCAGACGCTGTACGTCTGATCGATCCCAGAAAAGAATAAGAAAGCGAGGATGTAAAAATGGCATTATTTGAATCTTATGAGAGAAGAGAGCCCCAGATCCTTGCAGCGCTTAAGGAGTATGGGATTTCCTCCATTGAGGAGTGTAAAGAGATCTGCGATGCAGCAGGTATCGACGTTTATCATCTGATCGAGGGTATCCAGCCCATCTGCTTTGAGAACGCAAAGTGGGCATACACTGTTGGTGCAGCCATCGCCATCAAGAAGGGCTGCAGAAGAGCTGCTGACGCAGCTGCTGCCATCGGTATCGGTCTTCAGGCATTCTGCATCCCCGGTTCTGTTGCTGACCGCCGTAAGGTAGGTCTGGGACATGGTAACCTGGGCAAGATGCTTCTTGAGGAAGACACCGAGTGCTTCGCATTCCTGGCAGGCCACGAGTCCTTTGCAGCAGCAGAGGGCGCTATCGGTATCGCAGAGAAGGCAAACAAGGTTCGTCAGAAACCGCTTCGTGTAATCCTGAACGGTCTTGGAAAGGATGCTGCACAGATCATTTCCAGAATTAACGGATTCACCTATGTTGAGACCAAGTATAACTACTTCACCGGTGAGGTTGAGGAAGTATTCCGCAAGTGCTACTCCAAGGATCCGGAGTCACCCCGGGCAAAGGTTAACTGTTACGGCGCAAATGACGTACAGGAAGGCGTTGCCATCATGTGGAAGGAGAACGTTGACGTTTCCATCACAGGCAACTCCACCAACCCCACACGTTTCCAGCATCCGGTTGCAGGTACCTACAAGAAGGAGCGCGTAGAGGCTGGTAAGAAGTACTTCTCCGTAGCATCCGGTGGTGGTACAGGACGTACACTTCACCCGGATAACATGGCTGCAGGTCCGGCTTCCTATGGTATGACCGATACTATGGGACGTATGCACAGCGACGCTCAGTTCGCTGGTTCCTCCTCCGTTCCGGCTCACGTTGAAATGATGGGTCTGATCGGTGCAGGTAACAACCCGATGGTTGGTATGACGGTTTCCACCGCTGTATCCATCGAGGAAGCTGCAAAGGCAGGCAAGTTCTAATCGGCTGAAAAAGCTTTTTTGAAATGACGAAAGCGTGTCATTCTGATCTCAGGGTGGCACGCTTTCGTCGTTTTTGACAGAGACCGAGCCGTATTTTTCGTTGCGCTTACGGGATTCTTCGGGTATAATACTGTTTAAGTGGGCGCTCGTGTCGGAGAGCCCGGAAGAACACAGTCTGGAAGGTGATCGTTGTATGGCTTACGTTGCGCTGTACAGAAAGTTCCGTCCGGAGACCTTTGAGGAAGTAAAGGGTCAGGACGCGATTGTAACAACATTAAAAAATCAGATGACGAACGACCGGGTGGGGCACGCCTACCTGTTCTGCGGGACCCGCGGAACCGGAAAGACCTCCATGGCCAAGCTCCTGGCGAAGGCGGTAAACTGCGATCATCCGGTGGACGGAAGCCCCTGCGGTGAATGTGAGAGCTGCAGGAAGATCGCTTCCGGTGCGGCGTTAAATGTGGTGGAGATCGATGCGGCCTCCAACAACGGCGTCGACAATATCCGTCAGATCAATGAGGGCGTGCAGTATGCCCCTGCCGACGGAAAGAAAATGGTCTATATCATCGACGAGGTGCATATGCTCTCCATGGGAGCCTTCAACGCATTGCTGAAGACTCTGGAGGAACCTCCGTCCTATGTGATCTTTATCCTGGCCACCACGGAGCTCCATAAGGTTCCGGTGACCATCAAGTCCAGGTGCCAGCGTTACGATTTCCGGCGGATCTCCTACACGGTCATTGCCGACCGGATGCAGGAGATCCTGGATGCAGAGGGCACGAAGGCCTCGCGGGATGCATTGGAGTTTATCGCCCGGGCGGCGGACGGCTCCATGCGTGATGCCCTGTCCCTGTTGGATCAGTGCGTGTCCTATTATCTGGGACAGGAGCTGACGCTGGATATGGCGCTGGAAGCCATCGGGGCAGTGGATACGGAGCTCTTCCTTAAGCTGGAGACCGGCATCGTAAAGGATGACGCAGAGGGCGTGATGAATCTGGTCTCCGAAGTGGTATGGCGGGGCACGGAGCTCACCCGTTTTACGGAAGATTTCTGTATGTTCCTGCGAAATGTGCTGTTCCTGAAGCTCTCTCCGGAGCTGGGACGTACACTGGATATGACGGAGGATACCATAGCGAAGCTGGCCGCTCTGGGACAGACCATCCCGGAGGATACGCTGGTGCGGCAGATCCGGGTCCTTCAGGATATGCTGCCGGAGCTGAGACTCTCCACCGTTAAGCGTGTTGCTTTGGAAATGGGAATGCTGCGGCTCCTTCGTCCGGAAATGGATAAGGATATGACCGGTATCCTGGCCCGGCTTGACCGGCTGGAGAACCGGGCGGATAAGGCAGAGGAAAGTGCCGCGGAACTGATGCAGAAGACCGAGGAGCTGGAAAAACGGCCGGCAGCCGTGGTTTCCGTACCTGTTTCAGGCAGCGTTGATTCAGGAAATGTGGCGGAAAACCGGGAAGAACCCGGGCTGCTCAGCGAAGCTGAGGCAAGCCGCGTCCTGCATGAACATTTCGATGATGCAAAGGCAGAAGAGATCCTGGAGCTGGCGAAGGCCTGGAACCGGGAGGTTATGCCGAAGCTGGATCACGCCATGGGACGGCTCATCCGGACGGTGCCCATCAAGCCCACCCTGAATCAGGAGGGCAAGGCCATCGGAATAACCCTGTTTCTCAGGAAAGAGGATATCAACCCCTTTAACTATTTCCATGTGCCGGAGAATCAGGAGTTTCTCAGGCAGGAGATCTGCAGGATCACGGGAAAGAATGTGAACATCACCGTGGCAAATGCGGACGGTTCGGATTCGGGAGGTGCAGTGAATGACCTTCCGGCATTATCGAAGATGAATTTTGATATAGAGGTAAAGTAAAGAACACGGATGCGAAAGCGTGACGTGTGAGATAAACAAGGAGGAACGTTAAAAATGGCAAAGCGTGGAGGCTACGGCGGGATGGGCATGATGCCCGGAAATATGAATAACCTGATGAAGCAGGCACAGCGTATGCAGAAGCAGATGGAAGAGACCAAGGCTGAGCTTGAGGAGAAGGTTTACGAGGGCACCGCCGGCGGCGGAGTAGTCAGTGTAAAGATGAACGGCAAGAAGGAAGTCATCGAGGTGAAGATCAAGGAAGAAGTGGTTGACCCCGAGGATATCGAGACCCTTGAAGAAGTTGTGCTTGCCGCAATGAATGAAGTGCTTCGTCTGCAGTCCGAGGATGAGTCCGAACAGATGGGCAAGATCGCCGGAATGGGCGGACTGGGAGGAGGTCTTCCGTTCTAAATGGAGATTTACGGTGGAGAGGTTAACCGCCTGATCGAGGAACTGGGACATCTGCCGGGGATCGGAGAGAAGTCCGCACAGCGTCTGGCATTTCACATCATTGGCATGCCGGAGGATCAGGTGAAGGCGCTTTCCGAGGCGATCCTTCTGGCAAAACAGAACATCAAGTTCTGCAGCGAGTGCTGTACCATTACGGATCAGGACAAATGTCCGGTCTGTTCTTCCGCGAACCGTGACCATAAGCAGATCATGGTGGTGGAGAGCCCAAAGGAAATGGCGGCTTACGAACGTACCGGCGTATATAACGGCGTATATCATGTGCTGCACGGAGTGATCAATCCCAAGGCCGGTATCGGTCCGGATGACATCCGTCTCACGGAGCTGATCAGCCGCTTCCACAAGGATGTGGAGGAAGTGATCATTGCCACCAACCCCAGTCTGGAGGGGGAGGCGACGGCAGTATTTATCTCCAAATGTGTTCCTCCCGGGATCCGGTGCACCCGGATCGCCAGCGGCGTTCCCGTTGGCGGCGAAGTGGAATGCGCCGATTCCATGACCCTGCAAAGGGCGTTGGAGGGACGAGTGGAGCTGTGACAACAAAACCATGTCATCTAAAACAACCTGTCATCCTGAGCGAAGCGAAGGATCTTTAGGAGAAGACATCAGGGGCAAATCAACCCAACAAAAAAGGAGGGGTACACGAATGAAAAAAATCGGAATGCTTACCAGTGGCGGTGACTGTCAGGCGCTGAATGCCACCATGCGCGGCGTGGCGAAGGGTCTGGAGAATCTTTTCGGTATCGGAGAGGTGGAGATCTATGGATTTAAGGATGGCTATAAGGGCCTGATCTATGGGAATTATCAGAAAATGAAGCCCATGGATTTTACCGGACTGCTCAATAAGGGCGGTACGATCCTGGGAACCTCCCGTATGCCGTTCAAGATGATGGAAACCCCTACGGATGACGGCGTGGAGAAGGTTCCGGCCATGATCAAGACCTATAAGAAGCTGGAGCTGGACTGTCTGGTAGTCCTGGGCGGAAACGGATCCCAGAAGACCGCAAACCTTCTTTCCGAGAACGGACTGAATGTGGTTGGTCTGCCGAAGACCATTGACAATGATATCTGGGGAACGGATGTGACCTTCGGTTTCCAGAGTGCAGTGGATGTGGCTACCCATGCCATTGACTGCATCTATACCACTGCGGAATCTCACAGCCGTGTATTTGTGATTGAGATCATGGGACACAAGGTTGGCTGGATCACGCTGTATGCCGGTATCGCAGGCGGCGCGGATGTTATCCTCCTTCCGGAAGTTCCCTACGACATTAAGAAGGTTTATAAGGCTATCGAAAAGCGCACCAAGCAGGGCAAACGTTTCACCATCATCTGTGTGGCTGAGGGCGCTATTCCCAAGGAGATCGCCAAGATGCCCAAGAAGGAGAAGAAGGAAGCTATCCTTGCCCTTCAGCATCCTTCCATTGCCTATGAGATCGCGGATCAGATCCGTGCCAAGTTCAGCGCAGATGTTCGTGTAGCCGTTCCGGGACATACCCAGCGCGGTGGAAGTCCGGATGCCTATGACCGGTTCATTTCCAGCCGGTTCGGTGCAAAGGCTGCGGAACTGATCGAGAAGAAGGACTTCGGTAAGCTGGTTGTCATGAAGAACGGCGAAGTAACTGCGATCCCGCTGGCTGAGACGGCTGGAAAGCTGAAATACGTGGAAGTAGACAATCAGGCGATCCAGGAGGCCAAGACTCTTGGTATCTGCTTCGGAGATTAATCGGTAATGTTGAAGAGCAGCTCGAAATATATATTAATCTGGAAAATACTGATCAGATCGGTTCTGTTCCTGTTTGTATTCAGCGGAACCGCTCTGATCGTAAACGCAATAAGCAACCGGGGGAGCAGGAATGCCTATGTGGAACTGTCAGGCACTGCTCTTCCGGTAGTTTTTACGTGTGTTGACGGAGAGATGATCTCGCCCCTGCCTGCCTATAAGCAGGATATGGATTCTGCTCTTCTCAGAGACGGTGTGATCCCCCTTGTGGGTGAAGAAAGGACCGTAACGGTCTACGTGGAGGAGCGGGCCTATCCGCTGCAGAATATCACCTATGAGCTTCGAAATCCGGTGGACGGAAACCTTATCGAGGAAGGGGAAATGAACCTGCTGGGCATGAAAAACGGCCGGACTGGTTATGAAGCCACCCTTCGAATGGATATGAAGCGGAAGAAGGAATACACCTTTGTGGTCCTTGCGGACACCATGGCCGGAGAGAAACTGCATTTCTATGCGAAGGTCCTTCGCCTGGAGAAGGAGGAGCTCCGATCCTTCATGAGCGGGGCTATGGAATTCCATTCCTTCCTGCTGGCGGAGAAAACGGAAGAGCAGAAAAATGAGCTGGCCAGGATGCATAATTTCTATCCGCCGGAGGAGTATAACCGGACGGATCTGGGTTCGGTCTCCCTTGCTTCGGAGTACGAGACCCTGACCTGGGGAGAGATGAAGCCGGAGATCTCCGGAGAGATCGTCATCGCCCTCACGGAGATCGCAGAGGACAGCGCAACGCTGGCTCTTCGGTATAAGATCTTTACGGTGGATGAGGAGCTTAAGGAGCTGACCTATTACGACGTGGAGGAGTATTTCTCCATGGAATTCGTCCCCGAGCTGGCTAAGGCGAGGGTGGTGAATTATTTCCGGAAGGTGAGGGAAGCCTTCCGAAATACGGACTTTGAACGGGAGATCAATGGTGTGAATCTGGGGCTGTCCGACAGGGAACCCAGGCATCTTCTCACCGAGGATAACGAACACATGCTGTTGGTTCAGGACGGCTGTGTATGGTATTACGATTACAATGCATCTACACTGACCAGGATCTACGGCACGGAGATCAAGGATTATCTTTTCGAAAATGCAGAGGATTACCGGCTGCTCTCCGTGAACGAGGAGGATGCGTATTTTGCGGTCTTCGGACGGATGGACAGCGGTACCCATGAAGGGGAGAACGGTATCCTGGTGCAGCATTACCGGTTAAAGGAACGGACCATTGAAGAATGTGCATTTATCCGTACGAACCTGCCCATGTCCTGGCTGAACCAGGAAACCGGCCGGCTGATCTATATGGATGTGAAGTCGGATAAGCTGTATTATCTGCTGAACCGGGGGCTTCGGACCATTAACATTAAAACCGGGGAGACAGAGATCCTGGCAGATGGACTGTCGGATGACGAGGTCCTGGTTTCCTCTGATGGATCCGTGGTGGCCTTTCCGGAGGATCTGGATGAGACCCCGGGACACGACAGGATCCAGCTCTGGGATCTGGCAAATGATTCGCGGACAGTGCTCCAGCAAACCGGCAGGAAGCTGCAGCCCCTTTCCTTTGTGGGAACGGACTTCGTTTACGGCGTAGCTCGTCCGGACAAGATCGGCATCGCTGCCGATGGCGGAGTGAAGTACTATTTCAGTAATGTGATCTTTGTCAAGCGGACGGGTCATGAAGAGAAGAATTATCAGAAACCGGATATCCTGGTTTCGGATGTGGAATTCCTGAGCAATACCATCTACCTTACACGGGTGGTTTCCGTGGAGGGTGGTACCGTGCTGACGGATACGACGCCGGATTACATTTCCTACAAGACAGAGGATGTCCGGGGTAAGGCGGTAATGAGCAATCTTGGCGGGGCTGACGGCTATCAGCTGGTATTCCCGTCCTACATTTACATGACCTCTGTCCCCGAGCTTCTGGTGGCCCGGCTCTCTGAAGAGGAGGGGCCGAATGCGGAGGTAGATGGAAATGTGAATTCCACCTCGGCGTATCTCTTCCGTGCGGGAGAGGTGGCGGCTCGCTCCGGACGTGTGGGAACGCTGGTCCGTGAAGCGGCGGAAAACGGAGGAACTGTTCTTATGGCGGACGGCAGTCTGCTTTTCCGGCAGAAGACCGGTGCGCCCTATCTGTCCGTGGCGGACCGGGTGGATTACATTCCTGCGGAATCAGGAGAGAATGGCTATGAGGTGTGCCTCACCATGCTCCTTCGCACGGCAGGCGTGGAAACGGATGCGGATACGGTCCGCCGTGTGCTGAAGGATCCGGATGTGGTTGGAAGCTGGGATGTGGCATACAACAGGATCGCAGACGGAGCGGTCCGGGGACTGAATATCTCCGGCGCGGATCTGGATACGGCCATTTTGTTCCTGGGAGACGGTATCCCCTTTGCCACAAAGCTGGAAGACCGGTATGTGCTGGTGGTGAGCTTCAACAACGATGCCATCCGGTATTATGACCCCATCCGAAATACGGAAGTCCGTACGGACCGGGGAGGCTTCCGGAGAAAGGTACAGCAGTCGGGGGATGAATTTTATACTTATGTGAAGTAAACCCGGGATATTTGCGTCTGTTTCACCGTTTGTTCACAATTAAAACGTAACTTGGTCATACTTTCATGATATATTCTAGACAATCCAAGAGGAAAACCCTCAAGGATTTATACCTTCCCCCACATTTTTTCATACCTTTAAGAAACCCGCTGATTGCCCAGCGGGTTTCTTCTATGGGTTCATTTTCTTCTGTTTTTCTGTTGAGATATAAAGTCCATTAGAGTATAATATGTTCCATGTTTTTCGAAAGCGAGGAAGATGGTATGAAAAAACCGTTCGTAACAAAAGAACAGATCGAAGAGATCGTGAAATCCTACCCCACGCCCTTCCACATTTATGACGAGAAGGGGATCCGGGAGAATGCAAGGGCCATGATGAAGGCCTTTTCCTGGAATTCCGGTTTTAAAGAGTATTTTGCGGTAAAAGCAACCCCGAATCCCACCATCCTGAAGGTCCTTCATGAGGAAGGCTGCGGAACGGACTGCTCCTCCCTGGCGGAGCTGATGATGTCGGAGCGCTGCGGGATCGTAGGCCGGGAGATCATGTTCTCCTCCAACGATACGCCTCCGGAAGAATTCGCTTATGCGGCCAAGCTGGGAGCAACCATCAATCTGGACGATATCACCCACATCCCCATGCTGGAGGAAACCTGTGGGATCCCGGAGCGGATCTCCTGCCGGTTCAACCCCGGCGGTTACTTTGAGATCTCCAATGCCATCATGGATAACCCGGGAGATTCCAAGTACGGAATGACCAGGGATCAGCTGATGGAAGCCTATTCCACCCTTGCAGCCAAGGGGGCTAAGGAATTTGGTATGCATGCCTTTCTGGCCAGCAATACCGTGACAAATGACTATTATCCCACACTGGCAGGAATCCTGTTCTCCCTGGCTGTGGAGATCAAGGAGAAGACCGGCGTCGCCCTGTCCTTCATCAATCTGTCCGGCGGCATCGGCATTCCCTACCGCCCGGATCAGGCAGGCAACGATATCGCCGTGATCGGTGAGGGAGTACGTAAGAAATTCGAGGAGATACTGGTACCTGCAGGCCTTGGAAATGTCAGCATTTACACCGAATCCGGCCGTTTTATGCTGGCACCCTACGGTCATCTGGTGACAAAGGCGATCCATGAGAAACACATTTACAAAGAGTATATCGGCGTAGATGCCTGCGCGGCAAATCTGATGCGTCCCGCCATGTACGGTGCATATCACCATATCACCGTCCTCGGCAAGGAGCAGGCGCCGCTGGATCATGTATATGACGTTACCGGCTCCCTTTGCGAAAATAACGATAAGTTCGCCATCGACCGGGAGCTCCCGAAGATCGATATGGGGGATTATCTGGTGATCCATGACACCGGGGCCCACGGCTTTGCCATGGGATATAACTACAACGGAAGACTGCATTCGGCCGAGCTTCTGCTGCGTGAGGATGGAAGTGTTCTGCAGATCCGCAGGCCGGAGACGGTAGAGGACTATTTTGCCACATTGGATGGCTTCTGGAACGCAATATAACAAAAAAAGCGTGAGATCTCAGGGTCTCACGCTCTTTTTGTTTGCGCGATACGGCCGGCATGCGGGCATGCTTGCATGCACATAGGCCGGCCAACGCGACATCGAGTAGGAGGGACCCCCTCCTACTCGATGTGATCTTTTCGACAGCAGGCTTACCGGCTGAGGGTTTTCGGTGCGGGATACTCTACGCCGAAGGTCTCAACGGTAACGGTCTTCATTACCTGGGGTTCTGTGGGATCATCATGCCATCCGGTACGAACTGCGGCAATGGCGTTCAGCACATCCAGGCCTTCGGTCAGCTTGCCGAAAGCAGCATACTCGCCATCCAGATGGGGAGCGTCCTTATGCATGATGAAGAACTGTGAACCTGCGGAGTCCGGGTGCATGGAACGTGCCATGGAGATCACTCCGGTGGTGTGCTTCAGGTCGTTCTTAAAGCCGTTGGACCTGAACTCTCCGGGAATGCTGTAGCCGGGACCGCCGGTTCCGCGTCCGTCCGGATCGCCGCCCTGGATCATGAAGCCACTGATGACACGATGGAAGATGAGTCCGTTATAGAAGCCCTTGTTTGCCAGAGAGACAAAATTGTTTACGGTATTGGGCGCAATGTCCGGATAAAGCTCCAGTTTCATGACCCCGCCGTCCTGCATTGTGATCGTTACGATCGGATTCTGATTTGCCAAAATAATACCCTTCTTTCCTTGAATTATGCACTAAAAAATGCTATTATATGATAGCATTATTCTAAAATTAGTGCAAGTATGCCCTTTTTGGGTTTTTTGGTGCGCAAAAATAAGATTTAGGAGGAGAGAATATGCTTACGGGCAGGTTCTCCGTAAAGTTAATTAAGTGGATGATCGCCCTTGTGGCGGCTACGGCACTTGTCCTCATTTTTCTGACCGAATACAAGGATTATCGGCTGGCTTACAACAAGGAGCTGACGGACAGAAGTACCAGAGAGGGAAAGGAAGTGACCGTGGTCATCCCGGCAGATGCATCGGTGAAGGAGATCGCCGCGATCCTGCATAAGCTGGGTTTGATCCAATACGAAGGTGCATTTGTGGAGCGGCTTCAGAATTCCGAATTCCGCGGCAAGCTGAAGCACGGCACCTATAAGCTGAACACCGGTATGAATACCCTTCAGATGATGGAGATCATGGCTTCGGAAGAAGAAAATGCCATTATCCAGCGTCTGACCATCCCGGAGGGATTTACCATAGACCAGATCGCCGAGCGCTGCGAGGAAAAGGATATATGCTCGGCCAGACAGTTTATCAATGCCTGTCAGTCCATCACCCGGTCAAAGTTCCGGTATCTGGAGGATGTGCCGGCAGGAATAGATGTTCGTTATCGCCTGGAAGGTTATCTTTTCCCGGCAACCTATGATATCACGGAGAATACTACCGCCGAGTCACTGGTGCAGTGGATGCTGGATACCTTTACGGTTTACTACAATGACGAGCTCCGGGCCATCGCGGAGGAGCGGGGACTTAATTCCTATCAGGTAGTGACCATGGCGTCTATGATCGAGAGGGAGTGTGCCATCGCAGAGGAACGTCCGGTGATCGCCGGAGTCATCAATAACCGGTTGAAAGCGGATATGCTGCTTCAGATCGATTCCACGGTGTTATATCCCATAACGGAAGGTATGTTCAACAAGCCGCAGGTTTTGTATGAGGACCTGGAAGTGGATTCGCCTTATAATACCTATAAGTACGGCGGACTTCCGGTAGGCCCGATCTGCAATCCCGGTATCGCCTGCATCACTGCAGTGCTGAAGCCCATGGAGCACACATATTATTACTATCACGTAGTGGATGAGAAGTCCGGTGAGCACGCCTTCTACCAGACCCTTGAGGATCACGAGCAGTCGATCAACGGCGTCACGGTGGAAGACATGAAGAAGGCAGCCATAGCCATCGATGAGCAGGATCAGGAGGATCCCTTCGGGATCAATGATCAGAATCAGAACGGCCAGGATCAGAACGGTCAGGATCAGAACGGTCAGGATCAGAACGGTCAGGATCAGAATGATCAGGGTGAAAATGATCAGGATGGCGGGGAAGGAAATGATGGCGGCGGATGATGACGGGATCATCAGTTTCCACATTTTCTACATTGACGATCAACAAGAAAGAATTACTGAATATAGAGAAAAATACGGGAGGATTTGGGTAAAATGAGAAGATTCAGTTTTCATGCAAAGAACATCGGGAGCGAGCGTTATCTCACGTACATTATGGGTGAGGGAAGCGAACTGGATGAAGAAACTCTGGACTATATGGAGGAACAGGGAGCCAGCGAGCTCGTAGGCGTGATCTTTGAGCAGGATGATGACTATGATTATCTCACCTATGATGTATCCGGGCTTACTTCTCTGGAGAAGTTCACCTCCGGTGTGGTTGATAAGGAAATGGTGCTGAAGATCCTTCGGAATATCGCACTTGGTTTGATCAGCTGCAATGAGCAGTCACTGCATTTGTCTTATATCCTTCTTCACAAGGGATTCATGTATATTGACCGGGAAACCTTAAGGCTCCGGTTCCTCTGTCTTCCGGTGGAGAGCGAAGCTTCTGTTTCCACAGAATTCAAAGGCTTTGTACGTCAGCTGATCGCAAACTTCCAGTACGATATCAACGGGGATCTTTCTTATGTCGGAACGCTGCTGGCCTTCATCAACGGCGACAGCTTTAACCTGCGGAATCTGGTTGGTCTTACGGAAGCTCTGATGGAGGATGACGGGATCGATTATGAGGAGCAGGAAGGTATCTCCACTGAGGACGGCGAAGTGATCAGTACCGGCGGCGCACATATTCCGGAAGAGAAAGACATTTCCTCCTTCATGATGGATCTTGGCGGTGAAAATGAATCTCTGCCGGAGATCGGTGATGACGAAGAAGAAGAGGAAGCTGTAGAGGAGAGCCGAGAGGCAGAGGCTGAAGAGGCTGAAGCCGAAGAAACAGCCGAGGCAGAGGAAACGGCTGAGGAAGCAGAAGAAGAAGAAGAAGAAGAGACCGAAGCTTCCGCAGACGAGAATGTTGAAGTTGAAAATATCGAAGTAGATGATGCGGAAGAGAGCGCTTCCGAAGAGGACGAGGAGACCGAGGAAGAGCGTGAGCAGCGTCATATCCAGGAGCTTGCCGAGAAGGCTAAGGAGCTTGCCGAGGCAGCAAAGCAGGCAACCCGCGGAAATCGCGAGAACGGAAAGAAGGTTAAGGTCAGCCGTGCAGCGCTGATCCAGAATGCGGCACATGAGCAGGAAGTGATCGAAGAGACCGGCGAGCTGGGAACTACAGAGATGCTGAAGGAACAGGTTAAGGAAGTATCCCGTTCTTCCAAGAATGCAAAAGAGAAGAAAAATGTAGTAACTGAGGATATCAGTGCACTGAAGGCTGAGGATCTGGTAACAGAGGTTGAGGCAGCCAAGGAAGCAGAAGCTGTACTGGAAGAGGCTGCTGCTCCTGCAGCCGCAGAACAGACTCTGATCAAGGTTAATCCCTATCTGCTTCGTGAGACCACGGAAGAGCGGATGATGATCACCAAGAATGTATTCAAGATCGGTAAGGCAAACCGTGGTGTTGATTATCACATTACCGGTAATGGTGCGATCTCCAGAGTGCATGCCATCATCACCCGGAAGGATGACGGCTTCTACATCAGAGATAATAAATCTACGAATAAGACCTATGTAAATGGTAAGGCACTGGCTGATGGAGAAGAGGCTCTCCTTACCAACAACTGCAGGATCAGTCTCGGCGGCGAAGATTTTATTTTCAAGTTCTAAAAATGGCAAATAAATGTGGGGAGGCATTTTGGTATTATGGTTAAGAATATCAGATTTGATGTAGCAAAGATGAATGGGTTTCAGACGCTGCGGTATCAGCTGAATGCCACGGACATTGCAGATGAACCGGCGCTTGAACGGGCACGCGGAGCACAGATCCCCGGCCTGTTGATCCCGCAGTATCAGACAACGGAAACGGGAAGGGTACTTACAGTGAACGCCCCCGATTTCCCGACACTGGAAACGCATATTCAGAAGGCCATGGGGAAGCAGGAGGTGCTTTCGATCCTCAAGAATCTGGTGATCACCTTCAGTGCCGGTGCCAGGGGAATCCCCGTTACACATATCGTTAAAAAACTGGATTGTATTTTCATCAATGCAGTGATCTATAAGCCTGTATGCATTTTCCTGCCGGTGAAGCAGGATTCTCAGAGCTACACCGACCCGGCAGAAGTGCCGTCGTTCTTCCGTGAGCTGATCTCCCGGATGAAGTTTGAAGAAGCAGATCGTGATAATTACGTGGCTCGACTGATCACAGAGCTTAACTCCTATCAGTTCAGTCTGGATCGGTTCGGAAAGCTGGTGGATGAGCTTCTTTCCATGGCAGGAGCCGGAATGACCGGCACTCTGGCAGGAAAGGTGAACCGCTCTGAAGTGCTGAAGAACCGCGCAGCAGGTCAGGTTCCGCCCGTGGGACAGCCTGCACCTATGGGACAGCCGCCGATGGGACAGCGTCCGCCTATGAGCCAGCCCGCACCGATGGGACAGGCACCCGTAGGACAGAGTCCGATGGGACAGCCGCCGAAGGCACCGGTACCGCCAATGGGACAGGCACCCGTAGGCCAGAATCCGATGGGACAGCCTGCACCGGTAGTTAAACCGGAGGAGAAGAAAGAAGAAGTTAAGCCGGAAGTAAAACCGGAAGAGAAGAAGGAAGAAGTAAAGCCGGAGATCAAACCGGAAGAGAAAAAGGAAGAAGTAAAGCCGGAGATCAAACCGGAAGAGAAGAAGGAAGAAGTAAAGCCGGAAGTAAAACCGGAAGAGGTGAAGAAAGAAGAGCCGAAGGCACCGATCCCGCCGATGGGCCAGGTACCGCCGATGGGGCAGCCCGCACCGATGGGTCAGGCACCGAAAGCTCCTGTACCGCCGATGGGGCAAGCGCCCATGGGACAGGCACCGATGGGCCAGCCGCCAATGGGTCAGGCACCGAAAGCGCCTGTACCGCCGATGGGTCAGGCACCGATGGGCCAGCCGCCTTTAGGCCAGAATCCGATGGGTCAGGCACCGAAAGCACCGATGGGCCAAGCGCCTATGGGCCAGCCGTCTAAGGCACC
>JAGBNH010000060.1 GCA_017634475.1 Eubacterium sp.
CAGCAGATCATCAATTCGGCCATACGTTATAAACGAAAGGTGATCATTCAGGGACGGAGCATGGTTAATGTTATATCCATCGCCACTGAGCTTGGATACCTGACCGTTCCGCCGAACACATTGATCGAGATCGATGAAGCGAAGAATTATCCGGACAATCAGCTGGTATATATCACCACTGGAAGCCAGGGAGAGGAAATGGCGGTGCTGTCCCGTATCGCAGCCTCCATCCACAGCAAGATATCCATCAAGCCGGGGGATGTGGTGATCTTTTCCTCCAGTCCCATACCGGGAAATGAGAAGGCGGTGTTCCGCGTGATCAACGAGCTGGAGCAGAAGGGCGCTAAGGTGATCTACCATGATGCCCACGTATCCGGTCATGCATGTCAGGAGGAACTGAAGCTGATCTATGCGCTCACCAAGCCGAAATACGCCATCCCTGTCCACGGAGAGTATCGCCATCTGAAACGCCATGCGGAGCTTGCAGTGGAAATGGGTGTGCCGAGAAAAAATGTAAAGCTGATCAAATGCGGAGATGTGCTTTCCGTATCTCAGGATGTATTCACAGTATCCGGATCCGCCCCCGCACAGGGCGTTCTGGTGGATGGATTGGGTGTCGGAGATGTGGGAAATATCGTTCTCCGGGATCGTCAGCATTTGTCGGAAAACGGTCTGATCGTTGTGGCGCTGACACTGGAGCATGGCTCCGGACAGCTGCTGGCCGGACCGGATATCATCACAAGAGGCTTTGTCTATGTGCGTGAATCCGAAAGCCTGCTGGAGGACTGCCGTATGGTGGTTGAGGAGACCCTGGATGAATGTCTGATGCGTAGTACCACCGACTGGGCAAGGATCAAATCCAAGATCCGTGATTCCCTCGGCGAGTTTCTGTGGAAACGGACGAAGAGAAGCCCGATGATCCTGCCGATCATTTCGGAGGTTTGATATGGAAGATGTGATCGCCGCCTCGCGGCATGTAAATGAATTACTGAAGGAATCTATGGAGTATCGGCGCTTTATCCATGCCAAGAATTCCCTTCGGGCAAATGATGATCTGTATCAGAAGCTGAAGGAGCTTAAGGCCAGATATGTGGAGGTGCAGACCTTCTGGGAGGGAAACCCCTATGATGAGATCTATCGCCTGTGTGCGGACAATGACTGGCTGCTGCATAACTCTGTGGTGAACGAGTACCTCAGGGCGGAGAGTGCCTTGAGCCGGCTGATCCGCCGGCTTATGGATGAGATCACCAGGGATTTTCCCCTGGATTTTGAGTAAAGAGCGATTATTCGGAGGTTGTTCTCTTGGTTACAGCAAAGATAATGAAAAGAGCATACAAGACGGAAAGTCATCTGAAGACGGCCCTGTTCTATGCGGTGGAACTGCTTCTGGATGTACTGATTATCTATGTGATCGTTAAGGGCTTCTCGTTGGCTTATTCTCTGTCCTATGAAACCTTCAGCGATTCTGCCAAGAATGCAGGTGATGTATCCTATCATGTGGTGACCATCCTTCAGGATTCCTCCACCAGTACGGTGGCAGAGGCGCTTTACGATGAGGGGCTGATCAAGAATAAATATGTGATGATGGCCAAGATCAAGCTGGGGGGATATGGTCCCATGATCCGCCCAGGGAAATATGCCCTTTCTCCTTCCATGACCTATAATCAGATCCTGAATATCCTAACAACGGATCCAACAAAGGAAAAGGAAGATGAGGGAAGCTGATCCATGCCGGATAGAGAATGTATGAAGAAACAAGGAAATAATGACAGGATCAGATCCTTTATCTGTTCCTGGTATCACGATGATGAAGGAGAGCTTGGACAGCTGTATCGGTCTGCTGTGTCACGGGACGTCCCCGTGATCCGGCAGGATATGCGGGAGCTGCTGAGACTCCTTCTTTCTATGCATAGGCCCGGGCGGATACTGGAGATCGGAACGGCGGTGGGGTATTCGGCGCTGTTCATGAATTCCTGTCTGCCGGAGGCGGAGATCACCACTTTGGAGCTGGATTCGGTTCGGGCGAAGGAAGCAAGAGAGCATTTTCAGGCCTTTGGAAAGGAATCTGTCATCCGGCTCATAGAGGGCGATGCGGCAAAGGTGTTGGAGACTCTGCCCGGAACATATGATTTCGTCTTTATCGATGCGGCGAAAGCACAGTATGATTCCTATTTCCGTTTGCTCCGAAGACTGGTGCATCCGGGAACAGTGGTTGTGTCGGATAATGTACTGCAGGAAGGGAATATCCTGGAATCCCATTTTTCTGTGGAAAAACGGGACAGGACGATCCATGACCGAATGAGGGATTATCTTCGGATGCTTACTGCCACTCCGGGGCTTGTCACCACCATCCTGGATGTGGGGGATGGAGCAGCCATTACCTTCATATCCGAGGAGTGGGTAAAGGGGACTGAGGCGATATAAATACTGATGGGAGCGAGATACATGAAAGATGAGCGGATACAAAGAAAACCTGAGCTGCTTCTTCCCGCGGGGAACCTGGAGAACCTGAAGCTGGCCATTCGCTACGGCGCAGATGCGGTATATTTCGGAGGACAGCGTTTCGGTCTCAGAGCCAAAGCAGATAATTTCTCGCTTGAAGAAATGCGGGAGGGCGTGCGGTTTGCTCATGAGAATGGAGCGAAGACCTACCTTACTGTCAATATCTATGCCCATAACGAGGATATCGAAGGGCTGAAAAGCTATTTTCAGGAGATCCGTGGGATCCCCTTTGATGCGTTGCTGATCTCGGATCCCGGGGTTCTCATGCTGGCGAAAGAGTACCTTCCGGATATCCCCATCCATATCAGTACCCAGGCGAATAATACCAATTACCTCACCTGGAAATTCTGGAAAGCCCAGGGAGCGGAACGTGTGGTTGCCGCAAGAGAACTTTCTCTGGCGGAGATCAAAAGGATCAAGAACGAGATCGGTGAGGATATGGAGATCGAAGCCTTTATTCACGGGGCAATGTGCATATCCTATTCCGGAAGATGCCTTCTTTCATCCTATTTTACCGGGCGGGATGCAAACCGGGGAGCCTGCACTCATCCCTGCAGATGGAAGTATAATGTACGATACGCTATAGAGGAGGATAACCGGCCGGGAGAATACCTTCCCATTGAAGAGGACGAGCGTGGAACCTATATCCTGAATTCCAGGGATCTCTGTATGATCGATCATATCCCGGAGCTGATGGATGCGGGTATCTCTTCCTTTAAGATAGAAGGAAGGATGAAGACGGCGCTTTATGTGGCAGTTACGGCTTCGGCCTATCGAAGAGCTATCGATGATTATTTCAGGTCTGAAGAATTATATAAGCAAAATCTGGATGCTTACCGGCGGGAGATCGCCATGTGCACTACCCGGGAATTTACCACGGGCTTTTATTTCCGGAAGCCCACGGAGGAGGACCAGATCTATACCGGGAATACCTATCGACAGGATGCGGTGTTCCTTGGGGTGGTAGAAGCGGTGGATCCGGATGGAGGGTTTCATATCCATCAGAAGAATAAATTCACCGTAGGGCGGAAGATCGAGGTCATGCCCTTCAGCGGGGAAGTGATGGAAGGAACGGTGGAGAGGATCCTCGCCGAGTCCGGAGAGGAGCGAAAATCGGCGCCTCATCCGCAGGAAGCGCTTACGCTTTATGTAAATTGTGAAGGGAAAGAGCGAATGATCGCTCCGGGAATGGTCCTTCGTTATGTTAATTAGTTCAACGAAACAATGACAGACGGTTTTTGGGGCACTTTGCTTGTGATAATGCACAAAAATCCGTGAAATAGGATAAAGTTCGGCTTTGGTTTTTGGGGAAAATAGCAAAAAATCAAGGAAGAAATTGTTACTCTTTTCAATTGGAAAGGAATGTGCTATAATCGGTCTGTCTGTAAAATAATGCAGGAGAGGTATACATAATGCGAGTAGCAGGAGCAAGAAAGAAAATTCGTATCGGTGACCTTCTGGTTGAAGCCGGTGCGATCACTCAGGAAGAACTGGACCAGGCACTGGCCAAGCAGAAGGAAGAGGGTGGACGTATCGGTAACGTGATCATGGAGATGGGCTTCATCAGCCGTGAACTTCTGATC
>JAGBNH010000061.1 GCA_017634475.1 Eubacterium sp.
ATGGCTATGGTGAAGGCATCCGGCAGCATAGCCTTTATGGTCTCAAAATTGAAATCCGGCCAGCTAAAGGATGGGAGCTTGTTGCTGATCTGGTACAGGTCTCCGATGGTATTTACATTCATATCGAAGATCTTTACCATTCCGATCCCCACAAGCACAGCGATCAGGGATCCGGGGATCTTTTCGGTGATAAAGGGCCATACGATCAGTACCGCCAGACAGACAACGCCCACAAGAACCGCCTGCCAGTTTATGGTGGAAATGTTGTTTCCGATGGCGGCAAGCTTGTCCTTGGTCTCGATGGTACTCGTTCCCTTGGGGTAGGACAGGCCCATAAAATCCTTGATCTGCCCGATAACGATGGTCACGGCGATACCTGCGGTAAAGCCGGTGGTTATGGTATAAGGAATGAATTTGATCAGAGATCCAAGCCTCAGCAGACCCATGACGATCAGGATAATGCCGGCCATGATGGTGGCGATCACCAGACCGCTCATTCCCTTGGTGGCGACTATCCCTGCAACAATGGTGGCAAAGGCTGCCGTAGGCCCGGCGATCTGCACGCGGCTTCCTCCCAGAAAGGAAATGAGGAAGCCGGCAACGATCGCAGTATAGATACCCTGCTCCGGTCCCACGCCGGATGCAAGAGCCAGTGCAATGGAAAGCGGCAGTGCGATGATGGCTACGATGATACCTGCAACGATATCCGTCACCAGCTTCTTTCCGCTGTAATGCTTCATGTTACTGAATAACATGGGTTTCAGTTTGTCTCGGTTCATGTTTGTATCTCCGTCATAATTTAAAATCAAACGGAAATACTATACACCCTTTACAGGCAGCAGGCAAGGAGAAAATCTACAGATTTCGCTCTTTTTTGATATCCAGCCGTTCCTTTGCCAGGGTAATGGCCGCATTGATCAGCACGCCCACGACCGCGATCAGCAGGATCACGGCAATATCTCCGAAGCTTACTGCAGACAGCTTCAGCAGTGACCGTACCGGCGGGATCACCAGCACCAGGATCTGCAGCAGGATACCGCATATCGTAATGATATTCAGCGCTCTGTTATTCCAGGATTCCTTCGTGACGAAGGCCATGCTTCCCTTGGTCTTGCAGACGTAGGCCATGAGCATCTCATTGATGGCCAATGTACTGAAGCAGTAGGTTCTGCAAAGCCTGAGCAGCTCGTCATCCCCGTTCAGATGGCCGAAGATATCATTAAAGCCATACTGGGCGATCACCGGCAGCAGGAAGGCGAAGAGAGCCACAAGACCGCTGACCAGTCCCTGGATCACGATGTTCAGATAATCACTCTTTTTTAAGATCCCCTTCTTTACATCCCTGGGCTTCTCGTTCATCACCGCATCTGAACCCACATCCATACCCAGAGCAAGGGACGGCGCGGTATCCGTCAGCAGGTTTACCCAGAGGATCTGAATGGTGGAAAGGGGTGAGGACAGACCGGCGAAGATGGACGAAGCCATCAGCACCACCTCACCGAAGTTGGAACGGAGCAGGTAGACCACGGATTTCTTGATATTATTGAACAGGTTCCGTCCTTCCATCACTGCATTCTTGATGGTGATGAAATTATCGTCCACCAGGATCATTTCAGCGGCGTCCTTAGCCACCTCGGTACCGCCGATACCCATGGCAACACCGATATCCGCAGCCTTCAGAGACGGTGCATCATTTACACCGTCACCGGTCATGGAACAGATCTTTCCATGGGACTGGAATGCCTGTACGATCTGTACCTTATTCTCCGGAGAAACCCGGGCAAACACCCGGTAATTCAGCACATTTTTCCTGAACTCCTCCGGATCCATCTCATCGATCTCGGAACCGGAGATACACTGGGAGATATCTCTGGCGATATCCAGCTCCTTGGCGATGGCGAATGCGGTGATCTTATGATCCCCCGTGATCATGGCAACATCGATGCCCGCATGGTGGCACTCATCCACGGTTTCCCGTACGCCCTCCTTCGGCGGATCGATCATGGCGGAGAGACCCACGAAGATCATGTCCTTCTCCTGGGGTACCTGATCTCCTTCCCGGTAAGCCAGCGCCAGCACACGGAGTGCTTCCGAGCTCATCTTCTCCGCCGCCAGGGTAGCCCGGAGTACATCCTCATTGGTAATGGGGCGAACGCCCTCTTTGTCCAGGATCCGGTCGCATCGAACGATCACGGAATCAATGGCACCCTTGGTATAGGAGTAGATATGCTCTGCGCCGTTTTCCGTTACCGTATCCAGCGTCGTCATCATCTTCCGGTCGGAATCGAAGGGGATCTCATCCGTCCGGGTGATATGGGACATGATCTCGTCATAGCCCAGCTTATTATCCTTGGCATATTTTATAAATGCAGTCTCCGTGGGGTCACCGATCTCGGAACCGTCCTCCTCGGAGTATTTTGCGTCATTACAGGCCAGGAAGCCCTGCAGCATACGGTCGAAGATGACATCGCTCTTCTCTATGCTCTTCGGTTCCCGTTCCTCCCCCAGGAAGAACCAGCGCACCACCGTCATCCGGTTCTGTGTCAGAGTACCGGTCTTATCGGAGCAGATAACATTGACCGCACCCAGGGTCTCCACAGCATGGATCTGCTTCACGATGGCGTTTCGTTTACTCATCTTCTGGATGCCTGAGGAAAGCACCAGGGTAACCACGGTAGCCAGACCCTCGGGAATGACTGCAACCGCAAAGGCAATGGAGATCATCAGTGTCTCCATCACTCCCGTATCGTAAATGAAGATCTGGCAGACAAACATGAGGATACACAGGATCACGCCGGCGATCCCAAGAACCAGAGAGATACTGTTCAGGTTCTTCTGCAGCGGCGTCTCCTGCTTGGTGATCTTGTTCAGCATCCGGGAGATCTTGCCGATCTCCGTATCATCACCGATCTTCTCTACAACGCCTTCGCCGCGGCCGTATTCCACCAGTGTGGACATGAAGGCCTTATCCTTCCGGTCACCCAGGGGCGTCTTCTCGTCACTCTTCTCCCGAAAGTCCTTTTCAACTGCAAGACTTTCCCCCGTAAGAGCGGATTCGTTCACCTTAAGGGAGCTGGTCTGTTCCAGCGAAAGATCCGCCGGAACCACCCGTCCTGCTTCCAGGATGACATAGTCACCCACCACCAGATCCGCAGCGGGGATCTCCTTCTGCACTCCGTCGCGGATAACAACCGCCGTGGAGGCATTGATCTGCTTCAGGGCTTCCACCGACTTTGCGGCAGAGACCTCCTGCACCGTACCGATGATCACATTGGCCAGTACCACCACCAGGATGATGATACCGTCGATCAGCTCACCGGTGACGATAGAGATCACCGCTGCTGCGATCAGGAGCAGAAGCAGTGGAGAAGCAAATTGTCCGAGAATAATGGCCGCAAGACTCTTTTTCTTTCCCTGGGTCAGAACATTTCGTCCGTTCTTTGCCCGTTCCAGAGCCTCCGCCGTAGTTAATCCTTTGTTCATAGTGTCCTCACCTCTGTGTTAGATTTCTAAATTTACAGTATACCCCTTTTTCTGTCATTTTCCAACTTCCCCATCATGTTTTCCTCCGTTTTTTTCTCAGGAGCAGGAACAGGATCAGACCCAGAAGGGATGCCCCTCCGGCGATGGCCAGGATCCGGGGTAAGGGAGAGGCATTTTCCTCTTTTTCTTCTTTTTTCTCCTCCGAAGGCGCCGGTTCTGCCTCTTCCTTTGTCCCCCGGATCTGATAGGTATACTCCCATACTCTGCCCTTCTTATCCTTGCGAACAGCCACTGCCCGGATCCGGTACTCCTTTGTCTCCTCCCCCTGATCCAGCCTGATCCCACCGGTATAGGGTGTACTCTCCTCCGTGGGTTCCGAACCATCCAGCGTGATATAGATCCTCTGATCCTTTTCTGCCGAAAGCGTTACCGTGATCCCGGTATCATACCCTCCCGGAGCCTCGGAAGCCGCCACATAGGGATAGGCGTCATCCGCTGCCATAAAAAGGGCCAGATAGCTCTGGGGCTGATGGGTGAAGACTATGGCATTCGCCTGCCCCAGAAAGGTGGCTGCCAGACGGAGCTGCTCCTTAACATCAAACTCCTGTCCCGGAGAATAGAACAGCATACCGGTCATGGCATCCCTGAGCGCCTCCGGATGCGCCGAGATCCTTTGGATATAGCCCTTCAGCGTATCGGATAGAGACCCTTCCGCCGGCAGCTTATTCTCTTTGATCAGCCTGTTCAGGGCGCTCTCCAGAAGGCTCACCAGGAACTGATCCGCAGCCTCCTCCACGGAGTTTACCGCATTTCCTCCGGCTTCCGTTCCGGGATAGAAGACCGGCAGAACCACGGAGAAAAAGTCCTCTATGCTGCAGGCCCCGTTCGTTCCCACAGTCTCGGAGATATCCACTCCCAGATCGAACAGGACCAGAACCGTGGTGTATACGATCCGTCGTCCGGTCCTTCCCGCTTCCTTATTTGCAGGCTCTCCCTTTTTATCCTCTCCGCCGTAGGCGCACTGACAGATCAGGGTATAGACCGTGTCGCCCAAACCGGTCATGGCCCGTTCCGCAAAGTCATACATGAACGTAAACAGGGTCTCTGTGATCTTATTGGTGAACCTGTATTTCAGGATCCTTCTCGGTCTGTTGGGATCCCGTTCCGGTTCCGTATGATCCCCGATGTATCTGCAGAGATGATACATCAGGTCATCCAGCGTATTCGTCCCGGGATCCAGATCCTCCCCGATGACCGGTCCGAGAAATGCACAGACCGCCATGGCCGCAGCCTCTCCATCCGTAAGCTCCTGTCCCTTTTCCACCTTATACCATTTCCGGATATATCCGATATAGGTATAAAGCAGGCTGCGGATCAGCTGAGTCCGGTCCTTCGTCAGTTCTTCGGTGAGGTCTCCCCGCAGGGTTCCCAGAAGTCCCGCCAGGGCGGAAAGCGCATCCTGGCAGCCACTGTCCACATATTGCTCCCTGCCGCCTATATAGTGCAGCATTCCCTCGATCCTCTGCTGAAACATCTGTTCCTGGGAAATGGACTGCTCCGTGGACTTATCCTCCGTGAAGGACATGTCCTCGATATTAAAGGTCCTCCAGCCATAGCTCTCCGGTCCGCCGTAACTCTCATAGCTTTCCCTCATCTCCTTACCGAACAGTTCGAGGCAGGTGAGCATTTCTTCCTTTGAAGCAGAGGGTTCCGTTTCATTCTCCGTACCAAAGCAGGTATAGTCCCAGTTTTTCGGTGGAAGTCCGGGGATCAGATCCGTAGAAGGACGGTAATTATGGATTCCCTTATAGGTTTCGGCCGCCGGATCCAGCAGCTCCCCCGCATCCGTTCCCGCGTAGGTATAGGCTTCTCCCAGGGTATCCGATGCATAATCACCGGATCGGGCAGCGGATACATTTCCGAATTCGCCCTTGTGAAGCTCTCCCTTCACCATGGTTCCGGGAGTCGCAAATGTATAGCCGTATACATCCTCCGGCGCGATCTCCACATCCGGCAGATATCCGCAGGCCGAGTCTGCCAGATAGGCAGCGGTCATATTCGCCAGGGCTCCGCCGCGGCTGTGTCCCCCCAGCCAGAATTTCACCCGGCCGGTGATCCCCTTTTCCCGGATATACGTCTTCAGGAACCGGAGGACCTCATCCCTGGCAAGGCAGAACCCCTCATGCATGGCTCCCTTCCCGATGGTAAAATTACCTTCCCAGCCCATCCGGTACTTATATCCGTGGATCACCACAGCGATGAGGGTAGCCTTCCCTTTCTCGTCCGTCACCGTTTTTCGCCCTGCCTGGGCTCCTGCTGTCAGCCCGGGTGCCGTGTCCGTTTCAAAATACGCATTGCTCTTCACATCTTCATACCCCATGGCCTGAAGGAACTTAGCCCCGTCCTCCTTCGACCCGGATTCCAGGGCCATCATCAGGGAAAGAGTGGCAAGCTGCGGGTTATAGATAAAGGAAGAACGGGAAAACCAGGCGTCACTGTACACAAAATGGAAGTCATACCCGGGCAGCTTCGCTACATGGATCTCCTCCTCCATTTCCTGTGCCCGGGACCGGATGGGGTTTAAGCCAAAAAAAAGGCAGAGTGCCAGCATAAAAGCCAGCACCCTGTATCCTCTGCAAGAGATTTTTCGCTTCAAAATGTTCATATCCTTTTCCTTATTTCTTCCGAAATATCCGGTACAGAAATCTTGCAACCACCACGACTGCAACTACAATGAGCACGTAAATATACCAGTGTTCCATTTCGTTACCCTCCATTTTCCGATCTGATCACTTCTTCTGATCATCCATCCGGTTGTTGTTCATCCTGAGCTTCGTCATCCTGTAGATGAAGAACAGGATCATCCCGGTAAGCAGCAGAACAAAACCCATGATCAGGCCAATGATCAGCGGCCAGTTGGTGCCGGAGGTTTTTTCTTCCTTATCCCCCTTATCGTCCTCCTCATCCTCCTTTGTATTTCTCGTTGTTTTGGTCTCCTTGTCATCATCCGTTGTTTTTCCCTTCACGGATGTGGAGGTTTCCTTTTTCCCGGAGGAGGTGGTCTTCTCCACCGCTTCCTGGGGATCGGAGGGCGTCACCTTCGACTCACTGTACTTGCTTTCCGGTGCCAGCCGGATCCCGCTGCCGTTTCCCGTGCTTCCGATGATGATCCCATCCTCGGAATATCCGGTAAGGAAGCCGGTAAGCCAGGCCAGGGGGGCGTTCCAGTTGATGGTACATTCATTGACGGACCAGGCTTCAATGTTATCCAGATAGCATTTCGCCGGTGCGATCATGCCCTTCTTCCAGCCGGAGCCCTGTACCCAGGGATCCTCCATGCCGGAGTTCGGTCCTCCCACCAGCACCCCGCAGGGGGCCAGGGGGAACTTCTCATCGATCTGCTTTGCCCAGAACCGATGATGGGGATAAACCGCAGTATTGCTGCCGTAGCCGGTCACATAGGAGATATCCATGGGATTTCTTCCCAGCAGATAATCCATACCCGAAACAGCTCCGTTATAGTACTTCTTCTCCCCAGTCAGCAGATACGCATAAGCCATGATAATGGAATTGTCCGCCACAAAGGAATTGGAGCCCCATACATACCCTTCATCCTCATCCTGCCAGGAGATCCAGGACTGACGATAGGGCTGACCGTAGCCCTGCTCCTTCTCCGTCTCTACATAGAGATCCGCCACTTCGCAGATCTTATCCTCGATCCGGTCCGCTTCTTCCTTACCCAGGGAAAGACTCAAGGTTCCCAGCGCCGCGGTATGTCCCCAGTCAAAGCTGCCGAAGGTACCCTTTGCCTCGCCTCCGGACAGGCTGGATGGGATCTCCAGGAACCAGGAGGAAGAAGAAAGATCCTCCCAGTACCGGTCATCTCCGGTGGTTAGATAGAGCTCTGCCGCAGCCCAGTAGAATTCGTCCGTTACCTCATCATCTCCGTAGGCTCCGCCGCCTTCGGTCTTCTCCAGAGAAGCATAGACAGAAGGATGGGCCTTTGCAGCCGCATAGGTACGCTTCGCCGTATCCAGCAGAACATCGGCGAAGCCTTCGTCGTATTCCCTCCAGAGTCTTGCCCCCTGGGCAGCACAGGCTGCCACATTCAGGGTTGCCGCAGTGGAAGGTTCCTTAATGACCCGGGCCTCCTGATCCTCTGCGGGAGCAATGCCCAGACCGGTCCATTTTGCGTCATGGACCTTGTGATAGACCATATCCTTATATTCGCCGTCCTTAACCAGCATGGTGAGCATCCAGTCCAGCTCCCACCGTGCCTCGTCCAAAATGTCGGGACAGCCGTTATTGTTCTCCGGGATATTCATGGAACCGTCCGCGTAGGCTTCTTCGGTCCCCGTGACTTGGGAAACCTCAAACTGATTCTGCAGGAGCCATACGGAAATGCCGCCGTTTACCACGTATTTTCCGTGATCCCCGGCATCATACCAGCCTCCGGTGACATCCTGGGTCTGACCGCCCTTCTCGACCGTGGCCGAATCCGGTTTGTGTCCCGCTGCGCGGGCCAGCCGGGCTGCATCCCCGGAGGTGATATACTGTTCTTCAATGGCGATGCCTGAACGGTTCTGATAGAAATAATTCAGCGAATCGTACAGAAGCGCCGACCAGGTCTTGCTGTCTCCGATATTGAAGGTCCGGGACTCCTGTCCGTCCTCTGCCCGGATGGTAAAGCTTCCCGTCTCCTCCAGGTCCGAGAAGTCCAGCACATGCACGATATCCTGAGAATCCATATCCTCTCCCAGAGGTTCGGATTCTCCCTGAAAAACACTGTCTCCGCTCTCGTCCAGCACCTCAAAGGAAATGCCGGAATTGCCGGAAGCAAGCAGTGTGGCCCTCTTCGCCGCACCGGTAAAATATCCCAGCTGATTTACCAGGATCTCATGCCGCTCCGGGATCTCGGGCTCATGATAATCATTTTCATCCGAGGTAAGATCCACCAGAGACATATTATCAAAGGTGATCACGGTCCCTGCAGGAAAGCATCCCCCGGGGGTATACTGACCGTCTCCTCCGAGATGGAAGGCCCACTCCGCCACCTCCATGGACTGGTTGGCGGTAAAGGTCAGATCCACCCGTTTCGTCTCACCGGCACCGATACTGATGGGATCCCAGGTAGCATCCAGATCCCAGCCGTTACTCATGTTGTGCCACAGCTCAACGTCACCCTTCATATTTCCGATCTTCGTATAGTACTTTCCTGCGTTTGAGGGAGTGATCTCGTACTGTACACGGTACTGATGCCCGGATACGATGGAGAGGCCCCGGTGCCGGAACTGACAGTCCCAGCGATCCTCGCCGCCCTTGGATGCACCGCCGGGATTCACAATGGTGATCACATATTTACCGCCGGTGATCTCAAAATCCATTTCCCCGGTATTGGACTCCACGATATGCCAGGGAAGTCCCCTGCCGCTGTCAAAATTCGTCTCTCCCAGCTGTTCTCCCGCATAACTGGGAAAAGCCGGCAGAAGTACCATAAGCATTAGCAGAATAATATGCCTTACTCTCTTCTTCATAAAAACTCCTCAGAATCCGGTCAGCCCTTCTCGACCTTCTTGATCTCTTCCTCCGATGCCTGCTTCAGGGAATAGGTGTCAAATGCTGCTTCCCTCGGCAGCTCGATCTCGATCCTGCTGATCTTGTCCAGAAGCACCGTACCCTCCTTAAGGATCACATTGAATACATGTCCCCCCTTCGAACGGTCATCGGAAAGGAAATGCAGATGCCAGCCCGGCATATTGATCCCGTCCATATGATCCGGAAAATACACACCTACCAGAGATCCACGGATATTCTCAAACAGGAACGCCCGCTGATTCTGATCCAGCACGGTCTTCAGACTGATATGGTGCGAACGATAGGGGGCCTCGGAACGGGCATCCACTGTGTCAAAGAGACCGTCGATCCGAACCACATGCATACTGTTCAGTCCGAAATGCTCTTCGATCCTCCGGGTAAGCTCCGTACGAATGGAAGCTATATCCGGCATGGAAGAAAGCGAAAAGGTTCTTTCCCCCGTAAGTCTGGCTACCGCACAGAAAGGAACACCCGTCTCCGGTTCCGGTTCCACCACGGAACCATCCTGGGTTGCTCTGTAGCAGTGCCCGTCCAAAACGATCATCTCACCGTTCACGTCCTCAAAGGTTCCGAGCCCGGTATCTCCCTCCTGCAAAAGTTCTCCCACCGTAATCACTTTTTTGGAATACCCCAGGGATAGCGCCTGAAGCGTGGATACCTGATACATCTTATTCTGTGCCATAGTCTTGTCCTCCCTCATTTTGATCTTTTCTTGTCAGATTGCGACACTCTTCACCTTTTTGTCAGCCCTGCATACCCTCCTGCAGTGCCCCGCCGAGCTTACGATAAGCAGCAAGATAAGCCTCATGATGCTCCCGGATATACTCCGCATCCTCTTTCTTTGCTGCCTCCTCCAGCGCACGGGCCGATTCGGAAAGCGATTCTGCACCCAGTGTCCTAAGATTACTCTTCATGGAATGCACCAGCACATCATACTGATGCCAGTTCTTCTCATTATAGTAAGACGCAAGTCTTTCGGCCTTCTCTTCCCTCTCTGCCGTAAAATCCGACAGCATTTCACCGTAGAAATCCGCATCTCCGGCGCAGTAATGCAGTCCCACCTCCGGATCGATTCCCGCACGCTTCAGCATTTCCTTATCGAGCCCACGCTTTTCTTCTCGGTTACCGGCCGACGCTTCTTCGGCGCTACCGTCCTCCGGGAAAAACTCCAGTACGTCTGAATCATCATCCGCAAAGAATTCCATGATCTCCGCGTCGCCTTCAGCGGAAAGCGCCTGATCCTTCGGAGCGTCCTTTGGGTCTTCCGCTTCCGATACGGCCTGCTCTGCATTTTGGTTTTCTTCCACAGCCTCATAAGCCTCCGGGGGAAGATACATCTTCAGCTTCTTCACCAGCTCCCGCAGCTCGATGGGCTTGGACAGATAATCGTGGAAGCCCTCCGCCAGATAGGTTTCTCTTGCCCCCACCACGGCGTTGGCCGTCAGGGCGATCATCGTGGTAAAGTCCGGAATAAGCTTCTCTTCCTGAAGCTTATGCAGGGTTTCAATCCCATCCATGCCCGGCATCATGTGATCCAGGAATACACAGTCATATTCCTTCTCCCGCATGGTCTCGATGGCACATTCTCCTGAGGAAACCATATCCGGTTTGATATGGCAGAGCTTGAGCAGGTTGTTGGTCACCTTCAGGTTCATGCCATTGTCATCCACCACCAGGATCCGTGCCTTCGGTGCAGAGATCAGATCGTCATCCCCCTTCTTCTGGTGACTCTTCTTGATCCGTTCCTCATAATCACCGATGGGTGAGGAATCGGCGATCTTCTGATCGATCTCAAAGAAGAACTCCGAACCTACACCATAGGTACTCTCCACATTGAGCTTACTTCCCATCATGGTAAGCAGACTCTTTACAATGGATATACCCAGTCCCGTTCCTTCAATATTGTGGTTCTTTACCTGATCCAGTCGTTCAAAGGACTCAAAAAGCTTTCCGATATCCTCCTTACGGATACCGATCCCCGTATCTGCCACGGATACGAAGATCCGGACATGTTCCGCATCCTGGTCCTTCACCCGCATGGTAAAGGTAACCGAGCCCTTCTCCGTATATTTCACCGCATTGGTGAGCAGGTTCATGATGACCTGGGATACACGCACATCGTCACCGATCAGGGTGGAAGGCAGATTCTGGTCGATATCGATCTTGAAGGCAAGACCCTTGGTATCCACACGCTGTTCCACGGAATTCACCAGATCATTGATCATGGATGCCGTATCATACTGTACGGGGATGATATCCATCTTCCCATCCTCGATCTTGGAGAAATCCAGGATACTGTTGATCAGTGTGAGCAGCGTATTTCCCGCAGACTCGATATTCTCCGCATATTCCAGAACATTCGATTCCTCTGACTCTCTGAGGATCATTTCGTTCATTCCCAGCACGGCATTGATGGGGGTACGTATCTCATGGGACATCTGCGCAAGGAAACGACTCTTGGCCCGGCTGGCGATCTCCAGCTTGGAGCTTGCCTCCACCTCTTCGGTAATGTTCAGGAATACGCACATATAACAGAAGGGATCGCCGTAGTCATCGGTCACAGCCGTCACCCGTACGGAATAGGCTTTTTTCCCCTCCTTGTCCCACAGCCTTATGGCACTGTTCTCCTGCTCGGCATTTGCAAAAAGCTCCACCATGGCCATCTTGTCAATAACGAAGAAATCATCCAGCTTGAGCCCCTTATAATCCTTCTGGCCCACCAGCTGGTGTGCATAACGGTTTACCATGGATATCCGGAAATAGGTGTCCAGCACGATGACCCCCGCCTCAAGGAAGTCGAACAGCCTGTCCTTGATGTTTCCGGTACGGATATCAAAGGAATTAAGCTGTGTGGCGCCGTACCACATGACGATGGCACAGGCCGCAGCGCCGATCCCCGATGTGGAAATGGCAGGCAGACCCATGGCCGGAAGAAAGGTATCGGGCAAAGTAAAGAAAAGCATGATGAAATTCGAAAAAAATACCATGAAGAAAAATCGTTTCAGACGTTTTAAATGACTGTTACGTATCCACACGATGCCCAAAATGATCAGGATCAGGAAAATCAGGATGATATAGGCCGTATGAACAGCCCGATTCACCGATCCATCCTCCCCTGCCTTCCAGGTGGTCCAGGAGCCTTCCCGGATAAACAGATCCACCTTGCTCTGCGAGAAGCTGAAATAATCGATAAAAGCGATCACCACGGAAAAGATCCGCAGGGTCCAGACCACTCCCTTCTTTACTCCGGACATTTCCGATACAAGAAATACCTCTGTCAGAAGGAAACCGTTGATCCCGGCTACGCCCACCTTCCGTATGGTTTCACAGGTTTCCAGATTCGGAGTGATCCCGATCAGACCATAACAGATACACCATACTGCCGAACAGAGTCCGTAGAACAGGATATAAAATCGTATATTTCCCGCCGCTTCACGGTTACGGGCATAAAAGCTGATCCCAAGGGTAGCACACAGGGTGCCCAGCATGAGAAGCATATAGTTGATCACTATCATGGTTTACACTACCTCAAATCTCATCTGTTATGGAACAAAATGTGCAGTATCCCGCCGCATTTTTAAGTTCATTGGGTATTATATCAAAAAAAAATAAAATATTCCATAAAACCTCAATTTATGTCCGTATCCCTATCAACGACATGATCATTCGCAAGGAAATGGAATACAAGTGATTAATGGAGGATATAGTGATTATGAAGAAAATGAATCTGTTCAGAAAGAAAAGTGCAATGCTTCTTGCTACCGGCATCCTGCTTACCGGATGCGGTTCCACCGGTACGGTAACGCCGTCCACCCCGGGAACACCGGTTACAAGCGCACCGAAGATCTATACCGAAGCCGAGATCGAGGAACTCATCGCCAAGGCCGGAGAGCGCTACGACGGTCTCTACCGCGCAGATCTGGACGACCTGTTCAGCATGGGCCGGAACAGCAGGGCCAAGACCGGTGCATCTTATGCTGTGAGTGAAGCCTGTGACAGTGAGCCCGAATTCAATGCAGGCGGCAGTGCCCCCGTATACATTCAGCCCGACGGAGACTGGTCACAACCCGTGGACTGGAATATGGAAGACTACAATCCCGTTAAGGAAAACGGCTTCCTTTCCGTTGCAACCAGTCCCTTTTCCACCTTCGGGGCTGATGTAGATACCGCCACCTATACCAGTCTCCGCCACAGAATCTTTGAAGGCGATGATTTCGGCATCACCGATTCTGCCATCCGGATCGAGGAAATGATCAACTATTTCCACTACGATTACGCAGCCCCCCGGGAAGGAGACAAATTCGGCGTGACCACTTCCCTGGCCCAGTGTCCCTGGAACAAGGATACACTCCTGCTCCGGATCGGCGTAAAGGCGGAAGAGATCCAGCCCCAGGGCGGTTCCAATATCGTCTTCCTGATCGATACCTCCGGATCTATGTTTGATTACAACAAGCTTCCGCTGGCACAGAAGGCATTCAATATCCTGGCAGAAAACCTGAATGAAGAGGATACCATCTCCATCGTGACCTACGCAGGATCCTCCGAAGTAGTTCTTGAGGGAGCAAAGGGTTCGGAAACAGCGAAGATACAGAAAGCAGTGAATTCTCTTCAGGCAGAAGGCAGCACCAACGGAGAAGGCGGGATCAAAAAGGCGTATGAGATCGCACAGAAATACTTCATCAAGGGCGGAAATAATCGCATCCTCCTTGCTACCGACGGAGATCTGAATGTGGGCGTTTCCTCCGAAGCGGGCCTGATCGATCTGGTGGAAGAAAAGCGGGAAACCGGCGTATTCCTCTCCTGTCTCGGTTTCGGAACCGGTAATTATAAGGACAACAAGATGGAAGCCCTTGCCGATCACGGAAACGGAAATTATTCCTATATCGACTGCACGACGGAAGCAACACGGGTATTAAAGGATGAGCTCTGGTCCACCCTTTACACCGTTGCCAAGGATGTTAAATTCCAGGTGGAATTCAATCCCGCACAGGTTAAGGGATACCGCCTCATCGGTTATGAAAACCGGGAGATGGCTGCCGAGGATTTTGCAAATGACAAGAAGGACGGCGGCGAGGTTGGCTCCGGGCAGACCGTTACCGTACTTTATGAAGTAGCAACCACCGATTCCGCTTATTCCATCCCCGGCGTTGAAAGCCGTTATGGAAATGAACCGGCAGTTTCCACGGAAACCGGCCTTAACGATGAGCTTCTTACCGTTAACATCCGTTACAAGGAGCCTGATGCAGCCGAGAGTAAACTCATTACCTGCCCGGTGACCAAAGATATGATGCAGACAGAAATGGATGCCGATACTTCCTTTGCAGCAGGCGTTGCAGAGTTCGGAATGCTGCTTCGGAAATCCGAATTCAGCGGGACCGCAAATTATCAGGAGATCTATGATCGACTGAAGGTCCTTCCCGGAGTACTGGATGATGATTTCAAGGCCGAGTTCCTGTACATGGTGAAGAAAGTGACCAGGTAAACAAAGGGATACGTATCCTCTTCCAAACCGGATAAGAACAGAAACGGGGGCGGTTCAGAACTGTAGATCTATTTCAGTTCTGAACCGCCCCCGATAATTATATAAGGTCTTATTTTGCAGTGATGGAATCCGTAACCTTCTTCAGCTGATCTGTCAGCTGCTTGCTGTATTCCTCATCGGTCATGTCGGCCGGCTTGGCATCCATAGCCTTCACAATGAAACCGATGATACCTGTACTCTTCATGCCGTCAATACCGGACAGAACATAGGATGCTTCATCCCCCATCTTCTGTGCCTGCTCCTTGATCTTATCAGCCATACCCATAACCGTGAACTGTCCGATAAAGCAAAGAACGATACCGATGATGCCACAGATCATACCACCCTTTTTCTTCGGTCCTTCTTCACCCATCTGCTTGTTCTTCCGGATCTGGAAGAAGATGGCGAGTCCGCCGAAGACTGCAGCGAGAGCCACGCAGATCCAACCTGCTACCCACGGTCCGATCAAACCGAGAACCAATGCCAATACACCAAATACTGTTGCCATATAACACTCTCCTTTTCATTTTCTCAGGATGAATCCATCCTTATTTGTGTTGTTCTCCTGCATCATAGCAGGTGTATCTTTACAAGATTATCACAGAATATACTATCTTTCCGGCAAAAAGTAAAGAGCTTTATTAACAAAACAGGGCAGACTCTTTTACAAAACTGCTCCGTTACCGAAGCAATCCCGTATCGAAATTCGCCCTGTTCTCCCTGTACAGCCGGAAATAGCTCTGCCGACGTATACCCTACTGCGGTCCACGCCCCTTCAGGAACGGTTCCAGCGAACCATCCGGGTTGATGAAGCCGTTCCGTTCCATATAAGACCGTTCAGCATCAGCGAGTCGCTTTGCAAATGTTTCGGACATTCCGGTCACTTCGATGATATAACGCATCATCTCCTCGTCCTTGATCACGATCTCCTCCAGAAATTCTTCGACCTCAGCTTCCGGACTTAAGTTTACGCCAACCTTTTCAAAATACTCATCCTGTACATTTACAAATTTTTCTGCATTGCCGAGATTGCACTCGGCCTCAATGGCGATTGCCCGCACCAGTTCATTCAGATCAAGATATTTCATACCTCTTCCTCCACAATTCTTCCTGTTTCTGTCAATCCGGTGTATTTAGTGCAGTACCTGCCGCGGATAGATGATCTGTCTCTTCGCATCCAGCACCACGTATTCCACGATCCCGTCCTCGGTGAGTGTGATCTTCAGATACACATTCTGTCCCCTGTAAGCTTCCGGTATCCGGCAGGTTCCGATGGGATCGTCATTCTCTCTGGTCATATAATTCCCTGCATAGAAGCAGAGAACATTATCCCGTGAACACCACATTTCCATTTCCTTCTTCGCGGGGAGTTCACTGTTCCGCCGGAATACCTCCTTAAGCTCCCCGGTGACCCCCGAGGAGATGCTGATCCCCTCTGTGCTGCAGTCCACGGAGAAGCATTTCCGGATCAGCCCCGTGCCAAAATCCATAAGCTTCATCAGGTGGTAAAATGCTCCCTTTGCCGTATCGCCCGGAAAATGCACCGCCTTTTTATTATAAACAGACTCCATGATGAAGGCAAAGGTTTCACGATCGGAGCTGTCCTTTTCTTCGGAGGTGATATAGATATCCTCTTCCTTATCCTCAAAGGAAAGCCCCAGCTCACCGTAAAGCGCCTTCAATTCCGCCAGCACCCTCTGTTTCATTCCGGCAGGATTCTCGGCGCAGGCGCCTTTATCATAGGTGAGGATGGCCGATCCCTGAACCCGGACCACATCGCCGCCCACCTGGAAAAGAAGAAACTCCGTATAGTCGGAATGGACACTGCATAAAAGCGCTTTCTTCTCCTCCGGCTGAAGCTGCTGGAACATCTGAAGGGCCAGAGCGAAGGAGCCCCGGATCAGACTCCGGATCTTTATGCCACATTCCGCCGCGATCCTTTTCAGCCGGTCTCTTTCCGCATAGCTGCAGTATGCGGGAAGTGCAATGATCGTTTCCGTGATGGTGATCCCCGTGCATTCGATCATGGTCTTCGTAACCCCCAGCAGTCCCGAGATCAATCCGTCGATCAGGAACAGATCCTTTGTACGAAATCCCATGGTATTGTTCAGCTTCTCTGACACGATCTCATTGCCTTCGCAATAGGCATAAGAGATCACATCTCCTGTCAGATCAAGTGCAACCAACATAACCTGATTTCCCCCTTTTCCTTACTTCCCCGGTGATATCCGGTTCACCTTTCCATATAGAAATATCATAGCATAACAACCTCCTAAAATACAGCATTTTTCTCTGTAAAAGCATGAGGTCCCCCCTGGATTTTCATGTTGTCACAGAACGGATAAATGTGATAAAATCTGGATTGGGAAGGGGAAGAATTGTTACGAGAAGGAGTCGGTGATATGCAAAATTACAGGAAAAATATAGGCCTTCGGAGACACATCCTCATTGTTGACGATGAACTGGTCAACCGTGAGATCCTCGGAAATCTTCTGAGCAGGGATTATGTAGTACATTTTGCGGAGAACGGGCGCGAAGCCCTGGATATCCTGCAGAAAAGAGAACATATCTACTCTCTTCTTCTGTTGGATCTCCTTATGCCGGTAATGAACGGATTTGAGACTCTGGAGATCATGAAATCCGACAGCCGTCTCCGGTCGATCCCGGTCATTGTGATGACCTCAGAGAAGGACGCGGAGGTGCAGAGCATTAAAATGGGGGCAGCGGATTTCATCGCAAAGCCCTTTGATCTTCCGGAGGTGATCCTGGCCCGCTGCGAGCGGATCATCCAACTGCAGGAGGACAAGAGCCTGATCCACGCTGCCGCGAAGGACAATCTGACCGGTCTGTACACGAAGGATTTCTTCACGGAATATATCAAACAGCTGGAATCCTATGATCCCAACCGGCCCATAGATGTAATGGTCCTGAACATCGATCATTTCCATCTGATCAACGAGCTCTACGGCCGGGAACAGGGGGACCTGGTGCTGACCTGCATCGCAGACAGTCTCACCCGGATCTTGTCAAAGGTTCAGGGCATAGGCTGCCGTTCCGAGGCAGATTATTTCTATGTTTACTGTGATCATGGCACGGATTTCGATGAGATCTTCCACAGTCTGCTGGAGGGGCTGAATGACAAGCTTCCCGCTTCTCATGTCCGGCTCCGCATGGGGGTCTACTGTGATGTAGATAACTCCCTTGCACCGGAGGACTGGCTTGACCGGGCGAAGACCGCCTGCGACCGGATCCGCGGCGACTACAGCCGTTATATCGAGTTTTACAGCAAGGAATTCTATGAGAAATCAAAATATCAGGAGAAGCTGATCAATGACATAGACGGTGCCATCGCCGCCAGAGATCTGATCGTCTTCTATCAGCCGAAATATGCCATCCAGGGGGACCATCCCGTACTCAGGAGCGCCGAAGCCCTGATCCGCTGGAAGCATCCGGAGCTGGGCATGATCAGTCCGGGAGATTTCATCCCCCTCTTTGAGAGCAACGGTCTGATCCAGAAGCTGGACCGGTATGTGTGGAATGAGGCCGCACGCCAGGTGGGAGAATGGAAGAAAACCTTCGGTGTTTCCGTCCCCGTTTCCGTAAATGTATCCCGCATGGACATTTATGATCCGAAGCTGCGGGAGGAGTTCCGAACACTGCTTAAGGAGAATGATCTGGAGTTTCACGAGCTCATGCTGGAGATCACTGAATCCGCCTACGCCGATAACGCGGACCAGCTGGTGAATGTGGTTGAAGATCTCAGGAGCGACGGATTCCTGATCGAAATGGATGACTTCGGTTCCGGCTACTCTTCGCTGAACATGCTCACCACCATCCCCATTGACGCATTGAAAATGGACATGAAATTCATCCGTAATATGCAAAAGGATGAGAAGAGCATGAAGCTGGTGGAGCTGGTGCTGGATATCGCGAAATTCCTGCAGGTTCCCGTGATCGCCGAGGGTGTGGAGACCGCGGAACAGATGCAGCTTCTGAAGACCCGGGGCTGTGATATTGTCCAGGGCTACTACTTCTCAAGACCCGTACCGCCGGAGGAATTTTCACGGTTCATCGCCGGGTAAGGCGCCGATGCTCCAAGGGTAATGAATTCATAGCAAAGATAGGAGAACGCCATGGTTACTACAGATCAATTAAAAGCATATGGTGCCGATGTAAATGAGGGCATGGCCCGCTGCGTGGGAAATGAAGCGCTGTATCTTCGTCTTGTTGCTTCCGTCCCCAAAGAGAAAACCTTCGACCGGCTGAAGGAAAGCATAGCGTCAGGGAGTCTGGATACCGCCTTCGAGAGTGCTCATGCACTGAAGGGAGTTACCGGCAATCTCTCCCTCACGCCGTTATATAACCCCCTGGTCCGGATCACCGAGTTGTTAAGAGCAAGGACTGCGATGGACTATACCGAGATCCTTGACGAGATCCTTTCCCAGAGGGATATTCTTGCCGGTCTCTGCGAATAAATGACCGAAAAATAAGCGGAAGTCCGCCTCATATTATGCGACCGCTTACCGGTAGCTGCCGTACTTTTCTTTGAATTTCATTTTATCTTCGTACATGGCTTCATCCGCCAGCTTAAACACCTGCTCTGCCGTTCTGGCTTCTGCGGAGCTCTCGGCCATACCCACTGCAGCAGAGTATTTCTCCCAGGGCTTATTCGTCACCTTGTTAAAGGATTTCTCAAAATTCTCCCGCAGCCTTTCCACACAACTGTACCGGTTGGGGTAATCTTCATTCTCTACGATCACGACGAACTCATCGCCGCCGATGCGGAATACAGGGGAATGCAGGAAGATCTGGCAGACCATCTTGCAGCAGCCAAGGATGTACATATCTCCTGCCTTGTGGCCCAGCTCATCATTCATCTTCTTCAGGTTATTGATATCCACCATAACGATGGCGAAATCCTTACCCGCGTTGTTGATCTCCTGCAGCTTCTGCAGATATGCTCCCTTATTTCCCACATGGGTCAGGGAATCCTTAAAGTTCTCGATACTCAGCAGATTGATCTCGGAATCCTTCTTGACGATATCCTGCAGCATATTGGTCTTATTCCGGATATGATCCACGATCATGAGTTCCATGTTCCGGATATTCTCATAGATCTCGGTGATCTCATTCTTTCCCTTCAGATTCAGACTGATCACCTTCGCATCTTCCATATTCTCCGAAGGCTGGAATTCCTGAACCTTCCCCGAGATCTTACGAAGAGGCCTTACAATGGTCCGTGAGATAAAGATCACGGCACCTACCGTCACCAGCAGGATCATCCCTGCCGCACCCAGGATCACATAGAGCAGAAATCTTCTTCTGGCACTGACCATATCATCTACAGCCACATCGCAGCCAACGACACAGACACAGTTCCCGTCAGAGTCATAAACCGGTGCATAATCCGTACAGAGCCAGCCCCGGGTATTACTGTAGGAGATCGTAGGCCCGATATTCACCAGATCCTTGCCTAAGAATGCTTTCTCTCGATCTTCAAAGCTTCCGGATTCATATATGGGTTTATCGCTGGTATCCACCATGTACATATCCTGCAGGGCATTCTTATCCCCATGACCGAAGATATACAGATACTCGATACTGGACATATTGAAGAGATACTTGTCGATCCGCCGCCGGATGGAATCGTACTCCTGCCACAATCCGTACCGGTTCAGATATTCCCGTACCGGTTCCTCATCCTCCGCCTCTTCGGCAGCCTTCCGAATCTCCTGATACTCCTCCGATTCCAGAGCCGCTCTGAGCCGTTTCATGTAATCCCCGGTAAGACTTGTGGCGAAATTCTTCGCATTATCCGTGGTCATCTTCATATAAAAATCATCGATCTGCCGCTTACTCGTTACATAGGAAAAAAAGATCGTTCCCGATGCCATAAGAATGATTGCAAATGCAATGAACAGATAGAGTTTTATCCTGATGCTTTTCATCTGAAGATCGATCTCTCCTACCG
>JAGBNH010000062.1 GCA_017634475.1 Eubacterium sp.
ATGGGTGCCGTAAAAAGCAGCTGATCCGTTTTGTCCCGGTATTCCTGGGCAAAGGAACGCATGGTAAGGATCGGTATGGTCACCACGAAAAGATATACGCAGGACGCATAGGCATAGCTTACATGCGCAGATCCCTGATATAGATTGATCACATAAAAATATACTCCGAAAAGGAACAGAGACGCGGCCAGATACAGGAATCCGACGACGCTTCCCAGTTGGGAACGGAGCTCTCTTTTCCATATACTGATCATGGATCAGACCTCCTCATCTTCTTCCTCCTCCGGTTCATCCTCTTCCAGATCCTCCTGCATGCTCCTTTGATAGGCTTCTTCCGTCACTCGAAGGAACACCGCCTCCAGATCTTCTGTGTCCGTTGCTGCCTTTCCGGCCATGGCCTCTGTGTCATAGACCAGCCGGCCGTCTGCAATGATCAGATAATGATCGGCGATCTGCCGGATCTCCGAAAGGACATGGGAGCTTACCACGATCACCCGATCCTGCTTCAGTTCATGCAGCACCTCCCGCATGGCTACGATCTGTACCGGATCCAGGCCGTTCACCGGCTCATCCAGCAGCAGCACCTCGGGCTCGCCGATCATCACACCTGCAAGTCCCACACGCTGCCGCAGGCCCTTGGACAGCTGACCGATCAGGCGTTTCCGGTATTTTTTCAGCCCTCCGCGTTTCAGCGCCTCTTCCACGGCCTTCGCCCTTTCCTGCTTCGGAAGCTTCTTCAGCTCCGTAAGGAACTGCAGATACTCGGAGACGGTAAGCTCCGGGTAAAGGGGCGGGATCTCCGGAAGGTATCCGATCCTTTTCTTGCATGAAACCGGGTCCTGCTCCATGGAGATGCCGTCGATCTTAACCTCACCCTCCGAAGGCTCCAGATACCCGGACAAGAGCTGCAGTGTGGTGGTCTTCCCCGCACCATTCACCCCCAGCAGACCGTACAGCTTTCCCTTCTCCAGGATAAAGCTCACATCCCGCAGGGCGACATGCTTTCCATATGCTTTTGTCAAATGCAGAGCCTCAACCATGGTCTATCCTTCTTCATACATTTACGCAAGTGTCAGTTCCACCGGACAGTGATCCGACCCGAAAATGTCCGTATGGATCTTCGCATCCAAAACCTTATCCTTAAGCTCTTCGGAAACCAGGAAATAATCGATCCGCCATCCCGCATTTCTCTCTCTGGCCTTAAACCGATAGGACCACCAGGAATACGCATCCTTAAGCTCCGGATATTTCAGACGGAAGGTATCGATGAAGCCCGCCCCAAGAAGCTCCGTCATCTTCCCCCGCTCCTCATCCGTGAAGCCGGGATTATGGTGATTTCCCGAGGGATTCTTGATATCGATCTCCTTATGGGCCACATTCATATCTCCGCAGATCACCACCGGTTTCTCCTTCCGGAGACCGGACACATAGTTTCGGAAATCATTCTCCCACTCCATACGGTAATCCAGCCGTTTCAGCTCCTCCTGGGAATTCGGCACATAGACCGTGATCAGGAAATGATCTCCCATATCCAGCGTGATCATTCTTCCTTCCTGATCATGCTGCTCGATCCCCATGCCGTAAACCACAGACCGGGGTTCTTCCCTGGTAAAGATCGCCGTTCCGGAATAGCCTTTCCGTTTTGCGTAATTCCAGTACTGGTGATAGCCCGGAAGGTCCAGCTTCAGCTGTCCCTCCTGCATCTTGCTCTCCTGGATACAGAAAGCATCCGCATCCAGCGACCGAAAGGACTCCTCAAAGCCTTTTTGGCAGCAGGCCCGGATCCCGTTTACATTCCATGAAATATATTTCTTCATCCGTATCCTCCCGCACCGCACCGAAGCAGTCCGCCCCGGTATGATGCATTTCTTATGACTCACACGCACAAACAGTACGCCGGACACAGGAATGTGTCCGGCGCACCATGTATGATCAGGTAAATTACATCTCTGGGCTCTTATCGCTGGGATCCACCGGTTTCGGCTCTTCCTTCTTAACCTCCGGAAGGGTAAGATCCAGTGAAGAAGCGATCTCCTTCAGTGCATTTGCAGATTTCATCAGGTTGGTGATCTCATCCTCATCCAGGGAAATGGGGATCTTCTCCTCAACGCCGTCCGCACCCACGATGGCCGGCATGGAGAGACATACATCCGTGAGCCCGTACTGTCCTTCCATCAGACTGGATACGGACAGAATGGACTTCTCATCCCGGGCAATGACCTCGCAGATCCTGCGAACGGCCATGGCCACGCCATAGTAGGTTGCTTTCTTACGCTCAATGATCTCATAAGCGGAATTCTTAACCATTTCCTGGATATGCCGTTCGGACTGATCATGGTTGAAATGTCCGCGCATCTCACAGAACTTGGAAAGGGGCACGCCGGAAACCATGGCACTGCTCCATGCAGCCAGCTCGCTGTCGCCGTGCTCACCGATGATAAACGCATGTACGGTACGGTTATCCACATCCAGATGCTCACCCAGCATGGTCTTGAGTCTTGCGGTATCCAGTACGGTACCGGAACCGATGACACGATGGGCGGGGAAACCGGACAGCTTCTGTGCCACGTAGGTCAGGATATCCACCGGATTGGATACGATGAGCAGAACGCCTTCGCATCCCCGACGGGAGATCTCAGGAATAATGGACTTGAAGATCGCCACATTCTTCTGTACCAGCTGAAGTCTGGTCTCACCCGGCTTCTGTGCCGCACCGGCGGTAATGATGATGATGGACGCATCTACGATATCATCATAGGAACCTGCATAGATCTTCATGGGCTTTGCAAAGGGAATACCGTGGCTGATATCCATAGCCTCACCTTCCGCCCTGCTGTGATCCACATCGATCAGCACCAGCTCGGAAAAGAGACCGGCCTGCATAAGAGCAAATGCCGTTGACGAACCTACAAATCCGCAGCCGATGATGGCCGCCTTACGAATATCTACATTCTTTTCTACCGAGTTCTCATGAATCTTCTTCATTCCAGAATAACCTCCTCTTGTTTTATACACTATTCTTCTTCACGACTCGGCGCATGCATCACGTGCTGCAGAACGCCGTAGAACAACATCACGATCCCGAAGGATACAAATGCAAGACTGAAATTACTGATAAATGTAACCTTGAACATTCTGAAGATCCAGCCAAGGATCCAGAACACCAGGGGATTCAGAGCGATAAAGAACTTCGGCACCCGAAGCCTTCCCCGCCAGATCTGATACATATAGGGAACCGATGTACAGACGATCATGATGACCGAGAATACATAATAGGGGATCGCCATATAGAAGAATACATCCTCTACGATGGTCAGCATATCCGCACCCATCAGAGATGTTTCATAAAGACGTTTGTAAAGGATGGGGAGCATACACCCCTTTACATGAATGAACAGTTCAGCTACAACGATGGCGATGGCGCCGATCTCAAAGGCCTGCACCGCCCGCATACTCCAGGGATCCTTTCTTGCAACCGTAGACTTCATCACCCGGATCATGTCCCTGGCGCCGAAGAACAGAAGCACCGCTGCCACCCCGGCCAGAAGCATCCCGGCCTCACATCGCCATGCACCCATCTTCGTCCAGCTGCTCTGGACGATCCCGTTGGCTACATTATCCGAACTAAGCGCACCCATCAGCCAGTCGCTGATCATGAGAAGTGCCCCACCGGACATACCGGTGATAAGATTCTTCATCACCCTATGCTTATTACTCGCCATTGCTATAACCCCCATATCTTGCGGTAAAATGTAACAGCTTTGTTACATAATCATCATACTATTTCCTCCTGATTCGGTCAATTAAAAAATGCCCCGGCGGGGCATTTTTTAAAGAATTTTGATATTCGCTCCTCAGCTTTCTCACGGCCGTTTCCGGCGGTTTATCCCGCTACGAGACGGGTCACGTGAGAGGCGGCATCTTCCAGCAGATCATCCCCCTGAAGGGTATAGGTGAGCAACACGATCAGATCACTCTTACGGATGGCGAACTGGACTCTTTTTCCGACGCCCTCCTGAGCTTCGTCCACAGTAAGACAGCTCCAGGTCTCCCCAAGATAATCGTAGTCGATCACCTCCGCATTGGTATACTTGGAGGCTGACATCTCCAGATACTCTCTGGCCGTCATATTCTGCATATAATACAGCTTCGGATTCACATAGGAAACGATGAGATTCGTACCGGTATCCGCATCATAGGCGATGGCACAGGTGGTGGTCTTCAGGGAATAAGGAGAAACAACTCCATACCACTGATTATTCACATCATCCTCTGTCTGTCCCGTAGCCCGAGCCACTCCGGCAGCATCATAAAGATGCCAGAGTGAACCGTCCACGGTCACCGCAAATCCCGCCAGGGAATTATAATATGTATTCCCGTCATAGGCGCCTACCAGAGTTTCTGAGGAAAGATCCACATCCGACTTGTTCACCGGCTCACCCTCAGACAGTCCGGCAGGCTGAACCTCCGGCTCCTCTGTGGTCTTCCCGGTATACTTCTCTCCCGGCTTCACCGTCTCTGTGATGAAATTGGGAGAAGTGTACTTTTCCTCCTGTTCCGTCTCCCCGCAGGCAGACAGACCTACAGTCAGCAGGGAAATGCCTGCCACTGCGAAAATTGCTTTTCTTATTCTGTTCATTTCTGCCTCCGTTTTTCGGATCCTCCGGGCGTACCCGAGATCCTGCTTCTTCCTGATCAGGTCTTATTTGGATTCTTTAGCCTTGGAGTCCTTGGCCTTTGTATCCTTTTCCTTGGTCTCCTTGGTCTCAGCCGGTGTATCCTCAACTTCTGCAGATCCTGCCTTCTCTACTTCGGCGATGGCACGCTTATGCATGGGGATACGGCAGTTCTTGTTGTTACCGAACTCAACGATAACTGTAGTTTCATCAACGATATCCAGAACGGTTCCGTAGAAACCGCTGGTGGTCATGATGTTATCACCGGGTTCCAGGGAATTCTGCAGCTCCTCTGCCTTCTTCTGCTGCTTCTTCTGGGGACGGATCATCATAAAATACATAAGTCCGACGATAAAGACAACATAAACGACGATCATAATGATCCCGCCGCTTCCGCCTGTCGCCTGAGCTCCACTTGAAAGTATTACTGAAGTCATGGTTTTTCTCCTTTTCAATGTGTCTCTAAAACATATACTTCCCTATATTACATTTTTATGGAGAAATTTGCAAGGACTTTATTCCTCAATAATCATGAATATGATGACAGGGTCAAATGGTCCATGGGACGCGCTACACTACGCTCCCGCTTTTCAGATGATCCAGCGTGATCCGCTTATGCTCCTGCCACCTTCCCTCACGGATAGCCCCCCGGATCTCTTCCATCAGATGGTTATAAAACCAGAGGTTATGCAGGACCGCAAGTCTGAGTCCCAGCATCTCTCCCGCTTTGAGCAGATGACGTATGTAAGCCCTGCTGAAACGCCTGCAGGCAGGGCATCCGCAGCCCTCCTCTATGGGCCGGGTATCCAGCTCATAGGCCTTGTTCTTCAGATTAAGCTTACCGAAATGGGTATAGACCTGCCCGTGCCTTCCGTTTCTGGAGGGATACACGCAGTCAAAGAAATCCACGCCCCGGTCCACGGCTTCAATGATATTCTCCGGCGTTCCCACCCCCATCAGGTAGGTAGGCTTTTTCCTCGGGAGATGGGGAACCGTGATGTCCAGAACATGATACATTTCCTCATGTGTCTCTCCCACCGCCAGACCGCCGATGGCATAGCCCGGAAGCTCCAGCTCGGAGATCTGCTCCGCGTGGCTGATCCGGATGTCATCGATAACGCCGCCCTGATTGATCCCAAAGAGATATTGTCCAGGATTTACCGTGTCGGGCCGGCTGTTCAGCTCCGCCAGCTTCTCCTTGCAACGAAGGAGCCAGCGGTAGGTCCGGTCCACCGAGGGTTGGATATACGCCCTGTCCGCCTTGGCCGGCGGGCATTCGTCGAAGGCCATGGCTATGGTGGAGCCAAGATTGGACTGGATCGTCATACTTTCCTCCGGGCCCATGAAGATCTTCCTTCCGTCGATATGGGACTGGAAGGATACTCCCTCCTCCTTGATGGCCCTGAGCTTCGCCAGAGAATAAACCTGAAATCCGCCGGAATCCGTAAGGATCGGCTTCTTCCATGTGGTAAAGCTCTGAAGCCCGCCCAGCTGCTTCACGATTTCGTCTCCCGGCCGGACATGGAGATGGTAGGTATTACACAACAAAACGCCAGTGCCGATAGACTCAAGGTCTTCGGCACTGACGGCTCCTTTAATGGCTGCAACGGTTCCCACATTCATGAAAACCGGCGTTTCGATCACCCCGTGGGGCGTGTGGAAGCGTCCGCTCTTCGCGCGTCCATCCTCAGCGATCAGTTCGTACATAAAAATCCTCTGTTATCCTTTTTTCTGTCTTCCGCCGCTTCCCGGCGGAAGGGAGTTTCTACTCCTGCGCCACCTTCACGGTCACACTGTCCGTGGTATATCTGCCCATGCTGTCGGTTCTCTGGAAGGCGATCTTTACCGAATCTCCGGCATTGTATTTCTGCAGATAATCCGTTAATTCATCCATGGTCTCGATCAGATGATCATCCACTGCCACGATGATGTCTCCCGCATGAAGTCCGGCCTTCTCTGCCGGCCCGCCTGCGGTAAGATTCTTAATGTAGACTCCCATGGGGAAACCGTAGATCTGGCTGTATTCCTGGGTAATGGTGGCACCGCTGATACCGATGTATACCTTACCCTTGGTCCCGTTCTGGATCAGGTTGTTGATAATGCCCATTGCCTTGTTGATAGGAATGGAGAAGCCCATACCTTCAACCTTGCTGTCCACATATTTAACGGAATTGATCCCGATGACCTGACCCTGCGCATTGAACAGCGCACCACCACTGTTACCGGGATTGATGGCTGCATCTGTCTGGATATAGGTACCCTCGCTTCCGGAGATGGAACGCTCCAGGGCGCTGATATAACCTACCGTTACAGACTGTCCGTAACCCAGTGCATTTCCGATGGCGATGGCCGGTTCACCAACCTGCAGTGCATCGGAGTCGCCGGTCACTGCAACGCTGATGGCCTTAGCCGTAGCTTCCGGGATATCACCCACGGGGACCTGTACCACAGCCACATCCGCCGAGCTGTCATAGCCGGTAACCTTTGCCTTCAGAACCTGTCCGTCATTGAAGCCGACGTTGATCTCCTTGGCATTTTCGATCACATGATAATTGGTTGCGATATAGAGATACTCATCGGTTTTCCCGATGATGATGCCGGATCCGGCACCCTTGGATTCCCGTTCATACTGCTGGAAGAAATACTCATAGGATGTGGACACCGTCGTGGTGATGGATACCGTAGAGGGCTGTGCCTTCTTAACGATCTCTGCCACATCATAGGACACGGTCTGTGTAGCCCCGCTGGGGTTACCCACTGCCTGTGTTCCGATATTATCTGAAGTTACGCTCTGACCTCCCGATTCCGTGGATGCCACGGTTTCCTCTTTCTTATCTCCGAACAGCTTGTTCATTCCGATAAATGCACCGGATGCGATCACGCCGAACACCAGTGCCAGTGCCGCGGTAAGCAGGAATTTTCTTCCGTTACCGGAGCTCTTCTTCTCCGCCTTCTTCTTCGGTGTGGTCGGAGCAGGCGGGATATTCTGCGGAGTACCCGGCCGGGGAGCTTCAGCCCCCATAGCGCCGTAGGCATTGCCGGTGAACTGGCTGCCTCCCATTCCTCCGAAAGCGGGTCCTGTAGTGCGGTTCATAGCTGCTGCTTCGTAGGGTTCGGGACGATAGGCAGTTCTTCTGGCCTCATCCTGTCCGTTTCTCATTTCCGAACCGGAGTCGGCATCCGTATCTGTTTTCATTGTTGATTTTCCATAGGAAAATGTTCCAAAATCCTCATCCATGATCTTACCTCCTACGTCTTATTCGTTCAAATCTTTCCTCAGGTTTTTTACGGTCTACACTTTAGTCTTTTTTTATGGTGATTTTGTGATATACTTATTGTGAATTTTTTAACTTTGACCTTTTTCATCACCGATCTGTGAATAAACTGTAAATGCGTATCCCGTTCCCTGTTATTTGGGGATTATAGCGGACAAACCCAAATAAACCTTAAAAAACAACACAGAATAAGATTCAGCCACGATTATACTGCAATCCCGTCCTGCTGTCAAAAAAGATACGTAAATGAAGGAGAATCATGTTCCGAGTATGGATGCGAATCATTAAGGAAAACCGGCTGGTGCGGGATACCGTGGTGGAACGGCCCGAAGCCGATATGACCAGAACGAAGAAGGTTTACGCCGCGCTGGAGGAGGGGTGTCACAAGCTGGACCTGTCTATCCCCATATGGCTGGATGTGAACATCCGGGACTTCAAACGGCAGGCCAAGACCCGGTTTACAAAGGACAGCTTTATCGAGGCCATCGATTTTGATTATCTGGATTTCCAGGTACTGGAAGAAGATCTTTACCAGAATTTTTATGAAAGAGATAGGAAGAAATGTTAAGTCTATCCCATGTTACACTGAAATATCGTAAGAAAACCATTCTGCAGGATGTGAGTTTCGATGCGGCCCCCGGTCAGACCATCGGACTGCTGGGAATGAACGGCTCCGGAAAATCTACCCTGCTTCTCAGTATCGCCGGCGTGAAGAAGCCGGCGGAAGGAACCATCCTTCTGGAGGGGAAGAGCTATGCCGACGATCCCCGAGCTTACAACAGCTCCGTAGGCTTTGTCACGCAGGAAAATGCCCTGATCGACGAGCTCACCGCCATGGACAATCTGCGTCTCTGGACGCCCATGTCCAAGGCAGAGATCTTCGATACTCTGCAGAACACATCTCTTTGTGCTCTTGGCGTTCATACCTATCTTGAGCTGCCGGTGAACAGTATGTCCGGCGGAATGAAGAAACGCCTCTCCCTTGCCACAGTACTGATCAACAAACCCAATGTCCTTCTTATGGACGAGCCCTTTGCGGCCCTGGATCTGGTGGCCAAGAAGGATATCCTCAACTTTCTTTCCCTCTTCCGTTCCGGCGGAGGGATCACAGTGATCGCATCCCATGATGAAAAGATCTTTGAATTCTGCGATGAGAGCTATCTGCTGAAGGACGGTGTCGTGACTCATCTCCCGCAGCTTGCCGAGAAGATCAAAAACGGAACCGACATTTCCGAACTACTGAGGAGATAAGCTCACCCATGAACCTGAACCAGTTAAAGCGAACCATTTTCACCGATCTAAGGCGGGCAGTACGTCAGCTTCCCGCCACGGCCATCTATACCCTGATCTTCCTTCTGGTGTCCCTGATCGTGATCAAAAACGGGGAAAAGCTCTTCTTTAACCCCAACCAGACGGCCCAGGTGCCTGTGGGACTTCACATGCCCATGGATGACGCCGACGACGAAGCCGGCCTCGCCCTTGTGGAGGAAATGCAGAGCTTCCGGGAAACCCTGCAGATCAACCGTTTTTCCACGGAGGACGAAGGACTGAAGGCTCTCGCCGAGGGAGAGATCACGGCTCTGATCCTGATCCCCGATGATTTTGTAAATGGAATCTATGAAAATGAGAATAAACCCATCCGCATCGTGTTCAAGGAGAATAACACCATGGAGGAGCATATCGTCAATGACCTTCTCCTGAACAGTGCGCAGCTTCTGGGTACCGCCCAGGCCATCGAATTCACCCTTCGCCAGGTGAACAAAGAGCTGTCCGTGGATCCTGCCGAAACCGATGCCTTCGTGAAAAAGATCAGCGCCAATAACCTTACTTATGTGCTCACCCGTGACAGCCTGTTCGATCCGCAGAATTACGATCATCTGTCCCATCTTCCCCTTTCGAAGCAGCTGGCGGCCTGCTACACCCTTCTGGTGCTGAGCCTGCTGTCCTTCCTGCTGACGCCCTTCTACCAGGGCAGGAAAAGTGCCTATCAGATCCGGCAGCATGCCGCAGGCCTGAACCGGCTGGGCATCCGGGTCAGCGAACTGATCAGCACTGTATTTCTTCTGTATTTTGCATATCTCATCATTTTTATCAGCCTGATGATCGCCGGATTCGGCGCGAAATGGACCTCCCTCTTATGGATGATCCCCATTTCCGCAGTGATCGGCCTCTTTATCCACGTGCTGGCTTACACCGTTAAAAACTCGGCCTATGCCAATCTTGTCATCCTGATCGGCATAGTCCTTCTGATGTATATTTCCGGCGGACTGGTCCCCATGGATCTGCTGCCCCGGTTCCTGCAGAAGCTCTCTTCCGTCAATCCGGTTTACGGACTGATCCGCCTGCTGCAGGGCGTTATGTACTAAATTCATTGGAGTGTAAATATGAAACTGATCCTTAACCGATTTTTCATCCTGTGCAAACGAAGTCTGAAGCAGCCGGTAAACCTGGCCATGCTTCTGACTTTAGTTCTGCTTGCGGTGATCTATCGGCAGATCCCCTCTTCGGAGAAATCCCTGTACATCCCCGTAGCCGTTCTGTGTGAGGATACGGACCCGGATATGCAGGCCGCCGCTGAGGAACTGATCAACAAGAATTCCATTTTCCATTTCTACCGGGTGGGTTCCCGGGAGGAAATGTACCAGGACATCATGCAGAAGAAGGCCAATTCCGGCTTTCTCATCCCCGATGGCTTTGGACGGGGCGCCAGCCAACCTGACCCGGAGGTAAAGATCATCGTATATACCAGCCCCTCCTCCCTGCTGCCTTCACTCTGCAAGGACGAATTCTTCAATCTCATCTTCCGCCGTATGGCCATCCGGGATATGAAGGATAGGGCTGCCGAAGCTTCGCTCTATTCGGGCTTCGATCTTACGGAATTAATGAAACAGCTGGATGCTACTTATGATCATTTCCAGAACAGTACGGAGATCTTCCGGGTGGAGGATGCTTCCGGCGGCGTATATAATGATCTTACCAAGGAAGAAAAGGCCGATATTCCCATCCGGAAATTCGCCGGACTCTTTATCTTCGCTGCGGGCATGATCGGTATCGCCACCTATCTTAAGGATACGGACGAACGTCTTTATACCAGACTCCGTCTGTCGGAACGCTGGTACATGCGATTCCTGCATATCATTTCCGCCATCCTGCCCATGACCATCATTTCCTATCCGGTGATCCTCATCACGGAGGGAGGTAACGCCCTGGCCCTGTTGGGGACGGTCCTGCTCTATGCAGCAGTCTGTGTCTTCTACTCTCTTACCCTCTGTCTGGTGATCCGAAGGAGCAGTGTATACCAGAAGGTGCTCCCGGTGATCCTTACCATGTCCATTATCATGGGGGGAGTCATCTTCGATGTAACGCAGTTCGAGAAGGCCCTTAAGGTTCTGTCCATGCTGTTCCCGCCCTATTATTTCTAGGGTTCAGGGATATACGGATAGAGATAAATCCCTTGTCATCCTGCAGTTCAGGATGACAAGGGATTTTTCTGTTCTATGGATCGTTCCATGGATCATAAAAGACCTATCTGCTGCAGTTCTTTACGGGCCTCTTCCGCCGTAGTGAAGAGGATTGTGGTTCCTCCCTCACTCTTCCATGCGTCCGTATTGACGAAATAATCATCGATCAGGATACTCTCCCGCCCGCGGCAGAAACTGGTTTTATCCTTACGGAGCACCGTATGCACCACCACATCCTCTCCCAGGAGGCGTTTTACCCAGTTCCGCTTGTCCTCTGCTGCAGTGACCACCTTCCGGTTCGGTTTCGGAATGCCGGTGAGGATCTCCACCTTCCCCGGATATTTTTCCTTCAGCTGACGGAACAGCTCCATGGCTTCTTCTACAGGCTTAAGCCTGTCATAGAAATTCGGCACCGCCCTTACTTCGGCCCAGAGCCGGTCTTCATACGCCGGATCACGGTTCGGGTCCTGGGGCTTAGGTTCCAGATCCGTTAATTCCCGAACCCCCTGGTTAAAGTCAGCCAGCACACCGTCCAGATCAAAAAAGATCTTATCCACCATGGGGTAAATGCAGCGAAACTCGGTAAATTCCGCTTCCACATTTCCTTCGGCAAAGAGCCCGATCATCACGCCGGTGAAACCTCCGGCCACCTCGGTGGAAAGATACTTGGATCGTTCCTGTCCCAGAAAGATCTTTCCGGAAGCGGGCGTAGGGGTAAGAAGCTGTGCATAGAACCGGTACCAGGAGCGTTCGGAAACCACCGAAAGCCGGAGTTTCCCTTCCCCCTCTACAGGGATCCGCAGCGCCTCATGACGGATGGTCCCGATACAGAGCCGGAGGACGATCTCTTTCTTTTCCTCCTGCAGGGTAACTCCCACATCGAAATGCTCCGTCTCATCCATATAGACCGTAAGCCCTGCAAAGGGTACCGGAGTGAACGCTTCCTTTTTGTCCGTCAGCTTAAGGTCCAGAAGGACGGACATTTCCATGTCAAATTCCTTCTGCCGCATTCCCACAAAGGTGGGAGAAGCCAGATCATTTAACGAAAGTGCAGAACCCGTGAGGACTGCACGATCCCGCTCCAGGATATAATCCTCGGGATGCATATCCCGGAGAAATGCCCATTCCTTCGTCCATTCCGTATTGGCGAAGGTATATTCCTTCTTCAGCTCCTGCACGCCGTCGCCGGGGATCTCATAGGCAAAATCGGTGGTGCCGTCTGCTCCGCAGGTGAACCAGCCCTCCTCATCAAACTGTGCGGGAGTAAGGAACACCTCCCGGCCCAGGGTATGGTAAGCATCCCATTTCTCGATCTGGCGGAAGCCCAGGGAAAGCATGTACCAGTTGCCGTCATTTCCCCGGATCAGGTCACCGTGTCCGATGCCCTGGATCTCGAAGGGCGCCTTGTTCCGGTTGGTCAGCACCGGATTCTTTGCATAGTCCTCAAAGGGTCCCCAGATGGATTTCGACCGGGTATAAGTGATCATATGGCCGTACTCCGTACCGCCCTCTGCCACCATGAGATAATAGTAATCCCCGATCTTATACATGTGGGGGCTCTCGATATAGCGTCCGCCGCTGCCCTTCCACAGGGATTTTGAGGGACTGAGCTTCTTTCCCGTCTCGATCTCGATCTCGCACTGAACGATCCCGCCTTCTCCCTCGTCATCGGTCCCGTTGGTGAGAAAGAAACAGCGTCCGTCCTCAAAATAAAGGGAGGGATCGATACCATCCTGATCCACCGTGATGGGATCGGACCACTCACCGTAGATATCATCGGTATAGACATAGAAATTCTCATTGGTGGAATTGTTGTTCGTCACCATATAGAACCGTCCGTTATACTCACGGATGGTAGGTGCAAATACACCGCCGGACGCCCGGACGCCGGTGAGCATCACCTGGGACGGCCGAGTAAGCACATGGCCGATCTGCTTCCAGTTTACCAGATCGGTGCTCTCGAAGAGGGGCACCCCCGGAAAGAACTGGAAGGAGCTGGTAACCAGATAGAATTTGCCATTTGCGCTGCATACACTGGGATCCGGGTTAAAGCCGCGGACCACTGGATTCTGATATCTCATTTTCATTCTCCTTTTTTTAAGATGGATCAGCCCAGATAGAGTTCTCACACTCTGATCCCGGCTTTGGATCAACCCAGATAGATCTCGCCTACGCTGATCCCGGCTTTCCCTGCGGTGGCCTCTGTAACTGCCGCGGTAAGTCGGAGGACCTTCTCGTCCGGGATCTCCGCCGTAAGGGTGATCTCTTCCTGATAATCCTCCAGGGGCTCGATTCCCGCTTCGCGGAAAATATACTGCACCCTTCCCAGATCCGGGTAGGATACGCGGCATTCCACATGTCTTCTGGGGCAGATCTCCATGATCTTGCTATCTGCTACGGCCAGCTGCGCCGCCTCGGTATAGGCCCGTACCAGACCGCCGGTTCCCAGAAGGGTTCCGCCGAAATACCGGGTTACCACCACAAGGGCACCTACAAGCCCTGCACCGCTCAGCACATCCAGCATGGGTTTCCCCGCTGTCTGACTGGGTTCGCCGTCATCGGAGAATTTCTCCGCCCCCGGCAGTCGATAGGCATAGCAATTATGCCGGGCATCATAGTATTTCTTTCGTATACCCGCGATCTGCTCTGCCGCATCCTCCGGGGTCTCGATGGGGAAGGTGATCCCCAGAAACCGGGATTTCTTCACGATCACCTCAGAGGTACCGCTGCAAATAAGTTTATAAACGGTTTCTCCCATGCCTCCTCCTGATCTTCCGGCTTCTTATTTCAGCAGCTTCTTCAGTTCATCCATGAAGGTGTTTACATCCTTGAATTCACGGTATACCGATGCAAAACGTACATAAGCCACTTCATCCAGGCCTTTAAGCTTATCCATCACCAGCTCACCCAGCTTGGAGCTTTCGATCTCTCTGAGACCCATATTGAAGATCTCGGACTCGATGGCGTCTACGCAGGAAACGATCTGATCCATATTTACCGGCCGCTTGTGGCAGGAACGGACAATTCCCTTCTCCAGCTTGGAACGGTCGTAGGTCTCACGGGTCTTATCCTTCTTCACGATCATCAGGGGAACCGTCTCTACCTTCTCATAAGTGGTAAAGCGTTTTCCGCAGACGTCACACTGACGACGCCGACGGATCGAGCTGTTATCCTCTGCCGGCCGGGAATCGATGACCCGGGTATTATCATCTCCGCAAAACGGACACTTCATGGTTGTAACCTCCTAATATTTGAATCGGTATAAAGATCCTTCGGGCTGTGCCCTCAGGATGACAGCTTTTTCAGATCCTTCGGGCTACGCCCTCAGGATGACAGCGTTTATCGTCTATGTAATGGACTTTGCGGGGCAGGATGCTGCGCAGGCTCCGCAGTTAACGCATTTCCCGTAGTCGATCACCGGAAGATTCCCCTTCATTTCAATGGCCTGAACCGGACATTTCTTCACGCACATGGTGCAGCCGAGACAGCCTGCGGTGCAGACCTTTTTCACGTCCAGACCACGATCCTGGGAATTACATGCAATATGATGCTTCTTCTCCTTCGGTACCAGGGAAATGATCTTTCTCGGGCAGGCCTTTACGCACTGTCCGCAGGCCACACATTTCTCCGGGTCGATGACGGCGATGCCGTCCTTCAGGGAAATGGCGCCGAATTCGCAGACGGACTGACATTCGCCGTAGCCGAGGCATCCGTACTTGCAGGCCTTGGGGCCGCTGTTGGGGGTGTTCACGGCGATGCTGCAGACCCGGGGGCCCACATATTCATACACGTCTTTGGCCTTGTCGCAGTCGCCCTTGCAGTGTACATAGGCCACCATGACCTCCTGGGGCTGCTCCGATCCGCCGCCCATGATTTCACTGATCTTTGCTGCAACCGCTGCTCCGCCCACAGGACATCCGTTGGTCGGGGCCTGACCGGCAGCGATGGCTCTGGCCATTCCGTCGCATCCCGGATAACCGCAGGCTCCGCAGTTATTTCCGGGCAGTGCATCCCGGACCGCCTGCTCCGTTTCATTTTCTTCCACATGGAAGATCTTGCCGGCACGTCCCAGCAAGACTCCCACCAGTATTCCCACACCGCCGATGACGCCGGCAGTGATCGCAATTCCAGTAATATCCATAGTTTTTCCTGTTCTTTTCTATGATCCGTAACTACGATTTACGCTGATGCAGGCTTCAAGATCCTTCGCCTTCGGCTCAGGATGACACGCTTCATGTTCTTTTCTATGATCCGTAACTACGATTCCACTCCCGATCCGGGCAAGATCCTTCGCTCACAGGCTACGCGCACAAGTGCGCTTGCCTTGTGGCTCAGGATGACA
>JAGBNH010000063.1 GCA_017634475.1 Eubacterium sp.
ATCTACAAATACTTCGACGAGATCAATGAAGAACCAGTGGTCTACCATTGGACATGGAAACTGGATGACATTGATATCAACGAGGAGGTAAATGTGGAGACATTTTCAAAATGTGCATCTAATTGATAGATGCTATACTAGGTTTTATGTTGCTTACATTTTACTGGTTTAATCCATTTGTATGGATTGCATATGCTCTTTTTTGCAGAGATATAGAGACTGCATGTGATGAGCGTGTGATCAGGGATATGGGGCTTAAAGAAAGAAAAAAATACGCAAATGCGCTGATTTCCTGCGGGACTGAGAGAAGTATGCTTGTTATGTATCACCTGGCTTTTGGAGGAAACGGAATGAAAGATAGAGTGAAAAATGTACTGAATATAAAGAAACCGGCATTATGGACTAAGCTGTTGGTTGTCGTTTCAATTGTTTTGCTTGCCATTGTGTTTCTAACTGTCCCCAAAAATTCGATTGATTCGAATACGGCGGATGATCTTGATGGTGTTTTAGCTGAGAAACTGGAAGATAAGGGCTCGTTGGAAGGCGAGAAGGCTGTGAGCGAAACCGTGAAATCAGATAAAACAGATAGGGATGATGTGACAGTCATGAATGGCTGGTCTGTGCCTGGGGAGTATCCGGTGAGACCTGGTACTGACAAGTGGAAAGCCCTTTCCTATCAGGAGGCGCTGGCTGCCTGTAATATGCCGGAAGGCCTGTTGAAGGAAAAGAAATCAGACGAGCTTTTTTCATGGGTAATTAAGTATCCTTTTCTCGGAGATATAGCAGCCTTTGACCGTGCACAGTGGGCATTAAGTGCGTTGATGAGTCATTCGAATATATGTAAAGAGTTTCTCACACGTGAGGATACCGTTGACTGGTTGATAGATTACTACAAGGAACATGGTTCTGTTACTGATGGAACGGAGTATGAAAAGTGTGTTTTCATCAGATGGTATTTTAAAACTATCTATTCAACAGCTGACGCAGTTGTTGCAGAGAAGATTGATCGGTCAAAAATCCTTAAGAGTAAGTAGGAAAGTGGTAGTGTAATTTATGGGCAGGAGCAGCGATATCGTTGTTCCTGCCTTTTTACTCGCTATAAACTGTAAATAATTCGCCATAAATGATTTATAGCGAATAAGAATTGTTTTATGGCGAATAAACAAGGTTGATTTCTGTTCTATTCAGGTATAAAATTGATTTGATAGAAAAGGATAATGAAACGAGGTTGCCGGAATGAAGTTTTCAAAGGATAAAAAAGAGATCATCATTTCCTGTCTTCTGGAAAAAATAGCTGAAGGAAGGGATGATGCTCCTAAACTGGTTTCCAAAGAGTTTGAGATCAATCTGAATACGGTTCATACCTATCTGAATGAACTGATAGATCAGGGGAGAATCATTCGGGAAAAGCGAGGAGTTTACAAGCTGAATGAGAATCGGGTCTCCTTTACATTTACCCGAAGTGGAGGAGACCTGGAGGATGACGGATATATATTTGAGTATATAGTGGAACCGCAAATTGCGGGACTTTCGGATACAATTCGGCAGATATGGTATTATGCGGTTTCGGAAATGATAAACAATGTGATCGATCATTCTGAAGCGGAGAATGTTCATGTGACTGTCGTTCAGGATATTCGATCCACTACAGTGATCATTCAGGATGATGGTATCGGAATTTTCAGAAAATTGCAGGAATATTATGGATTTCGGACATTTTCGGATATTGCAGCGGAGCTGGCAAAAGGAAAGCTTACCACAGATGAGATACACCATTCGGGGGAAGGGATTTTCTTTACTTCCCGAATGATGGATACCTTTTTTATTTACTCGGATGGACATTTTTACTCTCGGGATAAATACACGAATGAGTGGGAGGCTTTTATCCCGGATAGGAAAATGGAAGGAACATTGGTCTATCTTTCTCTGGAAAATAACAGTCGAAAAACGGCGAAGCAGATTTTTGATGCATATACAAATGAGGACGGAGGATTTCAGCGTACAGAGATCCGGTTGGATTCTATTTTTGATAAAGCTCCAGTCTCTCGTTCTCAGGCCAAGCGTCTATGTAATCGTCTTACGGAGTTTAAAGAAGTGGTTCTGGATTTTGAGGGGATCGACTGGGTAGGCCAGGGATTCATGCATCAGGTTTTTTCGGTGTTCCACCGGGAAAACCCCGACATACAGTTGAAACCGAAGAACATGACACAGGATGTTAAAAGAATGTACAACCATGTTCGACAGAGGTAATATTTTGAAAACGTGGACTATACAACAGTATTTGAGCTGTTCTGACCTTGCAACATACTACATTTTCGTGATATATATCCAATGAAAAACTGAAAAGCAAACCGCATTTATACAAAATGCACATGCTTCGGGAACTCGTTTTGTAAAATTCGTTTCTTGTGGCCTGTGCATTTTTTTGTTATCATGAGGTCAGAAACGAAAAAGAAAAAAATCGTTTCCGATGTTTTTGACGGGAACCGTTCGGGGTGGACGGAGATATATGCAGGAAAGTGAGGGATCTGGATATGGAACTGAAAGAAAGGATCATGGAGGGTGCGACCACCTGTTTTAAGGATAAGGGGATTCGTTTTACCATGGATGATCTGGCGGAAACGCTGGGGATGAGCAAGAAGACGATCTATACCGTATTCGCAGGTAAGGATGAGCTGATGGTGGCGCTGGTGGATTATGTATTTGCATCCATTAAGGCCGGCGAAGAGAAGGTGCTCTGGGATAAGAACCTGGATACGGTGGAGAAGCTGAGACGGCTGATGGGTGTCTTCCCGGATGCCTATAAGGACATAAATTTCCAGGGAGTTTACGAGCTCAGGGAGAGATACCCGGAGATCTACGAGCTGGTGGAGCAACGGCTGGAGACCGGATGGGAATCCACCATCGCCCTTCTGGAACAGGGCATGCTGGAGGGCAGCGTCCGTAAGATCAGCATTCCGATCTTCAAGATGATGTTTGAAGCATCGCTGGAGCAGTTCTTCCAGCGGGATATCCTTCAGAGAAACGGCATCAGCTACCAGCAGGGACTGACGGAGGTAGTGGATATCCTGATCGATGGGATCATCAAGGTGAAGGACTGAGAAGAGACAGAGTAACGGACGAGAACGGAAGGAGACAGCATGGCACGAAAGAAGAGGACAGCAGGGAAGAACATTCAGCAGGAACTGGTCGCTGTAACGGAAGAAGAAACCATGAAGAAGGCTGAGGAAACCGCTGTAGAAGGCGTTGAAGAAACCAAGGCCGTTGCAGAGGACAAGGCGGAAGGCGTTGCAGAAAACAAGGCGGAAGGCGTTGCAGATAATAAGGCGGAAGGTGTTGTGGAGAACGCTGTGGGGGGAGAGGCTCAGGCTGAATACGATCATGAGATGGATGAGGATCTGTCCCATCCCTATACCGTGCAGCGTTCCGAGGTGATCTTCGGTAATGAAATGAGCCGTTCCACCGTGAAGAAGGCCAACAGATCCCGGGAGAAATATGCAAAGAAATTCGGGGATGACAGCGAGACGGATTATGAGACAGTAGTGGAAGAGAATCCGTATATCGGGGATATCCTCGGGGTGAAGAATGTGGTTGTCAGGAAGCGGGAGGACAAGATTCTTCGCTCCGCTCAGAATGACAGAGAGGGCTGGGATGACACGGAGAGTCGGGATGACGCGGAGAGTCGGGATGACGCGGAGAGTCGGGATGACACGGAGAGTCAGGATGACACGGAGAGTCAGGATAACAAGGTATCGGCGGGTGCTGAAGAGAAGGCATCGGAACTGACCGGTGATGCCGGTAAGCAGACGGAGTTCGACACCGAAAAGGGCTTGATCGTAGGCAATATCCGCATGGGCTTCGGGCACTACCGGATCTCCATGGCCATTGCTTCCGCGGCCCATGCCATGGGCTATACCCCGTACTGGATGGACCTGAATTCCTATCCGGATACTACGGCCACCAAGGTGATCTCCGCCCAGAATGATCTGTATTCTCTGGGATCCAGGATGTCGCAGAAGAGCAAGTTGTTCAACCATTTTGTATGGGAGCCCATCAATTACGAAGGGTTCCGCCAGCTCTCCTATAACGCTTCGGATCAGGAAAATGCAAAGCTTATGGCACCGGTGTTCCGGAATGTGCCGAAGGAGCTCCCGCTGATCGCAACCCATGTATGGCCGGCACAGGCAGCCCTTCATGCGGGCATGGAGCATGTGGTAAACGCCATCCCGGATAACTGGCCCATGGCACTGCATCTGGCAGAGGGCAGTATCCATACGGTGCAGACCCATTATGCATATCAGGGTTACCGGATACTGAACGGCATGCAGAAGAAGGATCTTCTGAAGCCCATGCCGGAGGATACGCTGGTCTACACCGGGCATTATGTGGATCATGAGCTGGTGGCAAATATCGAGGCCGACTGCGACGCCAGAATGAAGCGTAAAAAAGACGGCGAGCCCATGCGGTTCCTGCTCACCATCGGCGGTGCAGGGGCGCAGGGAGAGATCTTCAAGAGCATCATCCGGTCCCTTATGCCGAAGATCCGGAAGAAGGAGGTTGCCCTTTATGTAAATGTGGGTGATTACCGGGAGGTCTGGGAGAAGCTTACCGCAGAGATCCGCGGACTGTCCAGAGTGAGCCGTGAGCATTTCGATGACTGGGACAAAACGAAGAAATTTGCTGAGGACGCACTGACCAGGAGAGTGGTGGGCGTACACGCCTTCTATCATCAGAACATTTTCGAAGCAGTATATGCCACGAACCTTCTGATGCGGAGTGCGGACGTGCTGGTGACCAAGCCCAGTGAGCTGAGCTTCTATCCCATCCCGAAGCTCTTCATTCAGCGGGTGGGGGGACATGAGCAGTGGGGCGCTATCCATTCCGCAGAGATCGGAGACGGTACGCTGGAGTTGAGAGATATCCCCCATGTGCTGCAGGCACTGGAGCTCTTTACCGAGGACGAGGTGATGCTGAAGGACATGTGCGAGAATATAAAGAAGAACAAGCAGATGGGGGTCTATGACGGGGCCTATAAGGCAGTGGAGATCGCCATGAAGATGAAAGGTTAATCATCTGTCATCCTATCCCGTGGACTAAGACGAAGGGATTCTTCGGCCCTGACTGCCCAGCTAACGCTTTCCACCACTAAATCTCGCTGACGCGAGTTTTGTGCCGGAAAGCTATGCTTCGGCCCAGCTAACGCTTTCCGCCACTAAATCTCGCTGACGCGAGTTTTGTGCCGGAAAGCTATGCTTCGTCCTCAGAATGACAGAGTGTATGACAACAGGGGTGACAAGAAAGGAGAGGCGTATGCAGTTACATTTCAAAGAGAAACTGGCTTACGGTCTGGGGGCTGTAGGCAAGGATATGGTCTATATGCTTTCGGCCAGCTATATCCTTTATTATTTCCAGGATATTCTCGGAGTATCCGCAGTGGCCATGGGCGTGATCCTGCTGGTGGCCCGGATCTTCGATGCATTTAATGATCCCATCATGGGGGTGGTGGTTGCGAAGACCAAGACCCGCTGGGGGAAGTTCCGTCCCTGGCTCATGATCGGTACACTCACCAATGCGGTGATCCTGTTCCTGATGTTTTCCGCACCTCCGAAGCTGGACGGCGGCGGACTGGTGGCTTACGCCGCTATCACATACATCCTGTGGGGCGTGACCTATACCATGATGGATATCCCCTACTGGTCCATGATCCCCGCCTTCACCAGGGGCGGACGGGAGCGTGAGGGACTGACCACAATGGCCCGTTCCTGTGCTGGCGTGGGTTCCGCACTGGTTACCATCTTCACCATGATGATCGTGCATATGCTGGGAGGCGACGGAACAGAAGGAGAGCGTGACGGCTTCCGCTGGTTCGCTTTGCTTGTAGCTATCCTTTTCGTTATATTTATCCTCATTACCTGCCTCAGCATCAAGGAAAAATCCACAGTGGAGATGGAGTCCCCCACAGTAGGACAGATGTTCAAGGCCCTGATCAAAAATGACCAGGCCATGACTGTGGTGATCGCCATCGTGCTGATCAATACGGCAGTATATATCACCTCCAACCTGGTGATCTACTTCTTCAAGTATGACTTCGGCGGCGAAACCTGGTACAATAGCTATACCTTCTTCAACATGTTCGGCGGTGCGGTACAGATCCTGTCCATGATGGTGGTCTATCCGCTGTTCCGAAAGAAGCTGACGAACACAACGATCTTCTACATAACCCTGGCCAGTGCCATCTTCGGGTATATCGCGCTTTTCGCCATTGCCTTTGCCGGAATGTCCAATGTATTCGTTCTGTTCATTCCCGGATTCTTTATCTTCGCGGCAAATGGCGTGCTTCAGGTACTGACCACTGTATTCCTGGCCAATACCGTGGATTACGGCGAGCTGAAGAACGGCCGCCGGGATGAATCGGTGATCTTCTCCATGCAGACCTTTGTGGTTAAGCTGGCTTCCGGTATCGCGGCATTCGTGGCAGCTATCTGCCTCTCCATCAACGCCCTCTCCGACGAGGCGGCAACCGAGGCGGACCAGGTAAAGGATTTTGCGGCAAATGTGTCCTCCAGTGCGAAAATGGGTCTTCGGATGACCATGACCATCATCCCTGTAGTAGGACTGATCATCGCCATTCTGGTATTCAAAAAGAAGTTCATCCTGACGGATGAGAAGGTGGAGGAGCTGGCGCAGGAGATCGCTAAGAAGAGATCCCAAAACAGCTGATCCCGGTATGGATAAGGAGGGGGCCAATGATCAGAGCTATAGAAAACAAGCTGTTTGTACTGGATACGGACAGGACCACCTATGCGTTTCGGGTGCTGCCCACGGGGCAGCTGGAGCATCTTTACTACGGTGCGAAGATCCGGATCGATGAGGACAGTGCGGGCCTTGAGGAAAGACATGCCTTTCCTCCGGGCACGACCTGTCTCTATGATGATGAAGAAAAGAGGTACACACTGGAGGATATGCGACTGGAGTACTCGGCAACCGGGAAGGGAGACCTTCGGGAACCGGCTGTTGTGGTATGCCATGCCGACGGTGGGCGTACCTCTGATTTTATTTTTACGGATGCCCGGCTGATCCGGGGAACGGTGGAGATCCCGGGTATGCCCGGCGCCTATGATGAGGCTCCGGAAGGCCGGATCCCCGTGGATACCCTGTCCCGGGGAATCCATGCCCAGACCCTGCAGATCCTTCTTACGGATCAGTCCTATGATCTGACCCTCACCTTAAACTACACGGTCTTTCCGGACTGCGATGTGATCACCCGGTCCGCGGTACTGACCAATGACAGTAAAGAAACGGTGACGGTGGAGCGGCTCATGAGCCTGATGCTGGATCTGGATGCCGGCGCCTATACCCTTTCCACCTTTAACGGGGCCTGGGCCAGGGAAATGTGCCGCCGGGAAACGCCCCTTCGGGCGGGAAAACATGTGAGCACAGCTGCCGGCGGGGTATCCTCCAACCGGGCAAATCCCTTCTTCATGCTGCATGCACCCCATACCAAGGAGGATGAGGGCTGGGTCTATGCATTTAACCTGGTTTACAGCGGAAACCATATGGAAGCAGCCGAGGTGAGCCCCTTCGGAAAGCTCCGGGTAATGACGGGGATCCATCCCGAAGGCTTCTCCTGGATGCTTCCTCCCGGTGAGAGCTTCCATACGCCGGAGGCGGTAATGACCTTCTCAAAGGCGGGCTTCAACGGCATGAGTCAGTCCATGCACCGGTTTGTCCGGGAGCATATCGTCCGGGGAGAATGGAAGAACCGGCCGCGGCCGATCCTGCTGAACAGTTGGGAGGCTGCTTATTTCAAGATCAATGAAAAGAAGCTCCTTTCCCTTGCAAAGGCTGGAAAGGAGGTGGGGATCGAGCTCTTCGTTATGGATGACGGATGGTTCGGTGACCGGGAGGATGATACAAAGGCCCTGGGGGACTGGGAGGTCAATACGAAGAAGCTTCCCCACGGTCTGAAGGGTCTGGCGGACAAGGTCTCGGCCCTGGGGCTTCAGTTCGGTCTCTGGGTGGAACCGGAGATGGTCAATGTGGACAGCAGCCTGTACCGGGATCATCCGGACTGGGCCATGGATATCCCCGGGCATCTGCATTCCGAGGGAAGAAACCAGCGGTTTCTGGATCTGACCCGGACAGAGGTGCAGGATCATATCATTTCCGCCATGTCCCGGGTCTTCGGTTCGGCGAAGATCTCCTACGTGAAATGGGATATGAACAGGTCCATGACGGATATCTACAGTAAGGCCCTTCCTCCGGAGCGGCAGGGGGAAACGGCCCACCGGTATGTGCTGGGACTGTACCGGGTGATGAAGACCCTGACGGAGAGATTTCCCCATATCCTCTTTGAGGGCTGCGCCTCCGGCGGAAACCGGTTCGATCTCGGGATCCTTTCCTATTTCCCCCAGATCTGGGCCAGTGATGACAGCGATGCGGTGGCCCGGACGGAGATCCAGACCGGTTACAGCTATGGCTATCCCATGAGTACGGTGACGGCCCATGTTTCGGATATTCCCAATCACCAGACCCTTCGCCGCACACCGCTTCAGACCCGGTTCAATGTGGCAGCCTTCGGGGTACTGGGCTATGAGTGCAACATTTGCGACATGAAGAAAGAAGAACGGGCAGAGCTTGCGGCCCAGATCGCCCTGTATAAGGAGTGGCGGAAGACCTTCTTCTTCGGTTCCTTCTACCGGGGGCGGAGCATCGGAAGAGGGGATGATGTATACAGCGTCCTTTCCCCGGTTCCCGGAAATGTAACGGAATGGACCGTGGTCTCTCCGGATCGGCGGAAGGCGGTGGGACTTCTCCTTCAGCTTCTCACCCGGCCGAATACCCAGACGGAGGTTTATCATGCCCTGGGCCTCGATCCTGAGAAAAAGTATGCTTTCAAAAATCGAAAAATGCAGTATAATATAAAGGAGTTTGGCAATCTTGTAAATACAGTGGCTCCCATTCATGTAAAGCCGGACAGCTTCGTCCATAATCTGCTGGCAAAGAAGGTGAAAATGGACGGCGAGACCGAGGAGCTTGTGCTGTATGGCGATCTGCTGATGGAAGCGGGAGTGCATGTGGCACCGGCTTTTTCCGGCACCGGTTATTCCGGTGAGGTGCGTCATATGCCGGATTTTTCCTCCCGGATGTACACCATGGAGGAAGTCGGATCATCATCCGGAATGTCATCCTGATTGTCATCCGGAATGTCATCCTGAACGAAGTGAAGGATCTTCGTCATGCAGGAAGGTTGGATTATCACTGTCATCCTGAACGAAGTGAAGGATCTTTACAATGAGCGAATTGGAATTATTAGAAGAACAGAATACCGCCCTAACCGAAGAAAAACTGCAGGAGCTCTGGCTCAACTGCGCAGTGCTGGAAAAAGGCAAGGAACGGATGCTGAGGGAGCTGAAGGGAGAGCTTTCGGCATTAAGATACCGTGAAAATGAAGATCCGGTCTGGCAGGAGAAAGAAGAACTGCCGGAAGAGGAGATCTTCAAGGGAAAGCACTATTTCGGACCCCGGGACAGCACACAGTATAAGGAGCTGGTCCGTGCACTGGGGGCCGCGATCCACGCCATGGAGGATCGGGCGGCGGAACCGGAAAGGGTTCTCCGCACCCTGTATCAGTACAGGCGCAGTGCCCAGATCCTGCTCCAGAACTACCGGCTTCGTCGGCCGGAGGATACAGAGACCAACCGGAAACGGTATGCAGTGACGGAAAACGCCGCCAAACGTCTGGCGGACCGGCTGATCTTCGGGTTTACCGGCCTTCAGCGCTGTGTCATGCTTCCGGGAACTGCGGAGCTGAGTCTCCTGGCAGTGAAGGTAAGGCTTACGGATATTGCGGCAAAGAACGGCTTAAGCCTTCCAGATCTCACGGATCCGGAGATCCGGGACAGGATCAATGCCCGGGAGGAGAATATGGCGGATCGGCTGACGATCCAGAAGGAGTTTCTTTCCCGGCTGCAGAAGGTAAACCACAGGAAGATCCGGGTTGGCCTCAGTTGTACGGGACCGGATGAGTACCTGCCGAAGATCCAGAAGCCCGCAGGCTATGATCTGGCGGTGGATTTTGTGACCAAACGCTACATCGAGAAGGCATTTCATCCCGATACCACAAAGGAAATGCTGGAGGAAATGCTGCAGGAGCTGAAGGACGGAACGGTCCAGAAGCAGATCGTGAGCTATGGCATGAATCCGGTATTCAAGGAATATGCAAAGAAGCATGAGAACGATTTCTATACCGGCTTTAAGGAAGTGGAAAAGAAGACGGCACAGATGAAGGCGGAGTTTGAGGCAGAAGGGCGGATGCCGGATCTGCCGGTGGACGCATCGGATCCCCTTGGGGCGGATGCACATTTCCTTAAGATCATCTCCGGCTATATGCTGTCGGACGAGAAGGGAGACTACGCCACACAGGCCATGGCGGCTGAGCTTCTGGCACCGGAGAAAGTGGAACTGATCATACAGGCATCGCTCAGGAGTAAGGGTTTTTATGATAAGACCATCGAAGAGAAGCAGGCGCTCTGCAGGGACGAGCGTTTCCTGAAGAAGCTGAAGACAGACCTGCTGCGGCGACAGCGTATGGCGAAGCTGGCAAAGAAACTGAGAAGGTTTAAGCCGGGAAGATAAAGGGGGAGGATATGTCGGATTATCTGAAACAAATGCAGTCGCAGGAACAGGGACCGAAGAAGAAAATCTTTTCGAAGATCCGGTATGACGCGCCGGTGACGCTGACCTTCGCACTGCTCTCACTGGCGATATTGGGCCTGGATTATCTGACCAACGGCTGGATCAACAAGAATCTCTTCTCCGTTTATCGTTCCGAATTCAGCTTCTGGTGGGTGATCCGCCTCTTCGGCCATGTGCTTGGGCATATGGATTTTGCCCACTATGTGGGGAACATGACACTGTTCCTGCTCCTTGGGCCCCAGCTGGAGAATCGTTACGGATCCAGGAATCTGCTGGAAATGATGGGGATCGCGGCAGTGGTGGCCTCTGTCTTCCAGATGATCTTCTTTCCCCATACCATGCTTCTCGGGGCCAGTGGACTGGTATTCATGATGATCGTACTGACCTCGGCGGTCAACCTGAAGGACGGAGGGATCCCCCTGTCCATGATCCTGATCATCCTGATCTATCTGGGAAAGGAACTGTGGAACGCATTTGCCGTGGAGGATAACATCTCCCAGGCAACACACATCATAGGTGGCATCTGTGGCGCACTTTTCGGATTTCTGTATTCCAGGGATTCGAAGCTGAAGGACAGTACAAATATGCAGTAGAAGAAAAGACAAAGTATCATAGGAGAATGAAAAATGAAGATCGGTATCATTATTGCAATCGAAAGGGAGCTTAAGGCATTTCTGGAAAGCGGCGCAGAGATCACAGAGGAAAAATGCGGCGGACGCATCATTTATCATACGGAAATGTATGGCCATGAGATCAGTGCCGTGAAATCCGGATACGGAGAGATCGACGCTGCAGCGGCAACGCAGCTGCTCATCCTGATCTCCGGCTGTGAGATCGTGCTGAACTTCGGCGTGACCGGAGCACTGATCCCCGAGCTTTGCGTAGAGGACCTTTTCGTGGTGAAGAAGGTATGCCACTATGAGTATGATGTATCCCCCATCGATCCGGTGAAGGAGCATCAGTATGAGGAATATCCGGATGAATTCATTCCGCTGGATGCAGGTCTGGTGGAGCTGGCACAGAAGGAGCTCCCGGGCCTGATGGAGGTAACGGTAGCCAGCGGCGGCAGGTTCATTGAGAAGAAGGAAGATAAGGATGCGCTGGCAGCCCTGGGTTGTCAGATCTGTGATATGGAGATCGCAGCCATTGCCAGGATCTGTCTCATCAACAATGTGCGCTGTCTCTCCATTAAGTGTATCAGCGACACCTATGCAGGTGACGGGGGTGACTTTAACCAGAATGTCATCCGCAGCGCCGGCGTGGCCTTCGGCGTGCTGAAGCAGCTGCTGCAGAAGCTGTAAACCGAAAGATCAGAAAAAGAGATTTCACATAAATACCAAGGAGGAAAGTGTATGGCGATTGATCTCAGCAAAATGTCAAAGCTCGGCTTCGGCCTGATGCGTCTGCCCCAGAAGGACGGACAGATCGACCTGGAGCGGGTGTGCAACATGGTAGACCGATATATGGAGGCTGGCTTTAACTACTTTGATACTGCGTATGTTTACCACGGAGGCCGTTCGGAAGTTGCGGCAAGAGAAGCTATCGTAAAGCGTTATCCCAGAGAGTCCTTCATGCTGGCTACCAAGCTGCCCATCTGGGAGCTGCATGAGCTGAGTGACCGCGACAGGATCTTCAACGAGCAGAAGGAACGGGCAGGAGTGGACTATTTCGACTTTTACCTGCTGCACTCGGTGGAGAACGGGAATATCGATGCCTATGAGAAGCTGGACTGCTTCAACTGGGGACTGCAGAAGAAGGCAGCGGGAGAGATCAAGCATCTGGGCTTCTCTTTCCACGGTAGTCCGGAGCTTCTGGCAGAGGTGCTCTATAAACACCCGGAGATGGAATTTGTTCAGATCCAGATGAATTATGCGGATATGAAGAATCCGGTGGTTCAGTCCGGACGGATCCATAAGATCCTGGCGGACCAGAATATCCCCATGATCATCATGGAACCGGTGAAGGGCGGAACTCTGGCGAATCTGATCCCGGAGATGCAGGACATTTTCAAGAAGGTACGTCCGGACAAGTCTATTGCTTCCTGGGCTCTTCGCTTTGTGGGATCCCAGCCCGGTGTCATGACTATCCTTTCCGGTATGTCCGATGAGGCGCAGATGGAGGATAACCTGGGAACATTTACGGACTTTGAACCTTTTTCCGCCGAAGAGAAGGCGGCGGTGGAGAAAGTTACGGAGCTGATGACCAGTGCCAAGCTGATCGGCTGTACCTCCTGCCGGTACTGTACGGACGGATGTCCCATGAAGATCTGTATCCCGGATGCTTTCCGGGCCATCAATACGTTAAGGCTGTATGAAAATGACGATTTCCGGCCGAAGGCCTACTACAACGGTATCGCCAGTCTTGGCGGCAGGGCGAAGGACTGTATCGCCTGCGGTCAGTGCGAGAGTGTTTGCCCCCAGCATCTGCCCATCATTGAGCTGCTGAAGGAAGCCGCGGAGATATTGGATAAATGATCCTGAAGATCAAGATCCTGTAGTAAGAACCGTCTCCATGTTACTCCAAATCTATCCCCCACTCTTTCAGCTCCTGCACCAGCTCCGGATAACCGGTGAACAGCAGGGGATGCATTCCCACGGCGGCTGCGCCATCCAGATTGACGGTTCGGTCGTCGATGAAGAGGCACGATGAAAGGTTTACCCCGAACCGGGATTCCAGCAGGCGGTAGATCCGGGGATCCGGCTTGGTCATTTTCTCCGGGCCGGAGATGATGTATCCGTCGGTCTCCGGAAGAAACGTAAAGGTAGGCCAGTGCCGCGCTGCGGTCTCCGTGGGATAGTTGGAAAGCAGATAAACTCCGTAGCCCAGTTCCCGAAGCCGTCGGATCATGGGTGCGGAATAGGGATACTCCTCCACCAGACCCTCAGTATGGGCCCAGAAGGTCCGGATCTCCCGGTCGTATTGTGGGAACAGTTGGGTAAAATGCTCCACGGCGTCCTTTTCCATGCGGATACCCATATCCATCTCGTGCCAGTATTCCGTAAGCACCATATTTTCCGACAGGAAATCCACCGCTTCCGGGCTGAAACCCAGATCCTTCATATGATCCCGATAACGAAAATTGATCAGGACATCCCCCACATCAAAAACCACGGTTTGGATGGTGCGGGGGTCTTTTTTTTTCTCCGGTCTGTTCATAACACGCCCTTCTTTCCTCATATATGCCCCTTACTATACACGAACCCCCTGCCGATCACAAGGGGGAAATGTTCACGAAATCCGTTCACGAAAAGGGTTATTTTATGGACTTTTCGGTCATTTTCATGTACAATGTAAAAGTTAATAGTATTTTGATCAGAAGGGACGAGGATCATGCGTGACAATCGCTCACTCAGAGTGCTGGAATATATCTACAACTCAACCTCTATTCTGAATTTTGGCGCGTTGTTCAGCGACGGAACGGAAAACTACTGTTCTCCCATGGAGCCTGCTGTGGGGGATGATCTCAGACTCCGGTTCCGCACGGCAGTGGATAATGTGGACAGCGTCTTTGTAGTGGTAAATGATGACCGCTATGAAATGAAGATCGCCGAGAGCGATCTGCTTTTTGATTATTATGAAGTGGTGATCCCGAATGTGCGGGAGCGGCTTCGTTATTATTATGAGATCCATTCGGGCCGGGTTGTGGTCTATTATAATCGGGTGAGCAAGCATAAGGAGCTGAACCGGAATTACGATTTCGAGGTTTGCCCGGGCTTCAAGACGCCGGATTGGGCGAAGGGCGCGGTATTCTACCAGATCTATGTGGATCGTTTCTGCAACGGGGATCCGTCCAACGACGTGCTGACTAACGAGTACTGCTATATCGGACAGCCGGTGCGCCGGGTGGAGAACTGGGATAAGTTCCCGGAGAACATGGATGTGGGCAACTTCTACGGCGGAGATCTGCAGGGCGTCATCAGTAAGCTGGATTACCTTCAGGATCTGGGGATCGATGCCATCTATCTCAATCCCATCTTTGTATCCCCGTCAAATCATAAATATGATATTCAGGATTACGATTATGTGGATCCGCATTTCGGTGCCATAGTGAATGATGAGGGGGATCTGCTCCCGGACAATTCCATGGATAACAGCCGTGCGACCCGGTATATCAACCGGGTGACCAACAAGGAGAATCTGGAGGCCTCCAACCGGGTATTCATCCGGCTGGTGGAGGAGGCCCATCGCCGGGGCATGAAGGTGATCCTGGACGGGGTGTTCAACCACTGCGGTTCCTTCAACAAATGGATGGATAAAGAGAAGATCTACGACAAGAATCCGGATTATCCCAAGGGAGCCTATATCACCGGCGACAGTCCCTATCGCAGCTTCTTCCGTTTTCAGGATGAAGATGCATGGCCGTGCAACGGCAGCTATAACGGCTGGTGGGGACATGACACTCTCCCGAAGCTGAACTATGAGGAGTCGGTGAAACTCCATGACTATATCCTGCGGATCGGTAAGAAATGGGTATCTCCGCCCTTCAACGCCGACGGATGGCGTCTTGACGTGGCAGCGGATCTGGGCTATTCAGAGGAATACAATCACCGGTTCTGGCGGGATTTCCGACAGGCGGTGAAGGAGGCTAATCCCGAGGCCATCATCCTGGCCGAGCATTACGGAGATCCGAAGCCCTGGCTCATGGGGGATCAGTGGGATACCGTCATGAACTACAGCGCCTTCATGGAGCCCATCACCTGGTTCCTTACCGGCGTGGAGAAGCACAGCGATGAGTTCCGCGGAGATTTCCTCGGAAATGCGGATATGTTCGTGGGAGCCATGCGGCATTATATGTCCACCTTTATGAACGGTTCACTGCAGGTGGCCATGAACGAGCTGTCCAACCATGATCATTCCCGTTTCCTTACCCGTACCAACCGGCGCGTAGGACGGATCCATACTCTGGGACCGGAAGCGGCCAATGAAGGGGTAAATAAGGGGATCTTCCGGCAGGCAGTGGTCTTCCAGATGACCTGGCCCGGTGCACCTACCATTTATTACGGAGATGAAGCCGGTGTAGCAGGCTGGACGGATCCGGACTCCCGCAGGACCTATCCCTGGGGACACGAGGATCAGGACCTCATCAGATTCCATAAGGCCATGATCCACATTCACAAGAAATATACCGCACTGACCAAGGGCTCGGTGATCCTGATGCACAGCGAGTATAAATGCATCGTTTACGGCCGATTCACCCGGACGCAGGCAGTGGCGGTGGTACTGAATAACGATTATACGGAGAAGGAGCTGCATATCCATATCCGGCATCTGGGCGTACCCAACAACCGGATCATGCGCCGGATCATGCTCACCACGGAGGAAGGCTTCGATACCGGTTCGCAGACCGTGATCACACAGAATAATCAGATGTCCGTGATCGTTCCGAAAATGAGCGCGGCTGTGTATGCGTGCGATCTGTAGAACATGACCCCGGACCATGGAAATGGTTCGGGGTTTTGTAAACAAACAGGAGGAATATCCGTATGGATTTTATCTTACATTCCGAATACGAACCCACCGGTGACCAGCCCCAGGCCATCGACGCGCTGGTGAAGGGCTTTCAGTCCGGGAAGAAGCGGCAGACCCTTATGGGCGTCACCGGCTCCGGTAAGACCTTTACCATGGCCAATGTGATAAGAGCCCTCGGGAAACCAACGCTGATCATTTCCCACAACAAGACCCTGGCGGCCCAGCTGTACGGGGAGATGAAGGCCTTCTTCCCGGAAAATGCGGTGGAGTATTTTGTGTCCTATTATGACTACTATCAGCCGGAGGCCTATGTTCCCTCCAGCGATACCTATATTGCGAAGGATTCCTCGGTCAATGACGAGATCGATAAGCTCCGTCACAGCGCAACGGCAGCGCTGATCGAGAGGAAGGACGTCATTGTAGTGGCTTCCGTATCCTGTATCTACGGCATCGGTAACCCGGAGGATTATAAGGCCATGATGCTTTCCCTCAGGCCGGGGATGCAGCTGGACCGGGACGAACTGATCCGGCGGCTGGTGGACATGCAGTATACCCGGAACGAGATGGACTTTAAGCGCAGTACCTTCCGGGTGAAGGGGGATGTGGTGGACGTGATCCCCGCAAATACCAACGAGAGTGCGGTCCGGATCGAATTCTTCGGGGATGAGATCGACCGGATTCTTGAGTTTGATCCGCTTACCGGGGAGATTCAGCGAAATGTGAATTTCTCCGCCATCTTCCCTGCTTCCTTCTACGTCATCGCAGAGGAGAAAATGGATAAGGCCCTGGCTGAGATCAGTGATGAGCTGAAGGAACGGGTGGCCTGGTTCAAGGCTCACGATAAGCTGCTGGAGGCCCAGCGGATCCAGGAGCGGACGGAATTCGATATCGAAATGCTCAGGGAGACGGGCTTCTGCTCCGGCATAGAGAACTATACGCGGATCCTGGCAGGCGGAAAGCCGGGAGAACCGCCCTATACCCTGATGGATTTCTTCGGAGATGATTATCTGCTCATCGTGGATGAGTCCCATATGACCCTGCCCCAGGTGGGAGGGATGTTCGGCGGAAATAAGGCAAGGAAGCAGACCCTGATCGATTTCGGCTTCCGTCTGCCCTCCGCCATGGATAACCGGCCGCTGAACTTTCAGGAATTTGAAGAACGGCTGGACCGGGTAATGTTCGTCTCCGCCACCCCGGGACCCTATGAGGGAGAGCACGAGGAAATGCGGGCCGAGCAGGTGATCCGCCCCACGGGGCTTCTGGATCCGCCCATCGATGTACGGCCCGTTGCAGGGCAGATCGACGATCTCTATGTGGAGATCAAAAAGGAGACAGAGGCCGGTCACAAGGTCCTGGTAACCACCCTGACCAAGCGCATGGCGGAGGAGCTGACGGATTATCTCCGGGGGATGGATATCAAGGTGAAATACCTGCATTCCGATATCGATACCCTGGAACGGACGGAGATCGTCCGGGATCTGCGTATGGGCGTCTTTGACGTACTGGTGGGGATCAACCTGCTCCGTGAGGGACTGGATATCCCGGAGATCACGCTGGTGGCCATCCTGGATGCGGATAAGGAAGGGTTCCTTCGCTCCGGTACGGCCCTGATCCAGACCATCGGCCGTGCGGCCCGGAATGTGGACGGTCATGTGATCATGTATGCGGATAATATCACGGATTCCATGCGTTACGCCATTGATGAGACCAACCGTCGACGGAAGATCCAGCAGGAGTATAATGATGAACACGGCATAACTCCCCAGACCATTCAAAAGGCGGTGCGGGAGCTCATCACCACAAGCATAGCGGATGATACGGCGGAAGCCGGCAAGTCGAAGCGTCATGGCAAGGATCCGGATACCCTGAACAAGAAGGAGCTGAAGAAGGAGATCGACCATCTGACCCGCCGCATGAATCAGGCGGCAGCGGAGCTGAACTTCGAGCTGGCAGCGGAGCTCCGTGACGAGATCAAGGCGCTGAAGGAAGCGCTGAGAGATATGGAGTAGGATGCGGAGTGAAACAATGCGTGTCATTCTGAGCGAAGCCATGTGTCATCCTGAGGCCGTCCTTTTTTGTCTGTCATTCTGAGGCCGTCCTTTTTGTCCGTCATTCTGAGGCCGCCCTTTTTGTCTGTCATCCTGAGGAGCGCAGCGACGAAGGATCCCGTGGACAAGCGCGCAGGATGACAGCAACGCGCGAAAATATGTTCGATTTATGATTGCGGTTTCACCGTTCATTTGCTATAATTGTGCGAGAACGACAGGACACGTAGAAAAAAGCATGGCCTGCGTACATAAACACACGCATAAAACAGTTGCAAGAGGAAGATTTATGAAAGACATCAAATATATATCCGTCCAGGGTGCGCGGGAGCACAACCTGAAGAATGTAAATGTGAAGATCCCGCGAAATCAGTTTGTGGTTTTCACCGGACTGTCCGGTTCGGGAAAATCCTCCCTGGCCTTTGACACCATTTATGCAGAGGGACAGCGTCGGTACGTGGAGTCCCTCTCTTCGTATGCCCGGATGTTCCTGGGGCAGGCGGATAAGCCGGATGTGGACAAGATCGAAGGTCTGTCGCCGGCCATCTCCATCGACCAGAAATCCACCAACCGGAATCCCAGATCTACCGTGGGAACCGTAACGGAGATCTACGATTATCTCCGTCTTCTTTTCGCCAGGATCGGCGTGCCCCACTGTCCGAACTGCGGCAAGCCTATTGAACGGCAGACGGTGGACCAGATGGTGGACAGCGTGATGACCCTTCCGGAGAGAACGAAGTTTCAGGTGCTGGCGCCGGTGATCCGGGGGAAGAAGGGCGAACACGAGAAGCTTCTGCAGCGGGCCAAGAAGAACGGCTTCGCCAGAGTGATCGTGGATGGAAATACCTATGATCTGGGCACGGAGATCGAGGACATCAGGCTGGAGAAGAACAAGAAGCACAACATTGACATCGTGGTGGATCGTCTGGTGATCAAGGAGGGGATCGAACTCCGTCTTGCCGGTTCCATCGAGACGGCGCTGAAGCAGGCCGAGGGGATCGTAAAGATCGATGTGGTGGGAGACGATAAGACCGGGGCGCAGGAAATGGTCTTCTCCGACAGCTTCTCCTGTCCGGACTGCGGGATCTCCATCGATGAGATCGAACCCCGTTCCTTCTCCTTCAATAATCCCTTCGGTGCCTGCCCGGTATGTACGGGTCTGGGCTTCAAGCAGGAATTCGATCCGGATCTGATGATCCCGGATAAAACCCGTTCCTTAAATGAAGGTGCCATCGGCGTTATGGGTTGGCAGAACAGCGGGGATAAGAAGAGCTACGGCCATGCCGTGCTGGAGGCGCTGGCGAAGGAGTACGGTTTCTCCCTGGACACCCACTGGAACAAGCTGTCCGACAAGGCAAGGGACGTGATCCTTAACGGCACGAAGGGACAGAGAGTAAAGGTATATTACGAGAGTCAGTACTCCCGGAAGAACGTATTCTATTATCCCTTTGAGGGACTGGTGAAGAACTGCCAGAAGCGGTATAACGAGACAGGCTCCGAAGCCATGAAGGCGGAGTATGAGGAGTATATGACATTGATCCCCTGTGAGGCCTGCGGCGGAAAAAGACTGAAGCCCGCCAGCCTTGCCGTGACCATCGGGGACAAGAATATATTCGATATCACGGAGCTTTCCGTGGATAAGCTTCGGGAATACTTTGAACATATGGAGCTGACCCACCGGCAGAATATGATCGGTGAGCAGATCCTCCGGGAGATCGGCGCAAGACTAAGATTCATGTCGGACGTGGGGCTGAATTACCTTACCTTGAGCCGTGCCACCAGTACGCTGTCCGGTGGTGAAGCACAGCGGATCCGGCTGGCTACCCAGATCGGTTCCGGTCTGGTGGGGGTATCCTATATCCTGGATGAGCCCAGCATAGGTCTGCACCAGAGGGATAACGACAAGCTGATCACCTCGCTTAAGAATCTGCGGGATCTGGGGAATACCCTGATCGTGGTGGAGCATGACGAGGACACCATGCGGGAGGCGGACTTCATCGTGGATGTGGGCCCCGGCGCGGGAGTTCACGGCGGTGAGATCGTAGCCACCGGAACAGCAGAGGAGATCATGGCCTGCCCGGATTCCATAACCGGAAAATATCTGTCCCACGAACTTACTATCGCTGTGCCGAAGGAACGAAGGGAGCCCACGGGCTGGCTGACCATTCGCGGTGCAAGGCAGAACAATCTGAAGAATGTGGACGTGGAGGTGCCGCTGGGCATTTTTACCTGTGTTACCGGCGTGTCCGGTTCCGGAAAAAGCTCGCTCATCAACGAGATCCTGAAGAAACGGCTTCTCCGGGATCTGAACCGGGCCAGAGTGAAGCCCGGAAAGCATGATACGGTGGAGGGCTACCAGGAGCTGGACAAAGTGATCGATATCGATCAGTCCCCCATCGGGCGTACGCCCCGGTCCAATCCGGCGACCTACACCGGCGTGTTCGATCAGATCCGGGATCTTTTTGCGTCAACGAAGGATGCCAAGACCCTGGGCTACAGCAAGGGACGGTTCTCCTTCAATGTGGCCGGCGGACGCTGCGAAGCCTGCCGCGGAGACGGTATCGTTAAGATCGAAATGCATTTCCTTCCGGATATTTATGTGCCCTGCGAGGTCTGCGGGGGAAGACGGTATAACCGGGAAACCCTGGATGTGCGCTATAAGGGAAAGAATATCTTTGAAGTATTGGATATGACCGTGGATGAGGCCTGCGATTTCTTTGATGCAGTGCCTTCGGTGAAACGGAAGATGGAAACGCTCCGGGATGTTGGTCTGGGCTATATCAAACTGGGACAGCCTTCCACCACCCTGTCCGGAGGTGAGGCACAGCGGATCAAGCTGGCTACCGAGCTTTCCCGGCGAAGTACGGGTCGCACCATCTATATCCTGGACGAACCCACCACCGGGCTTCATTTCGCGGATGTGCAGAAACTTCTGGACATCCTGCAGCGGCTGGCGGACGGCGGGAACACCGTGGTGGTGATCGAGCATAACCTGGATGTCATCAAGCAGGCGGACTACATCATTGATATGGGTCCCGAGGGCGGCGACGGCGGCGGAACCGTGGTAGTCACCGGAACCCCGGAGAAGGTGGCGAAGTGCGCCAAGTCCTATACAGGAAAGTATCTGAAGAAAATGTTGAAGTAGAGATCTGTCATTCTGAGACCGTAAGGACGAAGAATCCCCTGACTGAGGGATAAGATCCTTCGCCTGCAGCTCAGGATGACAGAAATATAGGTCTGTCATTCTGAACGAGCGACGAAGGAGCGAAGTGAAGAATCCCCCGGACGAGTCGACGGGATCCTTCGCCTGCAGCTCAGGATGACAGAAATATAGGTCTG
>JAGBNH010000064.1 GCA_017634475.1 Eubacterium sp.
CATACCGGAAGAAAACGGTGGGATTCTTCGCGTTGCTCAGAATGACAGACTGATTATCATTTCTGCAGACTACATTGTAATCCAACCAATGATGCCTTAGTTGAACCCTTCTCTTGCCGCATACTCGGTGTGCAGCAGCTTGTGTGCCGCATGGGAGTTGGGCTCCCCAAGGAACTTGGCATAAAGCTCTACGATCTGCGGGTTATTGTGGGACTGGCGGATGGTCTGCCGCTCGTCCTCGGAATAAAGGGCCTGGGCCCGCTTCTCCTTGTAGGTGTCGATGATGTCATCTCCCTCATCGGGCAGGAAGCAGGAACGGATGTAGGGCTGGCCGCCGCCGTTGATGCAGCCCCCCGGGCAGCCCATGATCTCAATGAAATGATACTTGGACTTGCCTTCCCGGATCTCATCCAGCAGCACCTTGGCGGACTTCATGCCGGAAGCGATGGCCACGTTGATCACGGTTCCGTTCACATCGATGGAAGCCTCGCGGATTCCTGCGTCATGGCCTCTTACCTCAGTGAAGGTGATTTCTTCCTTCTCCTTGCCGGTGAGCTTGAAATATACCGTACGAAGGGCAGCTTCCATAACGCCGCCGGTAACGCCGAAGATCACGCCGGCACCGGAGTAGTCGCCCATGATGTCCTGATCCCAGTCTTCCTCGGGCAGACGCCGGAACATGATACCGCTTCTGCGGATCATCCGCGCCAGCTCTCTGGTGGTGATGACAGCATCCACATCCGGGATACCGTTCACCTTCTCCTGTTCTCTTTCCTTCTCAAACTTCTTCGCTACGCAGGGCATGATGGAAACCACAAAGATATCCTTGGGATCCACATGATTCTGCTTTGCCCACCAGGACTTCAGGATCGCGCCCTGCATCTGGTGCGGCGACTTGCAGCTGGACAGATGGGGAAGCAGGTCCCCGTAATTATACTCGGCATAGTTTACCCATCCCGGTGAACAGGAGGTGATCATGGGCAGAGTGCCGCCGTTCTTCAGTCTTCCCAGAAGCTCGGTCCCCTCCTCCATGATGGTAAGGTCTGCGCCGAAGTTCACATCATATACCTTGCTGAAGCCAAGACGACGCAGGGCTGCGATCATCTTGCCGGTTACCGGTGTTCCCACGGGATAACCGAATTCCTCTCCCAGTGCCGCACGTACCGCAGGAGCGGCCTGGGCGATCACTACCTTACCGGAGGCAAATGCAGCGTCCACCTTGTCGATCTCGGAATGCTCCATAAGAGCACCGGTGGGACACACATTTACACACTGTCCGCACTGGATACAGGGGGAATCCGCAAAGCTGCGGTTCTCCGCCGGAGATACGATGGTATTGAAGCCCCGGTTCTCGAAGCCCAGGATCCCCATGCCATGGGCGTTCTGGCAGCGTGCCACGCAGCGCCCGCAGAGGATACATTTGGAAGTATCCCGCACCAGTCCCGGAGCCAGCTGATCGAAAAAGGTCTTGGAATGTACGCCGGCAAAGGCGTCATCTCTTGCACCGGTAAGCTTTGCCACATGCAGCAGCTCGCAGTATTCGTTCTTCTCGCACTGCTGACAGTTCTTGTTATGATTGGACAGCAGCAGCTCTACGCTGGAACGTCTTGCTTCTACTGCTTTCGGAGAGGAGATCCTAACCTCCATTCCCTCGGAAACGGGATATACGCAACTGGCCACCAGGCCTCTTGCGCCGGTGGCTTCTACCAGGCACACCCGGCAGGAGCCCAGGTTACACTCTCCGTGATTGAAGGTACAAAGGGACGGGATCTCGTATCCGCAGGCCTTTGCTGCCTCCAGTATGGTCATTCCCTCTTCCACTTCGTAAGGGATACCTTCGATTTTAATGTTGATCTTCGCCATAGTCTTCTCCTCCCTTACTGTTTAGAAATGGCTCTCATACGGCAGGTGCTGATGCAGGCGCCGCACTTGATACATTTCGACGTGTCGATGGTATAGGAGGGCAGCTTATGGCCTTCCGGAATATAGTCTGTCTTGTGGATCGCACCAACGGGGCAGCCCTTGGAGCAAAGTCCGCAGCCCACACATTTCTCCTTATCGATAACGTATTCCATCAGGTTCTTGCAGACATGGGCCGGGCATTTCTTATCCCGGATATGGGCAATATACTCATCACGGAAATGTGTCAGAGTCGAGGTTACGGGATTTGCCGCGGTCTGGCCCAGGGCACAGAGGGAATTGGTCTTCACGGTCTTCGCCAGCTCCTCCAGCTGATCCAGATCCTTCATGGTGCCGCGTCCTTCGGTGATCCGGGTGAGGATCTCCAGCATCCGCTTGGTACCGATCCGGCAGGGGGAACATTTTCCGCAGGATTCATCGCAGATGAATTCCATGTAGAACTTGGCCACATCCACCATACAGTTGTCTTCGTCCATGACGATGGCACCGCCGGATCCCATCATGGATCCCTTGGCCACCAGATTATCGAAATCAATGGGTTCATCCAGGAACTCTGTGGTGAGACAGCCGCCGGAGGGTCCGCCGGTCTGGATCGCCTTGAATTTCTTGCCGTTGGGGATACCGCCGCCGATATCGTAGATCAGCTCCCGGAGGGTGGTTCCCATGGGAACCTCTACCAGGCCCACATTGTTCACCTTACCGCCCAGGGCGAATACCTTGGTTCCCTTGGAACCCTCGGTACCTACCTTGGCGAATTCCTCTGCACCTTCACGAAGGATGAAGGGGATGCAGGCCAGCGTTTCCACGTTATTGATGATGGTAGGCTTACCCCAGAGACCCTTCACTGCCGGGAACGGCGGACGGGGACGGGGCATACCGCGCTTACCTTCGATGGAGTTGAGCAGTGCGGTCTCCTCACCGCACACGAAGGCACCTGCACCCAGACGAAGGTGACAGTCAAAGGAGAAGCCTGTTCCTAAAATATTCTCCCCAAGAAGTCCCTCTGCCCGGGCCTGCCTGATGGCCTGGCGGAGACGCTGTACGGCAATGGGGTATTCCGCGCGAACATAGAAATAACCGTTCTTTGCACCGATGGCGTAGCCGGCGATGACCATACCCTCGATCACGGCCAGGGGATTTCCTTCCAGGATACTACGATCCATAAAGGCACCGGGGTCACCCTCGTCACCGTTGCAGACAACGTATTTATCTTCACTTTCCACATTATGGGCAAACTGCCATTTCCGGCCGGAGGGGAAGCCCGCACCGCCGCGTCCGCGGATGCCGGATTTCAACACCTCGTCAATAACCTCCTGAGGGGTCATGGAGAGAGCTCTGGAGAGACCGCGGAAGGCTCCTGCTCCCAGGGCCTCATGGATATCCTCGGGATTGATCTCGCCGCAGCCGTGAAGGGCCACCCGGCGCTGCTTCTTGTAGAAGTTTATGTCCTCCTGCTTGGAGACACGCTGTCCCGTGGCGGTATCCTTATAAAGAAGACGATAGACCACCGTATGATTGATGATGTCCGTCTCAATGATCTCATCCACATCCTCGATCTTCACCAGACGATACAGGGTATCCTCGGGATAGATCTTCACGAAGGGTCCCTGGGAACAGAAGCCGAAGCATCCAACGATATTTACGGTCACCTGATCCAGAAGACTCATTGCTGCGAGCCGCTCCTCAAAGCGCTCCTTTATAGCCATGGAATTGTTGGAAAGACACCCGGTACCACCGCAGAGCACGATGTGACGCTTGCCGTCCGCGCCGGAGAATTTCTCGTCCATAGCCTTTGTACAGGATGCCATCCGTTCGGAAAGCTCATCCATGGTTTTGATCTTATTCAGTACGATATCAGCCACTAGATCACCTCCCCTGCATGCTCGGCATCCTGATAGGTTGCAACGATGTCATGAACCTGTGCAACGGATACCTTCGGAAATACCTTGCCGTTGATGGATACCGCCGGTGCGATACCGCAGGCACCGATGCAGCGCAGTGCATCTATGGTGAACAGGCCGTCCTCCGTGGTCTGACCGGGCCCGATGCCCAGAAGCTCGGAGAACTTGTCGATGACCTGCTGTGCTCCCTTTACGTAGCATGCTGTTCCCAGACAGCAGCCGATGACATATTTTCCCTTCGGCTTCAGTGAGAAGAAGGAGTAGAAGGTAACCACCCCGTAGATCTCAGCTACAGAGATCCCTGTCTTCTCGGATACCAGCTCCTGTACCTCCAGCGGGATATATCCATATTCATTCTGGATATCGCTGAGGATCATCATGAGCGGTGTTTCCTCGTCCTTATAACGGTTGCAGATGGCAGTGATTTGTGCCGTTGCCGCGGCATTTAATTTGCCCATAAGCACCTCCCTTTATTGTGTTATAGCTATCTCTTATCATACCAAAAATGTGGGGAGTTCTCAACCTAAATCATCGGATATACGGATGACCTTTGCGGGGCTACTGGATATATACCCCCACCACCCGCCGGCGCATCAGGGCGAAACGGGACAGAGCCGTGAAGATCAGACCTCCCGCATAGATATAGCCCATCATTTCCGTAGACCGGATAAAGAAGACGCAGGCCACGGCGATGACCAGATCCACCACTGCGTAAAGGATCCGGTATTTCCAGCCTGAGCCCTCAAAATGCATTTCCTCCCGGGCTCTGAGCAGGGTCACCACGCCGTAGAAGGCGAAGAATCCCACCAGATAAAGGAGGACATAGAATTTGGACATGAGCAGTACGGCGCCGGCCAGGATCCCCGCATCCATCATGATGATGCCGGTGTAGAACACGGTCTTGCCTCCTACCATAAAACGTCCCAATTGGAAGAAAAACGCGATCTCCCGGATCCCGGCTGCCACCAGGGTGATGGACAGGAAACCTGCCAGGATATCCACCCCCACCACAGGATCAGCGATAATGATCACCGCTGCAAGGATGAGCAGACTTCCAATGATCAGATTAAAGAGCTTCTGTCTCAGATTCATCTATCCTTCCTCCTTTCCTGCAGTGTGCCTGCCAGAGGGTTGCCGGATTCCGCAACCCTGCGGATCAGCATTTCCTTCTGCCGGATGGCAGAACGGATAAAGCGGCCCAGCACCGTGTTCTCCCGATCACTCTCCGGAGAACCGGTGTATTCCAGGCGGAATTCATCCATGTCAAAGTCCGGTATCTCTTTCCCGGAAAGCTTCTCGCCCAGGGTTTTCCACCCCAGATCCGAATCCACGGACCGGGTGGTGAGGATGGATCTTACCTCTTCCTCGTATGCCCGGAAGGCTTCGAAATCGTAGGTCTTTACCTGGAATTCCTTCTCCTCCCGCAGGGTCTTCATGGCGTAGATCATCTGTCCGAAGGCATGGTAGAAATCCGAGGGATTATCCTTGATGATTTCCCGGTAATCTCCCCAGGCCGGCAGATAGGCATAGCGGATGAAGCTGTAATCCGGCAAATGTCCTGCCCGGCCGTGTCCCAGGTTCATGACGGAATTCTCGCTGATCTGTCCCAGGGTGTTGGTGAAAATGCCTTGTTCAATGTCGTCCGGTTTCGTGGGATTATGCCGGAAGGTGACCTTGCGGCGGACCTCCTTCTCTCCCTCCCGGATCAGCTCGTAGAAATAATAGTTGGTGTTGTTGATCACCATGGAGGGGGTTCCCGCAAAATACTGATGGGCCCAGGTGTCCGCCAGCACATGCATGGCAAGTCCCACAGCCTCAAGCCCCTCTCCCGCTGCCAGCTTCACGGTTTCCTTGAGCAGGTCCCCGTTGGTGCCGCAGATCATCCGGTATTTATCCTTGTAGCGCTTTCCGCCCCGCTTCACCTCGGCCTTAAGATCTCCGGGAAGGAAATGGAAGGCTGCCCAGATACTGGTGATCTCCTGCCGTCCCACCTTGTCGGTCCAGGCTTCCATCATTTCCAGCTGAAGCTGGGTGGTGGCCGCCGTAAGAGGTGCGCCGATCTCCGTGAGATAATCTCTGGAACAGAAATCCACCAGCGCCGCTGCATAAGCGATCCTTACCGCATCCTCATGGGAATGACCGGCCAGGTATGCAGCGCAGTAGGTTGCATAGTAATGAAAATCTCTCTGCATGCTCTAGCCCTCCTCTCCCTTCAGCTTCTTCGTGACAAGCCTTACACGGATGGCTGCAACATCCAGCTCCACCAGAGCGTAAAGCGCACTGAGATCCACCAGCAGGGTAATAATGAGTTCCAGATCAAAATCCCGGATCGCCACGAAATCCGCCACACTGTAGACCGCGATGAAGGCCTGGGGGATCACCAGGATCAGAGCCAGAGCGAAGTAGGCCCTGTGCCGGATGCCCATGCCCTCCTTCCGTGCATTTCTGCCGATATAAAAATACAGCAGGAATATCCCGGCCAGGAACATGATCATGATGATGGTGGCAAAAACAAGCTCCATATTGTCCATGGACTTAAGCTCCACGAACTCTTCCTCCTCTATGGAAAGAAGCTCCCCGATCCGGTCCAGATTCGCTCCCAGGATCATAAGGATCTTAATGATACTCCAGGCACCGAAGGCGATCACCGCGGTTCCGGCTACCACCAGGGTATTCTGATAACGTCGTAATTCTCTGTTCAGATCGATTGTCTCTGTCATTCCCTTCTCCTTTCCCCTTTTCTCCCGGCTGCGATCCTGCCTGCTAATTTCTTCCCACCTTCGATAAGGAAATGGAACGCCACGCCGAAGATCAGGGAAAGCACTACCTCCAGGATAGACCGCCATCTGGGGGTCAGATCAAACCCGAGCTTTTTAAAGTTCGCGAAGAATTATTCGGAGATCAGCAGGATCTCCAGGGACGCCTTGCCCATGAGTCTGAAAAATGCAGCAGGATAACGCATCACCTTCCAACATTTCTCAAAGAATACCGAGAGAAGCAGCGCCAGGGACGGCGCCATCAGCAGGAAGGGATACCACCAGAGTCCGTATTTCCACATGGCGGAGCGGTGGGATTTGTACATCATGAAGAGGAAGATATTTCCTGCCACCATGATCAGGAAGGCGAAGAGCATTTTCAGCTTCGTCACCTTGAAGGCCTCCTCATCCGACGCGATATACATGCCGAAGATGTAAATGGGCATCCGCGAGAAGGCGATGAGCTTGAAATTCCCGATGAAGCAGAGGGAGATCACCCCGGTGAGCAGCATCATCAGGACGCAGGTGAGCTTCTTCTGCCGGCTGGTTTCCAGGAAGCTGAACAACACCGGTGAGATCAGGTAAACCAGCATGATGAAATACACATACCAGTTTCCCTGATTGGGTACGTCGAACCAAAAACCGGTGAAGGAGGCGTAGCTTAAGATCTCCGTCTTCGTGAAGACGATGTCGAAGACCAGGGCTCCCAACACCACATTGAGAAGCAGGTAGGTCCACCAGATGGGGACGATCTTCTTCACCCGGTTTTTGAAATATGATGCGGTGTCGTTCTTCTTCAGGGACTTGTAGATCCCCATGCCGCTTACCAGAAGGAAGATATCCACTCCGCTGTAGCCGATCTCCTTCAGATAATCGAAGACCTTGTTCACCGGCTGGTGCGGGAAGAAATCCAGGCAGAGGACGGAATGGAACCAGACCACCCAGAGGATCGAGATGCCCATCAGTTCGCTGCGGTATTTGGATAGATATGAATATAGTGGTTTTGATTTCATTTGAGTTTTTCCATTTCTTGTCATTCTGAACGAAGTGAAGAATCCTGTGTCCTTCCGGGATAAAGATCCTTCGGGCTTTGCCCTCAGGATGACATTGTCATTCTGAACGAGGTGAAGAATCCTGCTCTTTCTGGAACTTCACCCCGCTGGCCAGCTCCTTCATGTGAGCGATATCATTGAAGAGCTCGATCCGGGGATGGATGTATGCCCCCTTCTCCACAGGGAATTCCAGAATGATGATGGATGTAAATTCGTAGGGAAGCACCGTGATCACATAAGGGAACGGCAGAGCCAGAAGATGGGCCAGCACGCAGGCTCCGGATCCGCCATGACTGAAAACGGCGATGGTCTTCTGCTGGTCCGTTTCACATTTATACCTTGTGCCCTCATGGATATAGCCCTGTGTCTTCAGGAATTCGTCGAATTCCCTGGACACCCGGTCGAAGGCCCCGGTTGCCGTATTCTTCTCGTAGTAGGGGTGCTTTCGCCAGTCATCGTGATAAAAGTCGAAGTCCTCATCGCTGATCATCCGGTAGCTCAGGGTCCAGGGATGGCCCTTCTCCGGCACACCCGGACCGCCCCAGGGGATCTCATGCATGAAATCCAGCACCGTTATGGGCAGTGACAGCTGCTCCGCCGTGAAGGACGCCGTTTCATAGGCCCGGCCCATGGGCGAAGCGTAGATCTCGCTGATCCCCTCCCGGACCAGCCGCTTTGCCGCTGCTGCGGCCTGTTTTCTCCCTGTTTCCGTAAGACAGTCATGGTCATAATCCGGTTCTCCATGACGAACAAATACAATACGCATAGTGTTCTCCCCTATATTTTTCCCCTGTTTTTTCCGTGTCAGAGCGGTCACTCCAGAGCAGCATCATATACTGCCCGCTCTCCTCCCACATATTTGGGGCGATGACGCGCGGCGATGATCACCGCTTCGCCGATATGCTTATGTTCAAGATGCAGGGGCACCGCCACGGGATGGATATGCATGCCGATCATCACACCGCCGATATCCATGCCGGCATCTGCCTTCATGCCGATATTCTCCACCACCACCGGATCCTGCAGCGCCTGAAAATGTGTCACTGCAAATGCTCCTCCTGCGTGATACTGGGGGATCACATTTACCTGCTCGAAGCCGTAGTGCGCTGCCACACTCCGATCCAGCACCACTGCCCGGTTCAGATGCTCACAGCACTGCACCGCCAGAAATGCCCCACGGTTCAGAATCTCCTGACTTACCACGGCATAAACGGCCTCAGCCGCATCCGCGCTGGAGGCACTCCCCATCATGCTTCCGATGATCTCGCTGGAGGAGCAGCCGATGATAAAAAGCTGCCCGGGCTTCACCTTCGCCTTGTCCAGCACCTCACAGATCACTTCCTTTGCATCGGCACTGATCCGGCGGATCACCTCCTGATCCAACGGTTTTAAATCCTTCGGTTTACTGTTCATTTTCTTAACTTCCTTTAACTTAAGTTGGGTCTTTGGACCCTGTACCCATTCTATCACACGCACCCTATATGAGGTAGTTTTATTTCATGGATTTTTCGATACATCTTCATTTTGGCACCAAACAAAAAGGAGAGCCGTTTCTTAACGACTCTCCGGATCACCTTCCCCGATTTTTGAAACATGTCGGCCAATTGCTTTATCCGATTTCTGAAACTCTTCGCCTCACCGCTTTGTCAGATCACATAGTCCTCCAGGGCTTCGGCTTCATCGAAGAATTCCTTGTAAATGGTCCTCCGCTTCTCCGAGAACTCATAGCTTGTTCTCTTACGGTTCCGGCCGATCTCCACATTTACGATCTTCTTCACACTTCCGGGACGACTGGACAGTACCACGATCCGGTCCGCAAGGAACACCGCCTCATCGATATCATGGGTCACCAGGATCATGGTAGTCTTCTGCTCCTTCCAGATCCGAAGGATCTCCGACTGCATGTTGATCCTTGTGATGGCATCCAGTGCTCCGAAGGGTTCGTCCAGAAGAAGGATCTCCGGCTTACCGATCAGGCTTCTGGCGATGCTGACTCTCTGCTGCATACCGCCGGAGAGCTGGGAGATCCGGGCCTTACCGAAGCCTTCCAGCTGCACCAGCCGGAGCAGTTCCTCCACCCGTTCCTTCACCGCCGCTTTCCCGAGTTTCTTCTTCTCCTCCTCCGGAAGTCCGAATTCGATATTCTCACTTACGGTAAGCCATGGGAAAAGCCGGGATTCCTGGAAGATCATCCCCCGGTCCAGGCTGGGTCCCGTCACCGGCTTTCCGTCCATCAGTATACTGCCGGACTCTATGCTCTCCAGGCCTCCGATCATGCGGAGCAGGGTACTCTTCCCACACCCGGAGAAGCCTACGATACATACGAATTCTCCCCTTTTCACCTCCAGATTGATCCCGTCCAGCACATGAAGCTTCTCTCCGTTGATCCAAAAATCTTTATTTACTTCCTTCAGCGATAAGATGATATCCTCGTTCATACTACCAACCTTAATACTTTCTCTTCTTTTCGATATGTGCCACGATCTGATTCAGGATGCAGCCCAGAATTCCGACGACGAAGACGCCCGCCAGCATTTTCGCCGGCTGTGACATTTCCCTTGCGTAGGAGATCATGTACCCGATTCCTGAAGAAGCCGCGAACATTTCTGCTCCCACCACGCTCATCAGTGCATTTCCGCTGGCGATCCTGAGACCCGTGAAAATGGACGGCAGCGCCGCCGGAAGGATCACCTTGGTGACCATCACCCACCGGGATTTCATGAAAATTTGCCCGACCTCCAGATACTTTTTATCCACATTTTGAATACCGCTGATCACGTTCAGCAGCACCGGCCAGAAGGTCCCGATGGCGATCACCACCACCTTGGACTTCTCATCGATGCCGATCCAGAGGATCAGCACGGGCACCCAGGCGATCACCGGAATGGGCCGGAGGATCTCCATCAGAAGACTGGTCAGGGTGTTCAGCTTCCGGAAGAGTCCCAGGAGGATTCCCAGGCCTCCGCCCAGCAGTGCGCCTACGATGTAGCCCAGCAGCACTCGCCGGAGGCTGACCAGGACGTCGGTGATGAGCTTGCCCTTCTCCGTAAGACTCCACAGCGTGGATCCGATCTTGCTGGGTCTCGGCATCAGCGCCTCGTTGATCCAACCCTGCCTTGCCGCGAACTCCCACAGGAGCAGCAGCAGGACCGGAAGGATCAGCGCGATCAGTGCATTACGGAGCTTTTTTAATATTTTCTTTTTTTTCAGCTGGTCCGGTCCCATTTGCCTCACCTCTTACTTCGCTGTAGCGTTGTTCACAAAGGATGCATCGAAATGTGACGCCAGATCCTCGATATCTGCTTCCAGGATTCCCTGATCCTTCAGGAACCGGTAGGTTGCCTGTACACTCTCCGCTACCTCGTCATCCAGACGGAGATACAGTCCGTACTCCTGCACGGTGGTCTTCACCTCGTCTACGGTCAGGCCGGAATCCTCGGAAAGATACTGATAGGTCTTCTCCGGATTCTTATCGATAAAGTCCTGTGCCTTAACAAGCACGTTGAAGAAACGCTGAACCAGCTCCGGGTATTCCTTAACGAAGCCCTCTCTGGCCGTGATGTAGCACCGGCTCGGGAACTCTGCCAGGGTTCCCAGATCCTTCACATTATCTCCCTTGATGGAATTATAGTTAAATGTTGTTGCATAAAATGCATCGATCTCGTCGTTGGAGAAGGCTGCATACTGTTCTGTGAAGCTCTGCAGATTTACCAGCTGAACATCATCCTCGCTGAGACCGTTGGCGGAAAGATACTGCAGCCATACCTTATGGGCCTGGGTTCCGATGAAGAGACCGATGCGCTTACCCTTAAGGTCCGCCGGCGTTTCGATACCGGAATCCGCCTTCACTACGATGTAGTTTCCCTTTCCCTGCTCGCCGGTGGTACTGAGGAGCACCACGGGAACGTTGTTGCCAATGGCGGTAACAAAGGGCTGATCCCCTGTTCCATTGAAGATATCCAGCTCTCCGGCGGCGAAGGCTTCATTGCCCGCGGGGCCGTTGGCGAAGTTGAAGGTCTCGATCTTGATGCCGTCCTTACCGAACTCTTCCTCGAAGTAACCCTCATGGATAGCCACATTTACCTGAGGATTCCAGATGGCGAAATCGCAGCCCCCCACCCGGATGGTGAGACCGTTATAATCCTTCTTCTCTGCGGTGGTATCCCCATTCTCTGTGGCAGTATCCTTGTTTTCTGCGGTGGTATCCTTCTTCTCGGCAGTGGTATCCTCCTTCTCGGTTCCCGCTGCCTGGATCTCCTTTGCGGCATCACCGGCGTTATTTCCGCAGCCGGTAAGCAGTGCTGATGCGAACATCGCAGTAAGCAGTCCCGCTGCTATTTTCTTTAATCCTTTTCTCCATATCCTTTTCATGATCTTACTCCTTATCTTATTGAAATGTTGGTCGGGAGGTTCCCCCCGGCACCTTGAAATGTGGCGAAGGGAAGGGGGCTTAATTTACAGGAGGGCTAATCCCTTCCTCTTCGCTTTTTGCGTGGGTTGCATCACTCCTCCACGCCGACTCTCAATGCATCCACATGCCTCAGCAGCGGAAGCTTCTCTCTTTGTTCTTTCAGACGAACCGGGTAGCTCTCTTCCCGGACGCTTATGGGTTCCAGTCTCCAGATGGCCCCCAGGTCTGTGTCCAAACCTCTTGCTTCCTGCAAAGCCACATATACCTTCTCGTATTCGTGGCCTGCGGTAAGACTGCGTACCGGCCGTCCCAGGATCTCAAAGCTTCTCTTGTCCTTGCTGAGGATCCCCACAGCAACGGTCTTCTCGTGCCAGATGCTGTAAACCAGATTCCGGTTGTTCTCGGAACTCTCCAGAAGCTCATAGAACTCGATCTCACCTTCTTCGGTGACATGAAGACTTCCCTTATATACAGTATGGGGAACGCCTGCGTCACTCACCGTAGTCACGGTCTTTAACGTGTCCGGATCCCCGATAATATTGATCAATTCCTGACTGAGTATCTCTGCCATCGTCTCTCTCCTTCCTCAGATCCGCAGCAGGTCCAGACCCGGATGGGCCCCGCACCTTCTGTAATCATCCGCAAATCTTCTGACGTCATATTTATGGTGCAGGCGGTTCAGCTCCCGAAGGGTCCGCACGTAGAAATCCAGAGACGGGGTATCCTGCTTCTGGAACATCGCACCTGGAGAGGGTACCCATACATTGCCGGCAATGGCAATGCCGTGGGAGATCACGCTCTCCGCCTCCTCCGTGATCACATGATATGCTTCCTTCTCGGATGTGAATCCGTTGGGCTTCGCCTGCTCCGCGCCGATTACCACGGAGGATGTTACATTTCCCCAACCGAACAGCTCTACGGCCACGTTCAGCCTGCGCTTCCACTCATCATAGCCCACGAACCGCTTCTTGCCCGGGCAGATCCAGTCGAACTTCTCATGATCCAGGATCTCCAGATCCGCAGTGTATGTCATAAGCCCGGTTTCCTTCGCGAGCTTCTCCAGCTGCTTATCGTTATAGGCATTTGCCACCAGCGTGCTGGGGAACTTCTTCTTCGGGTCGCCGAAGAGCCGTTCACCGATCAGCTGGAAGAGCTCAACCTCTTCATTTACTTCCTCGTCGAAGACTTCCTTCCCCGCAAGGTAGGTGCCCTGTCCGAACATGATGCTGGCGAACCGGCCGCGATCCTTCAGCGCCTCGCGGATCACCTCCACCACGATCTCCTTATCCGGGAAAATGTCGGGCTTCCCGCTCTTTACGAAATTCGTATGCCAGGTGCAGTATTTGCACCCCTCTCCCGGGGTGTCCCAGTAGTGGCATTCCGACCGAAGCGCCACGTCCAGACGCTGAGGTCTTGCCACCGCGTAATTCTCCATGGGAACGCCGTTGGACGCCTTCTTCCCATAATACCCCGGCTTCTCCCAGTAGGTCACTTCCTCCAGGAGCTTTCCTTCATCGGTGATGTAGATCTTATCGTCCACCACATCCACCAGATAGTTATCTCTCTGGGCATCCGGTACCGTGTCAAAATTCGTTAAAATGTAGGAACCGTCTCTCAGGAACAGTCCTACCGGTCTCGGCCGCTTATCACTGAAGAAGATCCCTCCCTTGTTGACCTGGTGGATCTCAGGATCCAGCCGGTCCAGGGCGGTCTGGGTATAGGCGAGGCCTCTTCTTGCTATGTCGATCTTAAGACCGACGATCTTCGGAACATCCGGATATTTCTCCAGCACCTCACTGAGGCTGAGTTCCTTCTTTCTCCATTCTGTATCTCTTGCCATAGCTTTTCTCCTTTTTCCTCAGCCCACCTTCTTCTTGAGCGCGTTCAGTGCCCTGCGGAGCTCCTCCACCCGGTCCAGACGCTCCCAGGGAAGATCCAGATCGGTCCTTCCGAAATGTCCGTATGCCGCTGTCTGCCTGTAGATCGGCCGTTTCAGATCCAGCGCGCTGATGATGGCTGCCGGTCTGAGGTCGAAGACCTTTTCGATTACCGCTACGATCTCACTGTCCGGGATCCGTCCGGTACCGAAGGTATCAACTGCGATGGATACGGGTCTCGCTACGCCGATGGCATATGCAAGCTCGATCTCCGCTCTGTCAGCAAGTCCTGCAGCCACGATGTTCTTCGCTACCCAGCGTGCCGCATAGGCTGCGCTCCGGTCAACCTTTGTGGGATCCTTTCCGGAAAATGCTCCGCCGCCGTGGCGGCCGGTTCCGCCGTAGGTATCCACGATGATCTTCCGTCCCGTAAGACCTGCATCTCCCTGGGGTCCTCCGATGACGAAGCGTCCCGTGGGATTGATGTAGTAGATGGTATCCTCATCCAGAAGCTTCTCCGGAAGTACCGCACGAACCACATGCTCGATCACATCTCTCCGGATCTGCTCCAGGGTGATCTCCTCGCTGTGCTGGGTGGAAACCACAACTGTGTGGATCCGCTTTACATTTTCCTTCTCATCAAACTCGATAGTCACCTGCGCCTTGCCGTCCGGACGAAGGTACGGAAGTGTTCCGTTCTTTCTCACCTCCGCCAGTCTTCTTGTGATCCGGTGGGCAAAGGAAATGGCGGGCGGAAGATATTCCGGAGTCTCATTTGTCGCATAGCCGAAAATGATCCCCTGATCCCCGGCTCCGTTTCCGAAGTCCTCGGTAGCGCCTTCCTGCTTGGATTCATACGCCTTGTCAACCCCCAGCGCTATGTCCGCCGACTGCTCATCCACCGACACCAGCACTGCGATGGAGTCCGCATCATAGCCGCCGCCGATCTTGGTATAACCGATGTCGCGGATGGTGTCTCTGGCGATCTTAGCGATGTCCACATAGGCCTTCGTGGAGATCTCGCCCACCACCAGCGCCAGGCCCGTTGCCACCGTGGTCTCCGCTGCCACTCTGGAGTTGGGATCCTGCTCGATCAGTGCATCGAGGATCGCGTCGGAGATCTGATCCGCGATCTTGTCCGGATGTCCTTCTGTTACCGATTCTGAAGTAAATAATCTGCTCATATATTTATTCTCACCTTCTGATTCTCTGCTTTAACTGATTTTTCTACGTTTTACTTTCTAACGCGTTATCATTGTGTTGCTTTTTCGCAGCACTGACACCCGATCAACCCTCCGGCTGAATAAAACCTCTGCATAACATTTCCTTTCCATGCAAAACAAAAAACAGGCCCCTCTGTGCCTGTTCTTCGTATATCTTCCTATGATACTTGCGAACCTTATGCACAGCAAAAGACACTATGGTATGTGATACATACACATAGAACAACATACGCAGTATGTAGCTTTTGCTGTGAAGATCGCTTTCATGTTTTTACTCCTTTATCTCGCCTATTTAACTACCGGTTTAGTAGGTATATGGAGTATAACATGATGATCTTATAATTTCAAGCAATTTTTGAATATTTTTTTTTGGCAAATACACATGTGTTAAAACCTGATTGGCTCAATCGTAAGATCCTCTTCTGACAGATCATCAAGAAAGCCAACCATATAGACCGGAAGATATGTCACCTTATCCCGACGTTCAATATTGCACTCTGCAAATACAAACGCTTCCGGAATTCCATACTCCGGATCGTTTATACAAGTCGTTAATGCAGAATGAATGGTATAATCTTTTCCGCTTTTTACTTCAATAGGGAGAACATATCCATGGTATTCTATTACAAAATCGAGTTCTCCTTTTTTCTTAGAATTATAATAATATACACGATACCCCTTACCGGTAAGTTCGGTTGCGACCACATTTTCGTAGATTCCACCGCAATTCAGGTTTGGATCTTTGGTAAGTATTTTTGATTTTGTTGTCATCCCGTATACAGTCGTAAGCATTCCGACATCTGACATATAAAGTTTAAACAGACTCTGCTTTTCACTGAGCTTGAGTGGAATCCTGGTTTCAGTAGCATTAAACACAGATATAGCTACTCCGGCATTCCCAAGCCATAAAAATGAGTCTTCTACGCGTTCAAAATGAAGCCCTTTTTTCAAATCAGTCACGATGAATCTCTTATTCTGTTTCAGCAATTCAGCAGGAATCAAATCATATATCTGCGTCAGAATCAACCGCTTGTTCTCAGCCTCATACTGTGTGAAATCCATTTTATGCAGTTTCATGATGTCTTCGTGAATCGTCTGTACATCCCGCAGGTTATAGGATTCCGCAAATTTGCTTACCGCTTCAGGCATGCCTCCAACCACAAGGTATTGCCTGAATAGTGATAGTAGTTTTTCATTTACCGTACTCATCACCGGAGTCCTGGCCATAAAGCTTTTTTTCAAATGTTCCCTTACCTCTGATGTTATGGCGGAAATCTGGAGAAACTCATCAAAAGTCAGCGGAAACATGTCAAGTATCGTAAGATATCCCACCGGCGCTGATGTCAGATTTGTAAGCTCCACCCCCAACAGGGATCCGCTCAAGATATATCGAAAACTTCCCTCATCAACAAGAAACTTGATCTTAGTGATCATTTCCTTAAACGCCTGAACCTCGTCAATAAAGATAATCGTCTCCCCTTTAATCAATGGTTGATCCGTCAATGTTGAGATACCCATGGTAAACTCATTTATCGTATGGCTTTCCCTTAATACATCAATTGCGGAAGGCTGTTCTATCAGATTAAGCTCTACATATTTGCAACTCATCTTTTTCAATGTGGTGCGGATTATGTGAGTCTTGCCCACCTGCCTGGCTCCCTTGATCAACAAAGCTTTTCTACTTTCAATCACCCATTTTTCAATTTTTTTTCCTATCTTTCTGTCCAATTGCATCTTTCCGTCACCTCCAATCTGATTCTATATCTATTCTGTCAAAAATACAATCCAAAATTCGAATTAAATGTCAAAAATCCAGCTGAAAATGCAACAAAAATATCAAAAGTCCATGTTGACTTATATTTCACCAAGGTTACCCAAACTAAAACAAACCGAAGCGAAAAGCTTCGGTTCGTTAAATATGCTCTGTGCACTTCTGCTCTATGCCTCATATGCCGATGCCGATCGGGCAATTCCGAAGAAATCATACGGTGATGCGATCTCGCCCTTTGCAGCTGTTGCCGGAAGCGGTGACTGTGCCTGATACTGACCGCCATACATCTGATTTACTTGACCCATCTTCCGTTCTGATCAAAGATGTAGATCTTCCCTGAAACAGAGGTAGGACCGGTTACCATGTAACCTTGAGCATTTGCGTAATACCAATAGCCGTCGATTCGCACCCACTCGCTCCTTGGATACCATCCGGATGTATCCTCATACCAGAAGCCCTTCTTATCCCTGTTCCAACTACCCTTGTATCTGTAAGACCAGGCCCCGTTCTTAC
>JAGBNH010000065.1 GCA_017634475.1 Eubacterium sp.
AGATGAACCCGTATCCGGTCCGTCACTCTTTCCGCAGCCGCAAAGGGCAAGCCCCAGGGCCACAACTGCCGTTATTTTGGCGAATCTTCTGAAGTGCATTTTTCCATCCTTCCTTTTCACTCTCTCTGAGTAAATCGATGATAACAGCTTCATCTTATCATTTCGCCTTAACGGAATATACCCGCAATAATGTAGCAGAATTACCCGTTTTTCAAGCCTTCGCGGCCGCTTTACCTTCCCCGCTCCTTTCTGCTTTACTACATTCACCGGTTCTTTATCTCGATCCGGTCCAGGATCCCCTGCACCCCCACATTCTGATGGGTGAGATACATCCTGGTTACATCCTCAATAAATATGCGGTCCGCCCCTGTCTTCTTTCCGATCTTCTCCAGGGGCATCCCCTTGTCCACATATTTCATGATCTGCTCCACCAGTCGGTACAGATCACTGTCAGACTCCTGCCGGTTCTTTCCCTTTTCCTCCCGCAGATCCGCGGTCTTTGCATGTCCGTAATATACGGTCTTCGGTTTCAGCGAAAGCAGACTTTCCCAGCTTGCACCGATCTCGGTTCCCCGGTGCAGCTCAAGCTCATAAAGAGGATTCAGATCCCCCACAAAGAGCATCCCCTCCTCCAGCCAAAGGGAGATACTGTCATCACTGTGACCGGGCGTATGCAGGATCCTGCCCTTAAGCCCCATTTCCGCAAGAAATGCAGCGCTCTCCTCCAGGGAAATGAACCGCACCCCTTCGTCCCGGATGGGGACAAAGCCCACCGATGGCGTCCTGGCAAATACCGGATCTGCAGCATGGATAAACTCCCTTTGTACATCCATCACCACGATCTTCGGCCCCAGCTCCGCGATTTCCTCTGCGATGCCCATATGATCCGGATGGAAATGTGAGATCAGGATGTAGCTGATCTTCTGCACCGGAATATTCAGCTCTCCCATGGCTCTCAGGAACATGGGAAATGTTCCGGCCCAGCCGGTATCAAAGAGAAGCATTCCACTATCGCCTTCGATGAGATACGTATTTGTGGATGCATATTTTAATTCATGGATCTTCATGCAAGCTCCTTCTGCCCGAAGTAACCATTCCAAAATGACTAATCGGCCTCTCGCCGCCGCAACCGGGCACTACGAAAACAAGCCGCCCCGATGACGGAGCGGCTGTTGTTTTCTGATCTATCAAATTCTTATCATCGGCAAAGTACTTCCGATGTCTCAGTCAATGACTATTCAGCCTTGCCTGCAGAACCGAATACAGCTACACGATCCTTTACTTCATCGCGGATAGCCTGTGCGCCGGGAGCAAGAAGCTTACGGGGATCATAACCCTTACCCTGCTTATCCTTGCCTTCCTCGATGTACTTACGTGTTGCTTCCGCAAATACGATCTGGCACTCGGTATTTACATTTACCTTTGCAACGCCCATGGAGATCGCCTTCTTGATCTGCTCATCCGGGATACCAGAACCACCATGAAGAACCAGCGGAGTATTTCCAACCTTCTCCTTAACAGCTGCAAGAGTATCAAAGGAAAGACCAGCCCAGTTTGCCGGATACTTGCCGTGGATATTACCGATACCGCAAGCCAGCATGGTTACGCCCAGAGCGTTAACTGCTGCACACTCTTCCGGATCTGCGCACTCGCCGGCAGATGTAACACCATCTTCCTCGCCGCCGATACCGCCAACCTCTGCCTCAAGGGAGATACCCTTCTCATTACAGATCTTAACCAGTTCCTTGGTCTTCTCAATATTCTCCTCAAGCGGAAGGGAAGAGCCATCGAACATGATGGAGGTGAAGCCTGCTTCGATGCAAGCCTTAGCTCCTTCATATGTACCATGATCCAGGTGAAGAGCAACCGGAACTGTGATTCCCAGAGACTCATCCATAGCCTTAACCATAGCTGCAACAGTCTTGAAGCCTGTCATATACTTTCCTGCGCCCTCGGAAACACCAAGGATAACCGGTGTCTTCAGTGCTTCGCACTCAAGCAGGATGGACTTGGTCCACTCAAGGTTATTGATGTTGAACTGCGCTACTGCATAACCGCCTTCAACGGCCTTCTTCAGCATATCTGTAGCTGATACTAACATGTCATGTACCTCCGTAAAATATTTGAAATATGACGGATCCGATCCGTCAGACATTACTAACCGCTCTACATTATATTACACTTCGACGGATTTCACAATCACTTCTTCTTTTTCTTTCCGTCCTTGGACTCATCGTCACCATAGCCATAGTCATAATAACCATAGTAGCCCTTGTAATATCCGTAGTAACCCTTGCCGCTGATTTCCACCTTATTCAGAATCGCACCAAGGATCTTGCAGTTACTTTGTACCAGCTGACGCTTTACATCCTGCACTACCTTATAGGAGAGATTATTCGACTCGATCACCAGAACCGCACCATCAGCTGCTTTTGCCACAAGCACGGCATCAACTACGCTGCCCAAAGGCGGGCAGTCTATAATGATATAATCAAAGCTTTCCTTTAAGCTCTCGATCATTTGAGTGAACCGCGGAAGTCCCAGGAGCTCTGCCGGATTCGGCGCCTTAACTCCGGTAAAGATCGCGGACATATTCTCGATATCCGTCTCATAAATGATCTCATCCAGCTGCTTCACCTGACCGGCCAGGTAATGACTCAGTCCCTTCGTCTCCTTATCAACGCCATAACGGGCGATGGTAACGGATCTACGGATATCTGCATCAATATAGATAACCTTCTTTCCATCCTCTGCAAAGGATCTGGCCAGATTGAAGCTAACCTCTGACTTTCCTTCATTCGGTACGGAACTGGTTACTGCGATGGCGCGCACATCCTCTCCGGAGAATGAAATATTCGTACGTACACGCTTATATGCTTCGTTCGTCTTAAAATCAAGATCCTTCTTTAATTCAAATGTGATCTTCTGTGCCACGGCAAACTCCTCTCAACCTGCTCATTCTCTACCATACAAATCATCCCGTGATCGGGACGTTCGTACTTTCAGTCTGCAAACCCGTATGATTATGCCACATCATTGCTGCGCCGAATCTTCTTGCTGTTTCGGCCGGTCCGGTCTCTACCGTGGGTCTTACGCTTGGAAACACCTTCCTCCAGCGGGATCATACCGAGAACATTGAGACCCAGATACTTCTCCACATCCTCACCGGTCTTAATGGAATCGTTCATCATAAACTGGATGATAATAATTGCGCATGCCAAAACAAAGCCAAGCAATCCTCCGATCAATCCATTCTTCTTCAGACTGGGAGATACAGGGGTGCTGGCGACCTGGCCATAGTCCATGATATTCGGGGGCGTAGTATCCATGACCGACCCCGTTGTTCTAACTGAAACATCTGTCAGCTCATCTACGATCTTCTTTGCCAGATAAGCATCATTATCCTTAACCGTTATCTCGAGGAAACGGGTATTATCCGGATTATTTATGGAAATCTGCGTCCGAAGATTTTCATAAGTCTTGTTCAGCGACAGGTTATTGATCACTTCCTCCAGTACCGGGCGGGAGGTAATGATCACCTGATAGTCCTTTGTGATCTGAGATCCAAGCTGAATATCCGCCAGGGATGTAATGCTCGTAGATTTTGAAAGGATATAGATCGTAGATGTTGAACTATAGGTCGGCTTTACAAAAAGCATCGTATAACCCAGCATCGCGCCCAATCCAAGTGCGGCAAGCAGAATGATCAGCCATATTTTCGAAAGCAACGCGTGGAATATCTCCACAAGATCAATTTCGACTTCTTCGTTTCCGTTTCCGTTCATCTGTGTCTCCTTACTCTTTTACTAAACGCTCATGCAAAAAAATCATAGCCAAATAATTATAAACATTTTTGTACAGCTTTTCAATGATTAAATCTCATAATGATTATCGATATTGTGAAATTTTTATGTAATAAATCAACAGAAAGCTGCTCCTCATCCGGTCTAATCCACAATTAATCCCTTTACCATCCGCTGCGCCGCACCGGAAAGCATAAATTCCGCATCCTCACCGCAATGCCGCTTAAGCCAGGGAATATACTCCTTGGCATAGGGTCCGCGGCTGTCCACATTATGCGCATCCGTTGCCAGAAATGTAATATAGCCGGACTTCAACATTTTTCGGCACCATCTCTTGTTCTCATTCAGGAATCCACCTTCTATACTGGAGATGTTGATCTGAAGATGGGCCTGCATCTGAAGCAATTCCTCCAGACGCTCTTCATTCTTCACCAGACACTCGTACCGCTCAACATGTGCGATGATCGGCCAGTATCTGGCGGCATTGAGCTCTTCTATGGCGTTTCTGATCTGTCGGAACGATGTCCGCACATTGAATTCCACAAGTACATATCTTGTTCCGTTCATCGTATGGATATCCCCGGATTTCAGGAGATCGACCACTCCGTCCTCATAGAGGATCTCATTTCCCAGATACAGTTCGAGATCCGGATACTTGTCCTTCACCCGGTCCTTCAAATCCTCAAAGATCCGATCCAGTTCTTCAGGTTTATAATGATTCCGCCCGATCATATAATGTGGAGTAAGTACGATCTGTCTTGTGCCCTCTTCATACGCGATCTGCAACATATCCATGGACATTTCAACATTCTTTGAACCGTCATCCACACCGGGCAGGATATGACAATGAATATCAAACAGGTTCATTATCAGCGATTCCTTCCCTTATTACGTGTAATATATACGCCGAACAATGCCATACCGATAATCACTCCAAGTACACTGATCACGGCAACTACCTGAACGATCCACGCCATATAATTCTTAAAGAAAAGATACAGGTAATCCGGCTCGATAAACAAACGCTTTGCCGGAGCCCAAATGATCAGCAGGATAGTCAGTGCCGCTGCGAAGGCCGTACCGATAAGATCGGAAATCGCGATCATCCGAACGCCCCGATCCCGTCTCAGATCCATAAAGATCGTAAACACACAGCCTAACAACAGTGAGAACACAAAAAGTGAAACGGATATGGTCATGGACGGCCGAAGGTCTTCCTTAAGCCGAAGGATATAAGGCGCTACATTGATCCTTTGATATTCCACATCCTTGTTTCCGGCAAGGATCTGCTGCGTAGCCTGTTTTTCACGGATCAGGAACTCATCGTAGGAAAGAAGCTTTTCCTCAGATTTCTTTTCGGAATCCGTTCCTTCGATGTTTTCATCCTGTTTATTTCCCTGGGAAATAATGGCGATCTCCTCATCACTCAGGAATTCAGTGCCCTCCATGCTTCGTCCATTTTGTGACAGATAATCAATATAGGCATAACGGAAATATCCGCTCTCCTGAATATTCCTTTCGATCCGTCCCTGATTAAAGAAAGAGACAAAAAGTGCTGCCAAAAGGAACAGGCCCGCGATGCTCACTCCGGTTGTAACCAGCAGTATATGGCGGCACACCTTACGGATCCGGCGACGTCTGCTGTGTCCACGCTGCGGCTTTCCGTGTTCCTTTTTCCTGAAACGCATACAACGAGTAAAAATCAGTACCAGACATACCGCAGCTGTAATCGCAGAAACAACGATCCCTATTATGATGATCCCGGTTGTCCACGCTGTCGGAATGATCCTTTCATTCGAATCAAGCTTGATGGGATTCCCATCGCCGGTATCGATCACAATGGAGTCATCACTGATCACAGCAGAAGCTTCCGCATCATCCGGCGAAACCCTCTCGTCCAATGCCTGTGCATTTTTATCTTCATCTTCCAATTGTCGGATGATCACATCCGCCTCATCTTCGGAGCCTTGCTCCGTCAGTACTTCCGTGTTATCCGGTGTCTCTGTGGACTGCCCCGGTCTATTATTATCAGAACCTCCGCCATTTCTCTCTGTCGCAAATTCTGTCGTATTCTCTGTAATTTTTTCGGAATCCCGTTCCGTCGAATTCGCCGGTTGTTCTGTTGAATCCGTAGGTATTTCCGTTGACTCCGTACTTGAAGGATCTTCCGTATCCTCCGTGTTTTCCGTATTCTGTCCGGAAGAACCGGGTTCCTCGGTATTTCCCGGATTCTCCGTACTGCTCCGGGTGGTATCCGGAGTTGATTCCTTTACTTCATAAATGTAACCGAGCTGTATACCGCGTTTTACATTAGAATAAATATAATTGATCAGCTTCTTTGCTGCAGCCGAAGAAAGATTAACACCATCCTTGGACAGATAATTATACAGCTTATTCACATAACTGGAATACGCCACATAGGTTTTGCCGTCATATTCAAAGGTTCCGCTGGCAACAGCTATAACCCCGGCTTCATCCGGATTGATATCCCCTGCCCAGACACGCATCTGAGGAACAGCAAAAACACCGGCAAAAAGAAAAGCCATCCACAGAAACAATCTGGCAAGCTTATTCTTCCGGTCCATTCTCCGATACGATCTCCGGTCGGTTTTCTTCTCACTCTTTTGTTTTCCAACATGCAGATTCATCTTCGATCCAACTCTCTGACATTACCATACACTATACACGATTCATTTGTTCATAAAACAAGATTAAGCTGTTAAGCGTGCTCCGCCTAACAGCTTAATCTGTATCAAGTCCCCATTCGTTGACAATTACACAAGGTAACTATCTGCACGAACCAATGGGAATATTAATTCTCAGGTACCAGTGTGGACGCAGCAACAACAGCGTAGTTTGCTGTATTGACGCAAGTAGCATTCACACCTGTCTGATCAAGAAGGTTAGCATTTGCAAACTGCTGACCAAGATCATTGATACGGTTACCCAGGAAGAGGATTGCCGGCTTCTCTGTAGACTGCTCACCATCATACAGACCCTGATAGTTCTGTCCGTTCATGGTGAAGTTTACATAGCCTGCGCTCATACGGAATTTTGTGAATTCCATATTGCCAACCTTAACATTGAAGTTGTAGTTGCTTCCATTGCCAAGACCTGTTGCATCGAAAGCGTTCATAAGATTAGCTAACTTGCCGCTGCCTGTTACAACACACTTGTCACTAACAGATGCATTAACATAATCAACAAGAGTCACCTCGTCAACATAGGTTGTCAGAACATCATTAACATTCTTAACGCTGATCACATGATCAACACCGTTGACGCTGAGAACCTTTGTTGTTCCCTCATCCATGGTCAGACTGAGGAACAGATCCATATCTTCAGCTGCTTCTGCCTTAGCTTCTGCTCCGCCTTCAGTGAAATCAAACTCGATGGAACCGGTAATAGTATCTGCAAAATTGAATGAAGATACATTACCAAGACGTCCGCTTCCGCCGAATGCATAAACAGCTTCGCCGCTTACACCAGCAGTAGTCGGGATAACCGGAAGCTTTGCAACCTTCCAGGAATCCATCCAGCCTTCTGCATCGAAGTGATACCAGTAGCCATCGATCTTCAGCCACTGATTCTTCGGATACCAATGCTTATTGCTGGAACCTACAAAATCAAGATACCACCACTTGCCTGCGTTATCGCCAAGTCCCTGATGCCAACCGCCACGGCTATATCCGGGATTGAATCTTCCGTCTGCACCTACCCACTTACCTCTGATGTACTCATTGGTAGCCATGTACTCATCAGAATGGAAGAAATACCAGTTTCCATCAATCTTCTGCCACTGGTTCTTTGCGTTCCAGGAACCGTCGGAAGCACCCCACTTGATGGTCTGCATGCTGGAAGTAGCAAACCACTGATACTTCAGTCCCTCATCCCAATAACCGTTCTTGCGAATCCAGTAGCCATTGATATACTCATTCTTAGCCCAACCACCTTCAGCGAACTTATACCAAAAGCCCTTGCCATCGCGTATCCACTGACCAGCAGGTGCTGCAGCCTGAGTATCTGCCGTAGAAACAGCAACGGTAGAAGCAATCATTGCAGCTGCAAGAAGTCCATACTTAAAACGCTTCATGTTACAAATCCTCCTTATTACTCTCACCCTCATTCGGTAAGTTCATTTTGCGACTTACATGAGTTTACCACCAAAGCAAAATCTATGCAACCTGTTTTCGTATTTTTTGTCATTTTGTATAAAAAAATTGATCTGACAGAAACCGACATCATCATTTTATTGAAACAAATGCCAAATTTATTCCAGCTGATCCCTACGTCATATGTCTCATCCGATGCCAACGGTAGACTGCCGTGCCAATGATCAGGACATATCCGGCTATGCTGAGGGGCACCGGAGTTTCCCCCAGGAACAGAATCCCCCACAGAGCTGCAAAGATCACCTGTGTATAATCAAATACAGAGATGTCCTTGGCCGGCGCGAATTTATAGGCTGAGGTTATCCCGTACTGTCCCAGGGCGGCACTGGCTCCGGCCATAACAAGGCACAGCCACTGTTTTCCGGTCATGGGATGGTAGTCAAAGATCAGATATGGTCCGGTGAGCAAGCAGGAGAACAGCGAGAAGCAGAGAACGATTGTCGTGGTCTTCTCCCCTTTTCTTCCCAGCATCCGAACGAAGGCATAAGCCGTTCCCGCTCCGAATCCGCCGTACAATCCCAGAAGTGCCGGCCCAACTGTGAATGATATACCCGGCCGGATGATGAGAAGTGCACCGGTGAATGCGACCAGAAGTGAGGCCCAGTCTAACCGTGAGGGTTTCTCGGAAAGCAGTGGGATGGATACAAGAATAGCAAAAAACGGCGAAAGCTTATTCAGCATATTGGCATCCGCGATCCCCATATGGTCGATGGCGTAGAAATTTGCAATCATTCCCGTAGTCCCAAAGAGACACCGAAAGAAAATGTCCCTTCCACACCCTTTGGTTATACGAAAAGGTTCCCTGGCTACAAGGATGGTCCCCATGGCGATCACTGCAGCAACGGCATTTCGAAAGAAAGCCTTCTGCATCGTAGGGATATCCCCGGATATACGCACAAAGAACGTCATCAGTGAGAAACCGAACGCAGCGGCAAATACGCAAAGAATGCCCTTGGTGTGGTTCGAGATCCTCTTCTTTTCTTTTTTTTGCTTCATATCTTCCATAACAAAACAGTATATACGATCCGGAAAGATTTGCAAGCCCTGTATTCCGCACAAAAGGGGATGTAAAAACAGCGTTACTCTTATTCACGGGTTATGATCCCCACAAAAAAAGTGGGAACAGCTACATCTTTGTTCCCACTCATGATTACACGCCTCTAATCGGAGCATTGCAGTACGCAATGCTCCGTTTATTGCCCGGTTTCCCGGTCACTTCAGGTGACATAAATGCCGCACTGCGGAAAAGTTTTCGGGTTGGTTCACGGGATCCGGCGTATGGGGAGTTTATACACACGTTCTTGCATGATCATTTTTTCCGGATTTTCATACAGCAGAGCCATCCTGCTCCCGATGCCAGGAGAAGCAGGCCCAGGGGAAGGATCGGCGTCGTATCGCCTGTAACAGGCGCCGGGGGCGTTGTATCCGGCGGTGTGATCACCACCTCCGGCGGTTCTTCCTCCCGTTCCTCATCCCTTTTTCCCGAAACCGTCTGTCCGGCATCCCTCAGATCCTTATGTTCTCCGATCAGATACTGAACCTCATTTCCGGAATCATCCTTCAGATTGACATAGACTTCTTCATATACCACATAGGTATAGGTCTGTCCTTCCGGCCGGATCGCCGGAAGCTCCACGACGACCTTATCCTCCTCCTTTTCAGGGATAAAGCTTTTCTCCGCCCTGACCGTTTTCCCGTCCAGTAATGCAGGAACCCCTTTCCCTGTCATCAGTACTGCCTTCGCCGTATAGCTTAGGCCCGGGATCAGACCGGAACAGGTTAATGTATCCGTGATCGTAAGCTGATCCGTATTGCCATTTACCGCAGCTGCCGAGGTCCTGACCTTCGGAAATACCACTGTCTGGTCCCAATTTTCAGTCTCCTCATGTACCGCCACAGTTTCACCGGTCTTTGCATAAACACAAGTTTCAAAGGCCACCAGGGAATCCCCCTTTATGTTCTCGGCATCAAACCGGAATTCCACACTTACCGTTCCCGTGCCGTCCTCCTCTGCAACAAATTCGGTTGCAGCGACTACCGGCGTTCCGTCCTTATGGCACAGTATCTCTCCCGTACTCAGACGGTGCAGAGTTCCCTCCATAATGTAATTTCCGTGGGGGAGAAGGCCTTCATAGAATACCGTATCCATCAATACCGTTTCCCTGCCGGGAAATGCGATATGCGTTTTCGTTGCCGAATCCGTAAGCTCCGTTCGGATCTTCGGCACATCATAGTTTACATAACTCAGCTCTATCACTTTATCTGTGGCCTCATCAACCGTAAATTCCTCGGGCTCTGCCAGGATCTTACCCTCATTGGCTTTACAGTGCATCTCCTCTATCCGGTAGGTTCCCACCGGAAGGGCCCCAAGCGTATCGTTCACCGGTGTTTCGGTTCCGTCCGTATTTTGAGAGAACCAGATCCCCGGTCTCGTTCCATCATATTCCGCTCCGCCGTCATACCAACCCCTGTACGCGCTGTGCGGCTGATAGGCTGCGGCAGTAGAAAAGTCGCCCTCTGCATCAGTGGAAAGGATATGTGACTCCTTCGTGTCCAGATTCGTCAACCGGAAGAGGACACCTTCCATTCCTTTTCCGTACTGATCCTTCTTCTGCAATCGGATATCCCCACGGACTGGCTGATTCCAATTAAGGATATCCTCCTCTTCCGGCAGGACATATTCATTTTCCACCATCAGGTCTCCTGCATCCGATGTCTTTATACAAAGAAGCTTTTCCCTGCTCACTCTGTCACCGGTGGTAAAGAAGCTCTCTTCCGCTGTAAAGCCCTCCGGAACCGCGGTCTCTTCTATGGTGATCCACCCCAGAGGAATGACCGTCTGACCGTCCGCATCCGTAAATAGCGGATCACCGGAAACCAGATGCTCAGCATCCAATCTGGCCGAATAGGATCCGTCTGCCTCTTTCAGCATTCGGATCACCCAGGTCCTGAAGGGCCGTTCCCCCTGCGCCATCCAACGAACAAACTGGTCCGCCGTATACTCCATATTATCCCCGTATGGCCAGTACATCAAAGTAAACTCCGTCCCCGCAAGACTGCCTGTTCCGTTACCGGAGTTACCGCCGGCTCCGGTCTCTCGTTTCCCATCCGGATCGGCCTTCAATTCCGCAGGATTCAGAGACGGTGAGTCATTCGGTTCCACAGGATTCACGGCCGGTTCATCCTTTATTTCCACAGGATTCAAGAGCGATTCATTCTCCGGTTCTGCGGGATTTAAGGCCAGTGTGTTTTCCGGTTCTGCGGGATTTAAGGCCAGTGTGTTTTCCGGTTCCTCAGGGCTCAGGGATGGCGAATCCAGCTTTTTTATATCTGCCTGGATCAGGGCTTTCGGTGCCGGATTCCAGTCAGCGGAACCGAGAAGTCCCTTCCAATCTCCCGCTACCGCTTTATTGCTCTTATCACTCGGGGCCACATATTCCGCAGCATTCTTCTTTCCTATCACCCGGTCAAAGGAAACCGTGATGGCCGGTTCCTCCACCTTGATCTCTCGATCCAGCCCCTCTTCACCGATCTCCACCGAGTAAACGGTATCATCCAGTTCAAATCCACGTTCCGGTTTTACCAGCTCACGAAGAAAATACTCTCCCTGAATAAGACCCTTCAATTTATTCGTTCCAAGCCCTGTGAGGGATGAGGAAAGCTTCGATACGATCCCTGTACCATATTCATCGGTGGTAAACTCCGCTATACAGTTTTGCTTTGCTTCCGCATCCTGCTTTGTGACAAATACGCCATATACCGCACCGGCCAGAGAATAGTTCACATTTACTCTGCTTCTCCCGTTCCTGTCTGTCCACCAGATGTATTCCTCTGCGCTCTCCAGCACCTGCTTTTTGAGGGACAGACTGCCCTTTCTCTGGTTGATCCACTGCAGGTTCATATCCTCCGAAACCGTAGCCGCTGCCGCAATAGCCTCCTCCAGGCTCTCAAAGATCTGATCCCCACGGAAGGTATAAGCATTGGGCGAGATCACCTTGTAATCCGCAGGATCCGGAGAATCCGGCTGATACTGAATGGTCCAGTTCTCCTTCACGGTAACCGTGGGCTTTTTCTCGTAGCTTCCCAGATAAACCGCTGCGATACCCGGATGTCCCGAGGCCCCACTTCTCCGATTGATATAGAATCTGTCCGGAAGGTTATAATCCCAGCCGGTCCAGATCCCCTGCTTGCCGTAAGCACGGTCATACCCCGCCGGGTCATTGATCACCGTATCCCCATCGGTTACCGTAAGATCAAAGGACACATCATTCAGCAACGTACCGGTTTCATCCACCTTGCGAAGGGCGATATAATAATCCTTATGCGTGATCACCCTTTCCTTCCAAGTCACAAAATCCTGATACTTTGCTGCCGTCCCATCCTGCTTCCTCACCTTGGTGATCAGATGAAAAGCGCTGAATTCGATGTTCTCCGGGATGCTGCTCTGCAGCGCCTCGTTCACAGCGTTCTCCACCGTAAGGGCACGTTCCACCTCTCCCGACTCAGCATTTCTGTAATTCGCCGTTTCCTTTCCTTCTATGGGATCTCCTGCTTCCCGTCCTGTACTCTTCATGTAGCTGCAAATGATATTATGTGCGGAAGCCACGGTAAAATGATGGATGGCATAATAGATCACTCTTGCAGCCTCATCATCAAATGCCGTGCGTTCTCCGATCTCCATGACTGCAAGATCCGTATCTCCGCCATCAGACCACCCCTCGTCCATGCAAAGAGCATTTGCCACGCCGCTGTTCATAAGATAATTCTGCGTCCGCGCCGTAAATGCATGATCAAAGGGAAGCGTCACTCCTGTATGAAAGATACTTCCGTCTTCAAAATAAACATATCTCCGATTCCCATTGGCATTGAAAAACTTTACCACATAATCCCCTAGCTGCCGATCCAGTTCTTCCTTTGATCCATAAGTGCTGAGGGTATCCCCTGCGGTATTCTTTAATCCGGTGGTTTCCGCCGGAACATGGCTTGCCGCTTCATCCTCTATGTCCTCTGCCCAGACCTTCATCGGCAGGATCGAGAGGATCATGAACAGCGAAAGCAGCCATGCGATCCATCTGCTTCTTCTTTTTTTCATCTTTTCTCCTCTTCATACACAATAGTATTCTTCTCCTGCGAAGCTTACTACATCCCCGTAATGCAGTTCCTCCGCAGTCATTCCCTGAAGCTTCTTCTGGTTTACATAAGTTCCATTTGTTGAATCCATATCCTTCAGACGAACCACGCCATTTTCGCAGGACAGACTGGCATGGTTCCGACTGATTCCCGGCCGTGGGATACAGTATTCATTTACCTCCGGCTCTCTTCCGATCCGGTAGATCCCTTCGCTGATATCAATTGGCTCCATTCCCTGCTGCTCCGCCGGTATGAGCCGGGTGATGGAGGCGGGATAAACCGTAGGGACAATGTTACTGCTCTCTACAGGATTCACGCGGATCGACGGAGATGGCGACACTGTTCCCACACCCATTACAAAAGCTGTTCCCGCAGCCTTTCCTGCCTTCTGCTCCTTCCCGGCCATAAGGAAATGGCACAGAAGAACCGCTGCAAGAAGTCCCGCCAGCACCGCAGAAAGCTTTAACAGCCCCGCATTTCCGAAGACCACCCCTGAGATCAGAAAGATCAAAAGCAGCAGGCCGATCCCAACACAGACCGGCAGCAATACCTTTCTTTTTTCGTTTGCCTGGGGCAGAGCCGGCTTAACCATTGCTTCCCCAAGCACATCGGTTTCCGGACTGTATGCCGGCGGTGCAAGCAAAGGAAACTGCGGGCTTCGCCCGTACGCCGAATATGCCGATCCATACGGGTCCACCCGCTGCTCTGACCAGCCATCTACAATGGCAAGAAACAGCTCCGGGGTGAAAAGGTCGTTCAGGAATCGTCCGTACAGATCATAGAACTGAACCACTCCATCCTTATTCCGGTGAGAGAAATGAGGCATCAGCTCCTCCATAAAAAGCTTCATCCCCTGAGAGAAGCCCTGTTCCGGCTCAGGTGTATACAGAAACCGGTAATGCCCACGCTGTTCATCGTGGAAGATCCAGGCGGATCGAAGAACGATCCCTTCCGGAAGCATCAGATGATCCTGCAGCTCCCGTATGGCGGAGGCGAGATCGGTGAGCAGCTCACGGATCGCTGAGATCTCCGGCTCCTGTCCCTGAAACCGGGAGGCGAAGCTCTGCATTCCATCCGCCTTATAAAGCAGACTGTACTCCATATCCACACATTGAAGCCTTACCGGAAGCAGCCGGGAAAACCGGTTATTCTGAAGCATCTGAATACTGTAATCCAGTCGGTCTGTACTCTTCAGCCCAAGTTCGTAATATACATTTATCCCTTTAGTCTTCCGCAATATCTCCATAGAATTGCCATCTCCTTAATCGACTTTCCAGACAGTCCCTCTCCCTGCCGGTATGTACCGAAAGCTTTCCTTCATACTTTCCGATCCCGAAGTACCTTACACTCCCGGTCATGGTCATGATATCCCCCATAGTAAAAGCCTCCACATCTAAATGTCCCTTGCCCTGCGTGATCTCTGAAGCGCGTTCCGTCAGTTCCTCTCCCGGGCTGTGATCCATCTCCTCCGCTATGGGAAGTGTATATAATGATGTATACATCTCTCCCCGCAGAGCCTCTCTTTTTCCCTCTGCCAGCAGCAGGAGGATCGCCCCTGCCAGAATGAAGAGGATGGCCGGAAGGAGTATGCTTGCTTCAACAGTCATCATCCCCCTGTGATCCTGTGTCCATTTCTTCACACCATGATCTCGTATCCATTTCTTTTCTTTCTTCATACTGTGATCCCGTATTCATTTCTTTCCTTCACACCGCGAGTTCTTTTCTTCTTCAGCGGATCTGCCATACCGAAATTTCAGCGTTGTGCCATCTGCCTGGTATCCGATGGGTTGATTCCAGTACAGCCACACCGGTCTTCACCTCCCACACCGACATTCACCTCCCGCACCGGCTGCAAGGAGGAAGACCTGCAACCTCGCTGAGCCGTTTCCTGTACACCGTCCGCTTCAGCCCCCTGCAGGAGGGTGTACTGTGGTAGGACTCTCCCTCCGGACAGAGATACACCAGTTCGCCGGCTTCCTTACCGCAGTAGCTGCAGGCATGCAGCCCCGCTGCCACTGCTCTCTCTTTGGTTCCGAAGGAGACATCCAGCACAAGATAGGTACATCCCCTGCTCTTGTGATAAACCTCCGCATTATCCGTGATATATACATATGGGTCCGGCGGACCGACATCCTTCTCCTCATTTTCTTCCGTATGGCCCAGATAGGGCTTCTGCCGGATTCTCTCCTCCACATCGATGGTGAGTTCCGGGAAAACAGGGGTATCGATCCGGATGGTATAATTCACCACCAGGCAGATATCCCCATTTTCGTCCGGGATCCGGGACCTAAGAAGAAGGAGCCCCGCCTCTCCTCCCACCACATATCTCTGAATAAGCTCAGGTTCATCCAGCGAAGAAAGGAAACGCACCTCCGCCGCGCCAAGGATGGCCATTTTCCCGGCCGTAAGAGCGTCGAGAACGGTTTCATTGCCCTCTTTCTTTTCGCCGGTGAGTGCATCCTCCGCCACGCATTCCAGATAGGCGAATTCCGCTGCATACTCCGCCGCTTCCACTGCTGCATCATAGACCACCGACCGTATCGCATGGATATGGATCATGTGATACATGGCAAGGAATAGAAAGAGAAGAAGAGCAACGCCTATGGATGCCTCCACCACCGCTGAACCACGGTTATTCCTTTTTATCCTTTGTTCTGTCATGTCGAAAACTCCGTTTCTCCCCGAAGTACAGTATGCCGCAAAGGACATACTGCACCATGTGAGGGGACAACCATCCTGAAGCATACGCTCCGGACAGTGCATTCCGTATATCTGATATGCTGCTCCCGAAGAGTTTTTTTGATCAGCGTTTACAAATAGTTCTTTGGTCGGAATGCACTCTCCGCAGCATCTTCCTGCGGGTTCAGTAACCGATCTCTTCCTCCAGTGTAAATGTGCTGCCCTGATACTCCACATCCACAGACACGCCGATGGCCGTGACTGCATCACGCATGGACAACTTATGCTCTCCTGCATCCTGATTGGCGTTACATTGCATGAGATCCAGCATCCGGTAGTTTGCCGTATCCATATTTGCAGCTAACAGGATCAGCAGATAGTCTTTATAGTCCAGCCCATTTTCCACATCATCCCCGGTAAGAGCATCCTCCAGATTCGCCAGTCCTTCGATATCCGTGATCCATGTGGCCGCCGTTTTCAGGTAAGGAGTCTTCTTTCCGTGGGTGAGCCTGTAGGTATCCGCCACCCCTTCCAGATAGCTCCATGCCCCGGCGATCAGGTATTTCACCACCGGTGCCGCCGGCGGGAAGATCCAGCATACTGCTGTAGCGATCTCCATACACAAGGCCATCTTCTTCGCGTCCGTAAGGATATAGGCCAGATTACAGCCCAATCGGATGGCAAGGATCCGGTTTATGGTTCCCGAGAAGCTTTCCAGATCGGTTTTTCCTCCCGCGATCAGGTATTCCATTTCCAGCTTCATCACCGTATCTTCCTGCACTTCATCCGTAAGGCAGTTGAAGCACTCTCCGGCATAGATCAGTCCCGCCCCCGCGGATGCCAGACCGTCGAGCCAACCCTCCGTCTGAAATGTGTCCCGTTTCAGTCGGTCATAGCTTTTAAACTGCAGATCCATAGTGATGGCCTGGATCCCCGTTCTGCCGTAGGAAGGGAGTTCCTCCGGAACAAGGGTTTCCTCGGACAATTCCGTTCCTTCCGGAAGAAGCAGTGACGCCGGGCTCAGCATGCCTATGGCTCTGGTTTTCTTTCTGGGGTCCTTTTTCTTCAGCTCCGAATTCTTCTCCACCTCTTCCAGCTGAGAAAGCGGTGCTTCCTCCTCCTCCTTCTCTTTGTCTTCCTCTTTCCCTTCCTCTACATCTTCCTCCTCCGGTTCCCGGTCACCGTCGATCAGCCCATCCTGAGACGCTTCATCTCCTTCCCGGAAGGAATCACTGTTGATGGGGGATTCTCCGCCATTCACCTTCTCCTTCAGGTAATCGACCCCATGATCCGCAGCCATATATAAAGAGGCATCCTTCATCTGCTCCGTAAATTCCGCCAGCCGGTCATCCATGAGCCCCGTGGTTCCGTAAAGCACCACATCCTTCACGTTATAGTCATCTCCCAGATTGGCCTGCATCCGTTCCCGGATCAGTTCCTCCAGCTTCCCCGTTCCTTCTCCGTCCATATTTGAATCCAGAAGGAGCACATGATAATGATCAAATATGTATCGATCATACTCTGCCCGAACGCCGGACATGGCACTTCGCAGTGCCACCGCTGCTCTGCCCTTTGCATTCCGCATATCCGCCAGGGTATATAACGCCACAAACAGCATCACGATCCCGCTGAGCATCAGGGTCAGAAAAACGGTAATGTATCCTCGATCCTTCATGTACTCCCTCCGTTTACCCAGATATTTACTGACTGATATTCATCAGCGTCCCAGTTGTCGCTTTATGTTCTGCACCTTGTATCTTATTTCTATAACAATTCCTGAGCATCCCCGTTAATGGATCTCCAGATCGTTGTCACCAGCGCAGTGATCTGGTCTCGGAAGATGATCACCAGCGCGATCAACACAACTAAAATGAGGATCACCTCCACCACCGCCACACCCTGATCATTCTTCAGGCCGGTCTTTAACTTTGTCTGTTCCTTTTCCATCCTATGCTCCTTTCATCCTGGTCTGTTCACATCCCGACGATGGCCGGATACAGCACGATCCCTATAACCGTGGCCATGAGGATCACCATCGGGATCAGGAGTTTTTCCTGCGCCTGCTCTCCCTTCTTTCTGGCCTCGTCCCGCTTCTCCGTCTCCGCCTCCTGCACCTCCTGCTCCAGCATCTGGATCAGCTGATTGCTTCCCCGGGGGCCGGTAGTACTAATGGTGGAAAAGAGACGGATATAGTTTTTCAATCCCAGATTCTTTCCAAGCTCTGTGTAGGCTTTCTGTTCTGCAGTGCCGGAACGGATGCTGTTCAGTATGTACCAGACCTCCGGCAGCAGATACCGTTTCTCCACCTCCGCCGCCCGTACCAGTGCATTCTGCAGATTATCTCCCGCTCCGACAAGTAAGGTCAGCCGCTTGACAAAACGGTAGAACACCTGTCCCAGCACCGCCTCTCTTTCCTTCAGTTTCTCCTTTTCCTTATTTCGTCTGACCAGAAACAGCATGATGATCAGGATCACCGCAAAAATGTATAGCTTGCAAATCATACCCTTCACGGTTTCTGCCTGTCTCTTTACCTCAACTTCCCCGATCTTATCCGGAAGCTGATACGTTGCGCTGTTTCTTCCGCTTTCCTCCTGCTGTATTAAAACCCTTTCCGCCTTCTCCAATGCCGTTTCCGTAGCATTGGCCGGAAGCACCGTCACCGTTTCGGACAGCTCGGCCTCATGGACATCATCCGTCACCCTGGCCTTTACCGTGACCTCCAACGCTTCAGTCAGTTCCTCTCTTCGAACCTTTCCCTTTCGGCTGAGCACTGTCGGATGATCCGTCTCCCAGGTGATCTTCAGCTTATGGCTTTTGTCCTGAGACGGAAATACCAGATCCTGCGTAACATGCATCAGGTCCTGATTCTTTCCCGCCATCCCGCTCCGGATCCCTTCCAGTGCAGCCTTAGCCGCAGTATCAAACTCCTCCTCCGTCATCCGGCGTGGATTAACCGCCAGAGTCACGAGCTCTTCTTTTTCACCATCACTGAGATGGACCGTAACCTCTGTGGCATTTTCCCCCGCTGCCGGTCGTTCGATCTCTTCCGAAGGCTGGTCTGCGGCGGGATAAAGAAGTATCCCCAAAGCCGCAAACCAGAGTACCCCCAGCAAGATAAGGAAGAGCCTGAACTCCCGCTCTATGTACTGTTGCGCCGCATCTTCCAGCCGGCGTCCGTATAGTACCTCCACTTTTTGCAGTCGTTCGGCCACTTCACCTCCCTTATACTTGCTGAAGTGCTTCCTGCTGATCATAGCCAGTACGGCCAGCAACGGCAGAAGCACCAGAAAAATGATCATCACATTCATGTTTTCATCCTTTCTGATTTCCATCCACGATCCGGCTGCCCAGATAATCTCCCAGGAGATTCAGACCCAGCGCCGCAGTCATGACCAGAGCGCCGGCCGCCGTTGTATACGCCGGTTCGATATACGCCCCATTGACCAGCCTGAGATAAAGCAGTATCCCGCAGGGCATCAGGGTCATGATCCGCTGCTCCAGCCGTTTTTCCGCGATGGAAGCCTCTATTTCCTTTTTCAGTTCCATTCCTGCTTTAAGCTTATCTGCGGTGCTCTGCATAGTGCGGATCAGATTTCCTCCGGTCCGCTGCTGGATCTTCAGGACCTGGGCAAACTCTTCCGCCTCCTCCATCTGAAAATCCGCCCCCAGCCCCTCCATGATCTGCCAGACAGGGATCCGCATTTCCATCTGCCACCGGATCCGGTCCGTCATCTTCTGAAATCCGGATGGTTTGCCGAAGCTTCGGTCCACATCCTCCACAGCCAGTGTCAGAGCATTTTCCAGCGAGCATCCCGCCTCCAGGCTTGTCTCCAGGGAGATCAAGAGGAGTCTCAGCCATTCTCTTTGTTTTTTCTCCCTGCTCCGCCGAAACACCTTCTCCACTGCATATGCGATGTAAAGCCCTGCCGCCGCCCCCGGGATAAGGCCAAAGATCCGGTCATAGAACAGATAAGCCACCACCACAGCCCCCGCGAGACCCGTAAACAGGCTCTTCAGTGAAAATCCGTGAGGCTTGCGGACGGCTTCCTTCGGTTTCTTCATCCCATCATCCCTCCCGGCCGCTCATCCTCTCCGGGGGGCATACCGAATTGATCCGAAAACAGCTCATATACCCCTGCAAGCTTCAGCTTATCCACCTGCAGAAGCTGGTTCAGCCGGAGCAGCCGTCCATTTACCCGTCCACCCAGTTCGCCTGCTTCTTCAAATTGAAATAATGGATTCAGCACAATCTCATCTCCTTCATATCCCGTGATCTCCGTGATCTCCAACACCCTTCTGGACCTGTCCCTGAGCCGTCCCAGATGCACCACGACATCCAATGCGGACGCGATCCTCCGCCGGATGGCGGCCACCGGGAGGTCCTCTGCGGACAGCACCATGGTCTCCAGCCGGAGCAGCATATCCCTTACGGAATTCGCATGACCGCTGCATAATGAACCATCATGCCCTGTAAGCATCGCATTCAACATGTCTGCAGCTTCACCGCCCCTTACCTCGCCTACGATGATCCTGTCCGGCCGCATCCTGAGGCTCGTTCGGACCAGATCCTGAATGGTTATGGAATTCTTCCCTTCCACATTCGCCGTCCTTGCCTCCAGCCGGACACGATTTTCCGGCCCCCGGAGAGAAAGCTCCGCCACATCCTCTATGGTGATCACCCGCTCATCCTCGGGAATAGCCTCGGCCAGTGCGTTCAGAAATGTGGTCTTCCCGGAGCCTGTACCGCCGGATATAAAAAGGTTGTAGCCTGCCCGCACCAGCAGCTTGAGAAACTCCGCCGTTCCTTCATCCAGACTTCCCAGGCGGATCAGATCCTCCATGGAATAGGCGTATTCCGGGAATTTACGTATGGTCACCGCCGGTCCG
>JAGBNH010000066.1 GCA_017634475.1 Eubacterium sp.
AATGGTAAAGATCTTCGATATGAATGTAAATACCATCGGAGACCTGTACCAGATCAGCAACAAGCTCCCATCCTTTAGCTGGCCGGATTTCAATTTTGAGACCATAAAGGCTATGCTGCCGGATGCCTTCACCATAGCCATTCTGGCGGCCATTGAATCCCTGCTTTCCTGTGTGGTGGCAGACGGAATGATCAATTCCCATCACCGTTCCAATATGGAGCTCATCGCCCAGGGCGTAGGAAATATCGGTTCGGCTCTTTTTGGAGGTATTCCCGCCACAGGCGCCATCGCAAGAACCGCAGCAAATGTGAAGAACGGCGGCCGTACCCCAATCGCGGGTATCACCCATGCCATCGTTCTGGTACTGGTACTGGTGCTCCTGCTGCCTTATGCAGCCATGATCCCCATGCCCTGTATCGCAGCAATCCTGTTCATGGTGGCCTATAATATGTGTCAGTGGAGGACCTTCGTACATCTCTGCAAGACAGCGCCCAAGAGTGATATCCTGGTGCTGGTGGTCACCTTCCTTCTCACGGTAGCCTTCGATCTGGTGGTAGCTATCGAGGTAGGCATGCTGATGGCCGTGATCCTCTTTATGAAGCGGATGAGCGATGAATCCAAGGTTTCCGGCTGGGAATACTACGATCCGGATGATGACCCGGATGGCCCGGAGCTGAGAGAGGTTCCGAAGCATGTCCGTGTCTATGAGATCACCGGCCCCATGTTCTTCGGTGACGCGGACCGTCTGGCCAGTGTAAGCTTCAAGGATTTCACCCGGGTGATCATCATCCGTATGCGTGGCGTTCCAGCTCTGGATGCAACGGCCATGCACGCCATGGAGCAGCTGTATGACCGCTGTGCCAGGGACGGGATCCGGCTGGTATTCTCCCATGTGAATGAACAGCCCTTCCGTGCCATGGAGAAGAGCGGTTTCATCGAGAAGGTGGGAAGAGAAAACTTCCGCCCCCATATCGATGACGCCCTTGCCTGGGCAGCACAGTTCGGTGAGATAAAACAGGACAATAAACAGGAAAATAAACAGGAAGCATAAACAGACTGCCGGAGGACGGAAATGTTCTCCGGCATTTTTAGTTGTCTGCAACTTGTACAAAAACCGGTGGAACATGTCTACGGGATGTGCTATATTTGATCCATGAACAGATCTTCGGAAGACAGAGGTGATCATGGGTATCAAATCAGACAACAAATACAGCGGGATAGAATTGGAGCTCCGGGAACTGGTCTTCTCCGGGCATTTCGCCCCGGGGGACAAGCTCCCTTCGGAAAATGTGCTGGCGGAGCGGTACGGCGTCAGCCGGCAGACCGTGCGAAAGGCCCTGAGCGGGCTGGAGCAGGAAGGGTTTATCTATGCGGTTCACGGAAGCGGGCGTTTTGTTTCCGAACGGATGAACCACAGGAAGAAGTCGAAGAATATCGCGGTGGTCATGACCTATCTTTCGGATTATATCTTTCCCAAGGTGATCAGCGGCATCGACGAGGTGCTCTCGGCTAACGGATACGATCTCATCCTGAAGCATACCAATAACTCCCGGCATGGGGAGATCGCCTGTCTGACGGAGCTTCTGGAGAAGGACATTGACGGGATCATCATCGAACCCAGTAAGAGCAACCTGTACTGCAGGCATATGGAGCTTTTTGACAAGCTGGAGCAGTACGAGATCCCCTATGTCTTTATCCAGGGAGAATACGAGGCTATGGCGGGGAAACCCCATGTGCTCCTGGACGACGAGAAGGGAAGCTTTCTTCTGACAAAGCATCTCATCGAGCTGGGACACAGGGAGATCTTCGGGATCTTCAAGAGCGACGACAGTCAGGGACAGAAGCGGCATAACGGATATGCCCGGGCGCTGGCTGAATCCGGGATCCCCTATGATCCCTCCCGGGTGATCTGGTTCTATACGGAGGACCGGAAGGTCCATCCCGTCACGGGACTGCAGAATGTGCTCCGTTCCGGCAGACCGGTGGATGCCGTAGTCTGCTACAACGATCAGATCGCCATACATGTGATCCGGGCCATACGGGAGATGGGACTTCGGGTACCGGAGGATATCTCCGTTACGGGCTATGACAATTCGGAGCGGGCCAGTCAGAGCGGACAGAGGCTCACCACCATTGTTCATCCCCAGGAGGAGCTGGGACGACTTGCGGCAAAGATGCTCCTGTCCCTGATCAACCGGGAGGCGACGGAGCAGAGGATCGTGATGGAGCCGGAGCTGGTGGAGGGGAGTACCACGATCCGTCGCCCCGCATCCACGGAGGAGCCACAGACGCCGAAATAAAACAACATAATTTCAGTAAATGAAAAGCGATTCGAAATGGCAGCATTTCGGTCGCTTTCCTTTTTTTGGTTTCTGTATACCGAATAAAAACAACTTGCTTAGTTGTATGTACAAGTTACATGATAGTAATCGGGGTTATCAATACAGCTGAAAACATAAGAGGAGGTATCAGCGTGAAGAAGAAGGACTACAAGTTCTGGTTCTGTACCGGTTCCCAGGATCTTTACGGGGACGAGGTTCTGCAGCATGTCGCTGCACATTCCAAAGAGATTGTTGAAGAATTGAATAGATCCGGGGTCCTGCCCTATGAAGTGGTTTGGAAGCCCGTGCTCATCACCAATCAGCTGATCCGGAAGACCTTTAATGAGGCAAATGAGGACGAGTGCTGCGCCGGTGTTATCACCTGGATGCACACCTTCTCACCGGCCAAGTCCTGGATCCTGGGACTGCAGGAGTTCCGGAAGCCGCTGCTGCATCTGCATACCCAGTATAACGAAGAGCTTCCCTATGACACCATCGACATGGATTTCATGAATGAAAACCAGGCAGCCCACGGTGACCGGGAATATGGTCATATCGTCAGCCGTATGCGGATCGACCGGAAGGTGGTGGTTGGATACTGGAAGGATCCGGTGGTACAGAAGAAGATCGCCGGCTGGATGCGTACTGCAGTGGGCGTGTTGGAATCCAGCCATATCCGCGTCATGCGTGTGGCAGATAATATGCGAAATGTAGCGGTTACCGAAGGTGACAAGGTGGAGGCGCAGATCAAGTTCGGCTGGGAGGTGGATGCTTACCCGGTAAATGAGATCATTAAGAGCGTGTCTGGGGTTTCGGAATCCGATGTAAACGCCCTGATGGACGAATATGAGGCGAAATATGAATTTCAGACGGACGGAAGAGATCCGGAGGAATTCAGGAAGCATGTGGCGGTACAGGCGAAGATCGAGATCGGTTTCGAGCGGTTCCTGGAGGAGAAGAATTATCAGGCCATCGTGACCCATTTCGGAGATCTGGGGGCCCTTCAGCAGCTGCCGGGGCTGGCCATCCAGAGGCTCATGGAGAAGGGCTACGGCTTCGGTGCCGAGGGTGACTGGAAGGTGGCGGCTATGGTCCGCCTCATGAAGATCATGACCGAAGGCATGCCGGATGCAAAGGGTACCTCCATGATGGAAGACTATACCTACAATCTGGTACGGGGAAAGGAAGGGATCCTGGAGGCGCATATGCTTGAGATCTGCCCCACCATTGCGGACGGCCCCATCCGGGTTCGGGTAAAGCCCCTTTCCATGGGAAATCGAGAAGACCCTGCCAGACTGGTCTTCACGGCAAAGGAGGGACCGGGTATCGCCGTATCCCTGGTGGACCTGGGCAACCGTTTCCGCCTGATCATCAATGATGTGGAATGCAGACATACCGAGCGCCCCATGCCGGAGCTTCCGGTGGCAACCGCCTTCTGGACGCCCCAGCCGGATCTTTATACCGGGGCTGAAGCCTGGATCCTTGCGGGAGGAGCGCACCATACGGCATTCTCTTACGATCTTACGGCAGAGCAGATGGGAGACTGGGCGGAGCGGATGGGCATCGAAGCCGTGTTCATCAACAAGAATACTACCATCCATGAATTCAAGAAGGATCTTAAGCTGGGCGAGGTGTTCTACCGGTAAAGCGAAAAATCTTTCCGGTAAAACAGGAAGAATATAGCGGGTAGCATGAGGTGCATCCCCGTGAGAAAATGTTACGGTGTTCCGGCACTGTATAGTGCAGGCCGGGAGAATAAATATTCTGAGAAACAGAAGGGAGTATCAAAATGAAGTTTTTCATTGACACAGCAAATGTAGAGGACATCAAGAAGGCAAATGACATGGGCGTGATCTGCGGCGTTACCACCAATCCGTCCCTCATCGCAAAGGAAGGAAGAGATTTCAAAGAGGTGATCAAGGAGATCACAGAGATCGTTGACGGCCCCATCAGCGGCGAGGTTAAGGCCACCACTGTAGATGCAGAGGGAATGATCAAGGAAGGTATGGAGATCGCGGATATCCACCCCAACATGGTGGTAAAGATCCCCATGACCGTTGAAGGTCTTAAGGCCGTTAAGGCTCTGTCCAAGCTGGGCATCAAGACAAATGTAACGCTGATATTCTCCGCTAATCAGGCACTTCTGGCAGCAAGGGCAGGTGCGACCTATGTATCCCCGTTCCTGGGACGTCTGGATGACATCAGCACCCCGGGGATCGATCTCATCGAGAGCATTGTGCAGATCTTCAGCAACTACAACATTTCCACCGAGATCATCGCAGCCAGCGTTCGGAATCCCATCCATGTGACCGACTGCGCTCTTGCCGGTGCAGATATCGCAACGGTTCCGTACTCCGTGATCGAGCAGATGACAAAGCATCCGCTGACCGATCAGGGTATCGTTAAGTTCCAGGAGGATTACAGGAAGGTATTCGGAGACTAAACAAAAGTCGGGGGGATTCTTCATAATGATCAGGTTTGCAAAAAACAAATCACATAAATCAAATCGGAGGTTACAAAACATATGGAAAACATGCCCGTTGTAAAGCTTGGGATCATCGCAGTCAGCCGTGACTGCTTCCCCATGAGTCTGTCCATTTCCAGAAGACAGGCCGTTGTTGCAGAATATACAAAGACCTATGGCGAGATCTATGAATGCCAGACTACGGTTGAAAATGAGATCGATATGCGTAAGGCGCTGGCTGAGGTACAGCAGGCCGGCTGTAACGCGCTGGTGGTATTCCTCGGCAACTTTGGACCGGAGTCCAGTGAGATCCTTCTTGTAAAGGAATTTGCCGGACCGTCCATGGTGGTTGCTGCAGCAGAAGAAGCAGGAGACCGGCTCTGCGATGATCGTGGCGATGCTTACTGTGGTATGCTGAACGCCAGCTATAACCTGAAGCTTCGCAATCTCAAGGCCTATATCCCGGAATATCCGGTGGGTACCGCTTCCGAGGTTGCGGATATGATCAATGATTTCAAGACCATTGCCAGAGCAGTCATCGCTCTTCGCGATCTGAAGCTCATCAGCTTTGGTCCCCGTCCCCAGGACTTCCTGGCCTGCAATGCTCCCATCAAGCAGCTTTATAATCTGGGCATCGAGATCCAGGAGAATTCCGAGCTGGATCTGTTCGAAGCCTTTAACAAGCATGCGGGAGATGAACGTATCGCTTCGGTGGTGGAGGATATGGTAAAGGAGCTGGGAAATGGCAACAAGAAGCCTGAGGTCCTGGAGAAGCTTGCGCAGTATGAGTTAACGCTGCTTGACTGGATCGAGGCCAATAAGGGCAGCCGCAGTCATGTGGCCATTGCCGGAAAATGCTGGCCTGCATTCCAGACCCAGTTCGGCTTCGTTCCCTGCTATGTCAACAGCCGTCTTGCAGCCCGCGGTATCCCGGTATCCTGTGAGGTGGATATCTATGGCGCCCTTTCCGAGTATATCGGACAGCTGGTGAGCGATGATGCGGTAACCCTGCTGGATATCAATAACTCCGTTCCCCGGGATATGTATGAGACAGAGATCAAGGGCAAGTTCGCCTATGACTATGACATCAAGGATACCTTTATGGGCTTCCACTGCGGCAATACCTGCAGTACCAAGCTGGCTTTCCATGAGATGAAGAACCAGAAGATCATGGCACGTACCCTTCCTGAAGAAGTGACCAACGGAACCCTTGAGGGTGACCTGATCCCCGGACATGCAACCGTTTACCGTCTGCAGAGCACCTCCGATGCAGGACTTCGCGCTTACATTGCAGAGGGCGAGATCCTTCCGGTACGTACCCGCTCCTTCGGCGGTATCGGCATCTTCGCTATTCCGGAAATGGGACGTTTCTATCGCCATGTGCTGATCGAGAAGAATTATCCTCATCATGCGGCCATCACCTTCCATCACAATGGAAGACTGCTGTATGAAGTGTTCAAATTTATCGGCGTAGAACTGGACGAGATCGATTACAACCACCCGAAGGGAGTGTTGTATAAATCCGAGAATCCGTTCAGCTGAGCCATGCAGTCCGGCAGAAAGGCGTTGCGTGAACTTGTTCATTCGCAAAGCCTTTTCTGCCGGACTATACGGCGAAGCCGCGAGATCGACGGATGCAAAGCATCCGGAGAGCCGGCATGGCGAAGAGCCGTCGTGCGAAGCACGGGGGGATTCTTCGGCCTGCGGCCTGCTAACGCCTTCCCTGCCCGCGCTCGCGCAGCGAGCACGGCTCCGGAAGGCTATGCACTGTCCTCAGAATGACAGAATATAATCATGGGGGTTACATATGGAAATGAAAGACTTGATCGAAGCAGGGAAAACCGCCATCGGTATCGAGTTCGGTTCCACCAGGATCAAAGCGGTTCTGGTGGATGAAACGGGAAAGCCGCTGGCAGAGGGAGGACATACCTGGGAGAACCAATATGTGGACGGCCTCTGGACCTACAGCCTGGACATGATCTGGGATGGCCTTCAGGACGCCTATGCGGGGTTGAAAAAGGACGTAAGTGAGAAGTATGGCGCCACCCTCCGAACCACCGGAGCCCTGGGCTTCTCCGCCATGATGCATGGCTATATGGCGTTTGATAAAGAGGATAACCTTCTGGTTCCTTTCCGGACCTGGAGAAATACGGTGACCGGTGAAGCAGCTGCCGAGCTGACGAAGGCCTTTGGATTCAATATCCCGCAGCGCTGGAGCATCGCCCATCTGCATCAGGCGGTACTGAACAAGGAACCGCATGTTCCGGACATTGCCTTCTTCACCACACTGGCTGGCTATATCCACTGGCAGCTTACCGGTGAGAAGGTGCTGGGAGTGGGAGATGCATCGGGCATGTTCCCCATCGACAGCCGTACCAGAAATTATAATGCGGAATTTCTTGCAAAATATGATACAATCGTAGGCGGACTTGGATTTAACTGGAAGCTTTCGGAGATCCTTCCGAAGGTCCTGGTGGCCGGAGAGGCCGCAGGAACCCTTACTTCCGAAGGAGCAGCGAAGCTGGATCCCGACGGAGAACTTCAGGCCGGCATACCCCTTTGTCCTCCCGAGGGAGATGCGGGAACCGGAATGGTAGCTACCAACAGCGTGGCTGTCCGCACGGGAAATGTTTCCGCAGGAACCTCCATCTTCGCCATGATCGTTATGGAGCATGCGCTTTCCGAGGTTCATGAGGAGATCGATGTGGTGACCACCCCTGTAGGGGATGATGTAGCCATGGTACACTGCAACAACTGTACCTCCGACATCAATGCCTGGGCAGGGATATTCCGTCAGTTTGCCGACGCCATCGGTGCGCCGGTGGATACGGATAAGCTCTATACCACATTGTTTACGGCAGCACTGGACGGCGTGCCGGACTGCGGCGGCCTGGTTGGCTTCAATTATTTCTCCGGTGAGCCGGTAACGGGATTCTATGAAGGACGCCCGGTATTTGCCCGGAAGGTGGATGCAGACTTCAGTCTGGCCAACTTCATGCGTCTCAATCTGTACTCTGCCGTCAGCACACTGAAGGTAGGTCTGGATATCCTGCTCAAGGGTGAAGGCGTGAAGGTGGATCAGCTCTTTGGCCACGGCGGCTTCTTCAAGACGAAGGAAGTGGGACAGCGCATCATGTCTGCGGCAACCGGCGGCCCCATCACCGTTATGGAGACCGCAGGTGAAGGCGGAGCCTGGGGTATGGCTGTGCTTGCCCTCTATATGGCTGCGGCAAAAGATGTATCTCTGTCTCAGTATCTGAATCAGACCATTTTTGCCGGAGAAGAAGGAACCACCATTACCGCCACGGAAGAAGAGATCGAAGGCTTCAACAGGTTCATGGAGACATTTAAGAAGGCGCTGCCCATAGAGAAGGCAGCCATCGAGGCGCTGTAAAGGAGAAGAAAACATGCTTGAAGAATTGAAGAAGAAGGTGTTCGAGGCAAATCTTGAGCTTCCGAAACGTAAACTGGTCACCTATACCTGGGGAAATGTCAGCGGGATCGACCGGGAATCGGGCCTCTTCGTCATCAAACCCAGCGGTGTGGATTATGAGACCATGACCTGGGAGGATATGGTGGTCATGGATCTGGAAGGAAACCGGGTGGAAGGAAGATATAAGCCCTCCTCCGATACCCCTACACATCTGGAGTTGTATAAGCGTTATACGGAGATCGGCGGCATCGTACATACCCATTCTCCGGAGGCAACCTCCTGGGCCCAGGCCGGCAGGAGCATTCCGCTCTACGGTACCACCCACGCAGACTATTTCTACGGAGAGATCCCCTGCGCAAGGAGTCTCACCAGGGAAGAGATCGATTCTGCGTATGAGAAAAATACGGGTCTTGTGATCATAGAAACCTTTGATGGACGCGGTCTTAATCCCATGTATACCCCCGGTGTGCTCTGCACCAACCATGGCGTATTTACCTGGGGCAAGGATGCGGCAGAAGCGGTACATAACGCCGTAGTGCTGGAAGAGGTGGCCAGGATGGCACTGAAGACGGAGCTGATCAATCCGGAGGTCCGTCCTGCACCGGACTGTATCCGGGATAAGCATTTCTTCCGGAAGCATGGCAAAAATGCGTATTATGGACAGAATTAGTCTGGCCGGAAATGTAAAGGCGTGTATCCTGATCCGTGGATGCACGCCTTTTTACGTCGGATCTCTGAAGGGCCGAACCATGAAAAACGGATGACATGAAGGATCTGCACATGATATAATGTAAGGCTGTCAGACCATAAAGGATGGGAGAGAAAAAGGAAAATGTTGTTCCGGAGAAAGAAAGGTTGGAAATCCATACTGGCGATCTGTGCCATGCTGCTTATCACAATGCTTTCCGGCTGCGGAGAGAAGAAGGAGAGCAAGGAAGATCCGAAGCTTCTTCTGGGCTTCAGTCAGCTTGGATCGGAAAGTGCATGGCGGATCGGAAATACAAGAGATATTGAGATGAAGGCCGCCGAATACGGGGTAAGCCTGATGCTGGAGAACGCGAATCAGAAGCAGGAGAACCAGATCGCGGCCATTCGACGGTTTATCGCCTATAAGGTAGACGTGATCGCATTTTCTCCCATTGTGGAGGAGGGCTGGGACAATGTGCTGAAGGAAGCCAGGGAAGCGGGTATTCCGGTGATCCTGGTGGACAGGGACATCAATACGAAGGAGCAGGGACTTACCACCTGTCTGATCGGTGCGGATTTCTACAGGGAAGGCGTTATGGCAGGAGAGTATCTGATCCGTAAAGCAGACAGTCTGAAGAAGGATCATGTACGGATCGTGGAGATCACCGGGACCGAGGATTCCACACCCATGCGGCAGAGGCAGGCAGGCTTTATGGATACCATCAGGAAGGACAGCCGAATGGAAGTGATAAAGAGCGTGGACGGAGACTTCCTGAAGAGCCGCGGCGCTGAATGTATGCGGGAGCTTCTTACGGCCTTCGGTGATCAGATCGATGTGGTTTACAGCCATAACGACGAAATGACGCTGGGGGCGCTTACGGAGATCGAGCAGGCGGGATATGTTCCGGGAAAGGATATCGTGATCATTTCCGTTGACGGGGGTCAGGATGCCATCAATGTCCTGAAGGAGGGAAAGATCAACTGTATCGTTGAGTGTACGCCCATGCTGGGAAGCACCTTGATGGATACAGCGCTTAAGCTGAACCGGGGAGAGACCGTGGAAAGGATGATCCATCCGGAGGAGCGGTATTTCAGCGATGAACAGGATCTGTCGGATCTGAAACCGAGAGGGTATTAAAGCTGGGAAAGCAAATGTTTAAGATCAGAAAAGAAAAAAGCATAATCGGAAAGATCGACACCATGAGCCAGAAGCTGGTGATCCTTCTGGTCATTCCGGTCATTCTCAGCCTGGTGCTCATGCTGCTTTATGCCGGGCGTTACCATAGTGCCATTAAGCGGATGGAGACTATTGCGAATCTGAAACATGTGGTCTCTTCCGATATCCCGGAAAGTGTCTGGGGCATCGTCAGCGGCAGGGAAACCGTTGCGGGAAGCAAGGTGCATTCCACCATTCATGAGGTGCATGATACGCTGCAGGAGATCATGGACAGAGTGGATGAAGAGGAGGAACGACTGGCGCTGGTGGTGGCGGATCGTACCATGCAGACACTGGAAAATTATGTAAACCAAATCCGGGACAATATTGAAGAAGGACGTTCTGTGGTGGAGAATGAAGAGGTCCTGAATGAGATCCGCGGGGTGGCAGCCCTGGTGGACAGTATGCTGAACGATTACATCGCCAAAGAGATCGAAACCACCGCGGACAGGAGCGCCACGCTCCAGCTGCTGATCCTGGTCACTGCAGTCATCGAAGGGATCGTGGTCATTCTGGCCTGGGTGCTCAGGACCAGATCCATGAGGCAGACGGCGGCATTTGTCAAGAAGCCCATCGATCGTCTGGAGGAGGTTACCACCCGTCTGGCGGAGGGAACGCTGGACGCCCGGCTGAGGGAGACGGAGGTTACCGAGCTCAGGAATCTGACCATCTCGGTGAATACCATGGCTGACCGGCTGGAGGAAATGATGCAGAAGAGCCATAAGGACGAGAGGAACCTCAGGAAGGCAGAGCTTCGTACCCTGCAGGCCCAGATCAATCCACATTTCCTGTATAATACGTTGGACGCCATCACATGGAAGGCGGAAGCGGGGGAGAAGAATGAGGTGATCCAGCTTACGGGAGCCTTGAGCAATTTCTTCCGGATCAGTCTGTCTTCCGGTGCGGACTGGATCCCCATCGGACAGGAGAAGAAGCATATCGAAGGTTATCTCACCATCCAGCAGACCCGGTACCGGGATATCATGCGCTATGAGATCGATATTCCCGATGAGATCGGTGAATATTATATGCTGAAGCTTCTGCTGCAGCCTTTGGTGGAAAATGCTCTGTATCACGGCATCAAGATAAAGCGGGGCGGAGGTTCCATCCGGGTCGTGGGCAGGCTTGTGGAGAATATGCTGGAGTTTTCGGTTTCCGATACGGGAACCGGTATGACAACGGAACAGCTGCAGGAGCTGAATGAACGGATGAAGGAAGGACAGCCCACAGTGAGCCGGGGTACCGGAGGCTTCGGCCTGGTGAATGTGAACCTTCGGATCCGGCTGTATTACAATCAGTCGGAGGGATTAAAGATCGTAAGTGATGAGAATGGTACCACGGTGAGCTTCCGTGTGCCCTGCAGAACGAAAGAGGAGATTGCAGAAAATGAAAGTTTTTCTGGTTGATGATGAGGTGGTGATCCGGGAGGGGATCCGGGAATCCTTCCCATGGGAGGATACACCCTATACGCTGGTGGGCGAGGCTCCGGACGGCGAGATGGCCCTGCCCATGATCCGCGATACGAATCCGGACATCGTGATCACGGATATTAAGATGCCCTTCATGGACGGGATCGATCTCTGTAAGGTGCTCCGTACCCAGATGCCCTGGATCGGCATTGTGATCCTCAGCGGATATGATGAGTTTGAATATGCCCGTCAGTGTATCCAGCTGGGGGTCAGGGAGTATTTACTGAAGCCCATAGCCGCGGAGGAGCTGAGAAAGGCTTTGGACAAGGTGAGCGCACAGCTGAACGAGGAGAAGAAGCAGCGGGAGCATGCGGAGAGTCTGCGTGCCCGAATGAACGGGACGAATACCGACGGCCGTTTCCTGAAGGAGAAGCTGATCGGCTCTCTGTTCTCCGATGAAGCCATGGAAGAAGACGCAACGAATGCCCTTAAGCAGCTGCAGGCCATGGGCAGTCCCGTGAATGCATCCCATTATATCGTTGTGGATGCAGCCTTCTCCCCGGTGGAGAAGGGGCAGGAAGCGGCATCGACCCTGGCCGAGGGAAGCGGAGGGGTGGTTCACACCTCCGGAAGCCGTACCGGAACAAGACTGCTTACGTTGGGAGCTTCCGCCCGGGACGCGGAGGAGAGAGCCTATGCATTTGCCTCTTCCCTTGCGACGGAGCTGGAACGGATGGGCTGTGAGAAGATACGGATCGGGATCGGTGATATCGTGGAGAAGCCGGCGGATATCCTGGGAAGCTTCAAATCCGCCAGACATATCCGGCACATCCTGGAGGAACGGAATGAGGATAGTGCACTGATCCTGGGCGTAAGGGAAATGGGGGATCCTGCCGGGGACACCCCGTCGGTGATCAGTGACGCAAAGGTATATATGTCCCGGAATTTCTGTAATCCGAACCTGATGCTGCAGGATGTGGCAAAGGCAGTGAACATGAGCAACAGCAGATTCTCCACCGTGTTCTCCCAGCAGAGCGGACAGACCTTCACGGAATATCTGATCTTTCTCAGGCTTGGCAAGGCCAGGGAGCTCCTTCGGAACACAGACATGAAGAGCTCGCAGATCGCCCATGAAACGGGGTACAATGACGCACATTATTTCAGCTACATTTTCAAGAAAAACACCGGCATGACCCCCTCTGAATATCGCGCGCAAAATCAAAACAAACCGGAATAAAATGAAATTCAACCGTTAACTTTTTTTCGAAATGATTTTCAACCATGTCAAAATGATCGTTCATTTACTTTCGGACCGGTTCAGCGTACACTCCTTTACATAGAGAAGAAACCTTTATGGGGTAAACAGCAAATTTCTATGTTTAAGGAGGAGTAAAATGAAGAAGTTTCGTAAGGTTCTCTGTGCAGCGCTGACAGGCGCTATGATGCTCAGCATGGCAGCATGCGGTTCTGATAACAAGTCTACAACCAGCGCACCCTCAACCAGTGGTGGGGCAGCAACGGAAGCACCGGCACCGTCCGGAGGAACCATTAAGGTCGGCGTTGTTAACAATCCGCCTTCAGAGTCCGGTTATCGTGAAGCAAACGTTAAGGACATGGAAGCCGTATTCTCCAAGGATAACGGCTATGAGCTGAAGACTTCCTACAGTCTGAAGAATGATGAACAGCTTCAGGCAGCACAGGGATTCATTACAGAAGGTGTTGATTATCTTCTGATCTCCGCAGCCGAGACAACCGGTTGGGACGAGGTTCTGAAGAAGGCTAAGGAAGCAGGTATCAAGGTTTATCTCTTCGACCGTATGATCGATGTAAGCGAAGATCTGTATGAAGCAGCAGTTGTTTCCGATATGGCTAAGGAAGGCGAGCTCGCAGTTAACTGGCTGCTGGATCAGAAGCTGGACAGCTACAACGTAATCCACATCCAGGGTGCTATGGGTTCCGATGCTCAGATCGGACGTACAGGCGCTCTCGACAAGCAGTTCGAGTCAGGAAAGATGAAGAAGGTTGTTCAGCAGACAGCTACATGGGACGAGGCTGAGGCAAAGAAGATCGTTGAGTCCGTGATCAACAGTGGTGAAGACTTCAACGTAATCTATGCAGAGAACGATGGTATGGCTAAGGGTGCTGTAGCAGCACTTGACGCAGCAGGTATCACCCACGGTGTAGACGGCAAGGTTATCGTTATGGGCTTCGACTGCAACAAGTGGGCACTTCGTGAACTCCTTGACAAGAAGTGGAACTATGATGGACAGTGCAGCCCGTTCCAGGCTAAGGTTATCAGCGACCTGATCAAGAGTGGTAACGCTCCGGCATCCAAGAAGATCATTAACGAAGAAAAGGGCTTTGACGCAAAGACAATTACCCAGGCAGATATCGATACTTACGGTCTGGGCGAATAATACCTTTAGAGATCCGGATCCCATGATCTGATCTCATAAAGACAGGAAAGCGCAGTCAGGCTGTATAATTCCAAAAACAGCGGACTGCGCTCTTTCTTTGCAAAAAAAGGCATTTACGGAGATGAAATTGTATTTTTCGAGGAGGTAACAGGTATGCTGGAAGCTCATTTGCTGGAGCTGAGGGGAATAGAAAAACGATTTCCCGGAGTCCTGGCGCTCCACAATGTGGATTTTACCCTCAGAAAGGGTGAGATCCATGCGCTTATGGGAGAAAACGGCGCGGGCAAATCTACGCTGATCAAGATACTTACGGGTGTATATCCCATGGATGGGGGAACCGTTACGGTAGAGGGAGAGAAGGTACATATCGCTTCTCCCCAGGATGCGCAGAATAACGGTATAAGTACGGTTTATCAGGAGATCACTCTCTGTCCGAACCTTACCGTTGCCGAGAATATGTTCATCGGCCGGACCAGGAGTCCATGGATAAAACAGAAGGATTACGAAAAACGTGCGGACGAGATCCTGGTGAATCTTCAGATCCCTGCAAGAGCCAAACAGCAGCTGGGAAACTGCTCACTGGCGGTTCAGCAGATGGTGGCCATCGCCAGAGCCGTGGATATGCAGTGTAAGGTCCTGATCCTGGATGAACCCACATCTTCCCTGGATGACAAGGAAGTAAATATGCTCTTTACCCTTATGCGCGATCTGAAATCCAGAGGTGTAGGTATCGTATTTGTTACCCATTTCCTGGAGCAGGTATACGAGGTATGTGACAGGATCACCGTCCTTCGGAACGGTGAGCTTGTGGGTGAGTATCCCGTAGAGGAGCTGCCCCAGGTACAGCTGGTGGCAAAGATGATGGGTAAGGAATTGGAAGAGCTGAACTCCATGACCGATCCTTCGGAGAAGAAGGCGGCACAGGGAGAGGCCTTCTACGAGGCGTCAGGTCTCTCCAGCAATGCAGCATTTCCTTTTGATTACACCATCCGGAAGGGTGAGGTAAATGGTTTCACCGGACTTCTGGGTTCCGGACGGAGTGAGAGCGTAAGAGCGATCTTCGGTGCGGATAAGGTGACCGGAGGTAAGGTAAAGATCAAGGGGAAGGATGTCAGGATCACCAAACCCATTGATGCCATGAAGAACGGCATCGGTTATCTTGCAGAGGACAGAAAGCGTGATGGTATCATTTCCGAGCTCAGTGTCCGGGAGAATATCATTCTCGCCCTGCAGGTCATGAACGGCTTCTTTAAGCCCATCAGCCGCAGTGAGTCCCTGGCTTTCGCAGATGAATATATTAAGGCGTTGAAGATCAAGACCGCCAGCCCGGAGACCCCCATCGGTTCTCTCAGCGGCGGAAATCAGCAGAAGGTTATCCTGGCCAGATGGCTGCTGACCCATCCGGATTATCTGATCCTGGATGAGCCTACCCGAGGGATCGATGTAGGTACCAAGCTTGAGATCCAGAAGCTGGTTCTGAAGCTTGCCGAGGATGGTGTGAGCGTAACGTTCATTTCCTCCGAGGTGGAAGAGATGCTCCGTACCTGCAGTCGTCTCATTGTCATGCGTGACCGGCATATCGTCGGCGAACTGACGGGAAGCGATCTGAATCAGGCACAGGTAATGAAGACCATCGCATCGGGTGATGCAGGAGGTGCAGCAGGAAATGAAGAATAAAAAAAGAAGTTTCGCATCGATCTTCGGACCTCTGGCCATTCCGCTCATTGCCATCGGTCTGCTGGTGATCTTTAATCTGTTCCGTGATCCGGAGTTCTTCTCCATCACGCTTACCCATAACAACGACGGAAATGCGGTTCTTGCCGGCAACCTGATCAGTATCATCAACGGCGCCAGTGAGCTCGCGATCCTTGCCATGGGTATGACACTTGTCACCGCAGCCTGCGGCGGACAGGATATCAGCGTGGGCGCTGCGGCAGCCATTGCCGGAAGCGTGTTTGTTAAGGTACTTAAATCCGTAGAGACCATCAGCGGCGGGACCGTGGTCCTGGCCTTCGTATCCGCATGTATCGTAGCTATGATCTTCGGTGCATTTAACGGTATGCTGGTGGCGGTATTCAAGATACAACCCATGATCGCTACCTTGATCCTATACACCTGTGGACGATCCATCGCCTACTGGATCAACGGCGGCGCAACACCTTCCGTAAGCAGTTCCATCATTACCGCATGGGGCAGCTTCATTCCGGGAATCCCGATCCCAACACCGGTTTTGATCGTAGTCATCGTAGCGATCATCTTTAAACTGGTATTCCGTTTTACCTCTCTGGAACTGCTCACACAGTCCGTGGGTATCAATGAAAGTGCTGCAAAGCTGAACGGTATCAATACCACCTTCATCAAACTGCTCACCTTCATCATCCTCGGTCTCTGTGTGGCAGTTGCCGGAAGCATCGGCGTAAGCCGTCTGGGACTGATCAACCATGAAACCCTGCTGATCGATGTTGAGATGGATACCATCCTTGCGGTGGCCATCGGCGGCAACAATCTGGGCGGCGGTAAATTCAGGATCAGCGGCAGTATCATCGGTGCATACGTGATCCAGATGCTGACCATCACGCTTTACGCCATGAAGGTTTCCTCCACAGACGTAAAGGCTTACAAGGCCATCGTCATCATCATCCTTGTGGTGATCGGTTCACCTGTAGTGAAGAAGAAATTCGCGAAGTTCATGAGCAATATGAAGGCGAAAAAAGCGGATAAATCGGAGAAAGGAGCTGCATAGAAATGGTTAACTTCATGAAAAAAAGCAGAGAGCCGTTTAATGATACACAGCTTCTTATGACCATCACGATCAGCATTTTCGTGTTAATGTATCTTCTGGCCATGATCTTTCTTGGCGGCGGATTCCTGCATGTTCAGCAGATCTTCGACCTGCTGAACGACAATACCAGCCTGATCATCGTAGCCTGCGGTCTGACCATCGTCATGATCGGCGGCGGTATCGATATCAGCGTGGGCGCGGTAACCTCCCTTGTGGTAATGAGCTGTGTGCTCTACCTCAACAATGGCGGAAATATCTTCGTAGCCATTCTCCTGGCTCTGGGTATCGGACTTATCTTCGGCGTGGTTCAGGGCTTCCTGATCAGCTATCTGGAGATCCAGCCCTTCATCGTAACCCTGGCAGGTCTGTTCTTTGCCCGTGGTATGACCACCATCCTTTCGGTCAATCCCCAGAAGGTTGAACACGAAGGCTTCCAGGAGCTGATGAGCAAGCGGATCGAGATCCCGTGGCTGGGGTATACGGCAAAGAACGGAAATCAGATCCCGGCCCGTCTGGAGATCGGTGTGATCATTGCGATCCTCTGCGTGATCGGGGTATTCATCCTGCTCCGTTATGTTCGCCTCGGACGCAATGTATATGCCATCGGCGGTAACCAGCAGAGTGCTCTGATGCTCGGTATCAATGTTAAGAGGACCCGTTTCCTGACCTACGTGATCAGCGGTCTTCTCTGCGGTATTGCAGGCTTCACCTTCATGATGCATACCGGTGCGGGAAATGCAACGAATGCGGCAGGTATGGAAATGAATGCCATTGCCTCTGCAATCATCGGCGGAACCCTTCTTACCGGCGGCGTGGGTACGGTAGTCGGAACCTTCTTCGGAACCATGACACTGACCACCATCAAGAAGGTGGTTGTGAGCAGCGGTCTGAACCAGCCCTACTGGCAGAGTATCACCACAGGCGGTATGCTTTGCTTCTTCATTATCCTCCAGAGCGTGGTTTTGAAGAGAAGACAGAAAAGAAAAAATGTGTAAAAGCATTATAAAAAACCCTCCATCTTTGTCGGCCGGACCATTACCTCCGGCCGACTTTCTTATGGGTCTCTGTTTCTATGAACAGGCCCTTTTTATGTTCCATTCGTGATCGGTTTATGGTAAGATGGTTTTTGGTTGGCATTTTGTCTGTTTTTTCAGGAGTGAACGGGGAGAAGGATGATGAGTATAGACAGTGGAAAAGACAAGGCTTTAGATAAGGAACAGGAGAGAAGGAAGATCGGCCTTCGGAAGATCAGGCGGAACCGAAAGCTTCTGGTCCAGGTCGGACTCATCATTTCAGGCATCTTTATTGTGGT
>JAGBNH010000005.1 GCA_017634475.1 Eubacterium sp.
GAAATGCCCAAAAGAAGTGGCATTACGGGAGGCTATGTAGTAGAATGAGTGGGGTGTGTCCCTCTATAACTTAAAAGAATTGAGAAGAAAAATGGCAGATGAAAGAATACAGAGATTAAAGGATAATATAGCGAAGATCTACTCCGGAAATGACAGGGTGATCGAGCAGGTTCTGGTGGCGCTCCTGTCCGGCGGACATGTGCTCCTGGAGGATGTACCGGGCGTGGGGAAGACTACGCTGGCCAAGACGCTGGCGGATTCCGTGGCCATGGATTTCGCCCGGATACAGTTTACGCCGGATACCCTTCCTTCAGATGTTCTGGGTACATCCGTCTTCGAGGCGAAGACAGAAAGCTTCCGGGTGATCCGGGGACCGGTTTTCCACAGCTTCCTGCTGGCGGACGAGATCAACCGTACCTCACCCAAGACCCAGTCCTCCCTGCTGGAGGCCATGGAAGAGCATCAGGTGACTATCGACGGAGTGAAGTATCTCCTTCCGGATCCCTTTATCGTGGTGGCTACGCAGAACCCGGTGGATATGCTGGGAACCTACCCTCTTCCCGAAGCCCAGCTGGACCGGTTCATGATGAAGATCTCTCTGGGTTATCCGGGGAAGGAGGAGCAGACGACCCTGGCAAAGCGGTTCCTGAGCGGCGAACTGCGTCAGCCTGTATCCGCCGTAGCAAGCGCAGAAGAAGTAAGGGAAATGAAGGAAGCTGTCCGCAGTGTGATCTTCCGGGATGAGCTGGTGGAGTATGCCCTTGCTCTGGTGGACGCTACCCGTCATGAGAAAGAGGTCAGCTGCGGCGTAAGTCCACGTGGCGGCCTGGATCTCCTTCGGGCATCCCAGGCAGAAGCCTACATCCGGGGCCGCGATTTCGTTACTCCTGAGGATGTGATCGAAATGGCGAAGCTTACCCTGCCCCACAGAATTATGTTAACTACGGAGGCGCGCATCAGCCACTTTACGGGATATCAGGTGTTGATCAGCGTTCTGGACAAAGTAAAGCGGCCGGTGTGATCGGAAAAGCCTGTCATATGACGTGAGCATTTTCAGTATGACGGTGAGCGAAGGAAAAGGATCAGCAACATGAACAGGAAAAAGGGGAAGAAAAAGAGAAAACTGCGTCTGCCGCAGGTGATCTACATCCTCTTCCTGATCGGGACCGGCGTATTCGTCAGTTTCCGGGGAGGGGCTTTTTCCTATGCCCTTTTTTATGCGGCGCTGCTCTATCCGCCCCTGGCGCTGCTCTATCTGCTTTTCGTCCGTGCGACCTTCCGGATCCATCAGGAGCTGGTGAGCCGTGAGCTGAAGAAACGGGTGGATGCGTATTACCAGCTGACCCTGGAGAATGCCGGATTTCTTCCGGCATCGGGGATCCGGCTTTACGCCTACCATGACCGGGCGGATTACGGTGAGGATATGACCGGGGAGGAGATATCGCTGCTCCCGAAGGAGACCAGGGAATATACCACCACCATCCGCTGTAAATTCTCCGGAAGCTACAGCATAGGCATCGAGAAGATCACCTTTCGGGATGCCTTTCTCCTGTTTACCCTCACCATGAAGACTCCGTCCCCCCTTAACGTACAGGTGCTTCCCACGGTCAGCAGAGATACGGACGAAGAGATGGCCCGTACGGTGATGCAGCTGACCCAGGGAATGTCCGGAAGCCGCATGGCGGAGCGAGAGGATCTCCTTGGAAATGATCTGCTGCCCTATATGCCCGGAGATCCGCTGAAACGGATCCATTGGAAAAACTATGCCCGGAGTGGCGAGCTCTATGTCCGCCTGCCAGAGGAGAAGGACCTGCAGATGATCTCTGTGGTTCTTTTGGCCCGTCCCATGACGGAGACCACGGAAGAGCTGGCCAGACGGGATCATTTCCTGGATTCCGCCGTTTCCATCGCCACTTTTTTTGCGGAGCAGAAGCGGCCGGTGCAGTTCTTCTTCTATAACGCGGGGATGAAGAAGGTGCTGGTGGAAAACTATGAGGGGATGCAGGATCTCTGTCGGGAGCTCTCCAGGTCCCTGGTGCTCCGGGAGGATACGGAGAAGGCGGATTCTGTGCTTACGGAAGAAGCGAAACGGCATAACTGTCCTTCGCTGATCATCAGAGAGGGGGAGATGGCTCTTGTCTGAAGAAAGAAGAAAAGCCTGGAATTATACATTGAACGCGGTGCTGATTCTGGGACTTTCGGTTCCGCTCCTGGAGCTTCTGATGGAGATCCCCGGATTACGGCTGAAGCATGAATTCTATCTGCTGTATCTTGCGGCATTTTTCCTTTCGGCGCTGCTTTTTGAAACTACGGGACACCGGAACCTTACCCTGCGGATCCTCCCTGCTCTTCCTGTGGCGGTGCTGCTGATCTCCCGGGACATGGTACTGTTCCTGAATGCATTGATCGCACTGCTGGTTTTCGGCATGATGGATCTGCTGATCTCGTCACCCATAAGGAAATGGATCATTTCCGCGGCTCTCCCGGTGCTTCTGATCCTCTGGATCCCCAGGGATGAAATCCCGAACTATGTGGCCGGGTGTCTGATCCTACTGCTCCTGGCGGTGACTTCGGAATGGATGAAGGGAGAGCGTAAGTACTGGCTCATCCTGCTGGGACTGGCGGCGTCCATCGCCTTTATGATCCCTTCCTCGGAGGAACCTCTTCGCTGGGAAGGCTTACGGAATATGATCGCCAGAACCGGAGAATTCTTTGATACGGCATGGAAGAATCTGAATTATTTCTTCAGCGGTTTCTCCGGCGGTGAGGATACGGCCTATCAGGGCTACTCCGAAACCGGAGGACTGGCCGGCGGACTGTCCGGGTCGGATACCGAGGAACTCATTTTCAACACCGTGGATTGTCGTATGCCGGTATATCTGAACGGAGCGGCTTATGCGAAGCTGGAAAAGGATGGTTTCCATGAGCGTGTGGAGCCGCAGAAGCCGGTGAACGGGTGGCTGACCATGTACCTGTCGGCCCTTTCGGGCAGCGGCGTGAACCGGCTTGAGGCGGCCTGCTTCTCCCGTGTAGGACGCGCAGAAGTGACCTATTCCTATATCCGGACCAGTGACCTGCTCCTGCCGTCTACGGTATTCCGGATCGATGAGGATCTGAAGAACGGACTGGATCATAAAGAGTCCAAGGGCTTTTCCTATACATTCAACTATATCACCCTGGATAGCGGAAGTCCTTATTTCCGGAGGCTTGCCATGAAGGCGGGACTCTCGGACCGGATGGCAGGCTACGAAGAAGCCGTGAAGGCAGCGAAGGAGGTCTACAGCCTGAATCTTGGGGATTTTCTTTCCGAGTCGGAGTACTATGCATGTCTGGAAAAGTATGCAGAGGTCAGTACGGATCCCCGGTATCTGGACACATCCATGTCCACGGACCGGATCCGGACACTGACCGAGGAGCTTACAGCAGAATGCAAAACGGATATGGAGAAGGCCCTTCGGATCGAAGCCTATCTCCGGCAGTATGCCTATGATACATCCGTAGATCTCCGGGGGAAGGAGAACTATGTGGATTCCTTCCTGTTTGAGATACAGCAGGGCTACTGCGTACATTTTGCTTCAGCCATGGTGGTGCTGCTCCGGCAGGCCGGAGTACCTGCCCGGTTCGTACAGGGCTTTATGTTCACCCCGAATGAGGAGGGAACCGTGTACGGCAGCCAGGCCCATGCCTGGGTGGAGGCCTATATGAGTGGTCTGGGCTGGGTACGTTTTGAGCCTACCTCGGCCATGGAGAATGCGGACGATACCACCTGGGGCTACCGTCTTTCCGAAAAGGAGGAAGACCTGCCGGAGCTGGATATCCCGGAAGAAGAGGAAGAACCGGAAACTCCGAAGCTGCCGGAGCCTGCACCGGTGCAGGAGTTAGAGGAGGATAACGGAGAAACCGTAAAGGGAATCCTGGTTACGGTGGGTATGTATATGCTGGTGATCCTGGGAGTGGCTGCGGTACTTTTTGCCGCTTATCTTCTCACCCGAAGGATCCGGTATCTTCGGCTTAAGCCGGAGGATAAGCTGAAGGAAAATGTGGAACATTTACACCGAAGGCTGGATAAGAAGCTGCCCAAGGGAGAACGGGCGGTATCGGTATATGACTATCTTCCCTTTGTGGAGGATGAAGAGCTGAGAGCAAGGATGGAGGAGCTTTTCCGGGCCTATTACCGGGTTCGGTTCCGGGGAGATCCTGCCGATCCGCAGCTGATCGAGGAGATGCGGAAGCTGGCATATCAATAGTATATTTCATAACTTTCGCGAAAAACCGGCGTACTTATTCCGTACGCCGGTTTTTCTTGCCGCTCTTTTCCTTATACATCTGTTCATCGGATATCTTCAACGCTGCGTCGAAATCGAATTCTTCCTTCTTCATGATGCAGGTACCGATACTTGCGGTGATCTCACAGGGAAGGCTGGTGTTGACCATATGATCCTTCAGATAGCTGTGGATCCTTTCATGTATGATGTCCACCTCGTCCTCGTTGTTCACCACGGAGCAGATCACGAATTCATCCCCGCCGAAACGGCCGCAGATGGAATGTTCGTCCACGGCAGCGACCACCGCGCGGGAGATGTAGCGGATCGCCAGGTCGCCGGTCTCGTGACCGTACCGGTCGTTGATCCGTTTAAGTCCATCCATATCCACGGAGGTGACCGCCAGGTAGGCAGCATCGCTGTGCACCGTGAGATGCGGAAGACGGGAGTAGAAACCGGTGCGGTTATACAGATCCGTCAGGTAATCATGTCGTGCCATGCGGTCCATCTGATCTGCGTTAAACTGCAGATGACGTACCATGCTGTAGCATCCGAGGATCTCACTCAGAGAATTGGTGTAGGTCATCAGCATATAATAATTCTGATTATCCACCTCCGGTGAGTAAACCAGGTAGCCGATTGCCCGCGTAAAGAAGCAGAGGGGCGAAAAGATGATGGGACGTTCCTTCTCGATCAGCTCGTCAAAACGCGGAGTCAGCTGCTTCAGGTCGATGGTGAAGGGAAGCTTGGACAGATCGGTCTTCGTCTGGAAGAGAACTCTCAGCCGTTTGTCAAAACCGGTGCGATATCCCTCGGAAAGGGGATTGATATTGTTTCTCAAGGTATCCTCATTCACCAGGATCTCCAGGCTGTCCGTAAAGCCTATGGTATTCAGAACCTCAGGCAGCTGCCGGATATCCGGAGACCAGAGGATCTTCTCATATACGGAATGGAAGGTCCACTCGAGATAAAGCTTCTCATTCTGCTTGGTGATGTTGTATTTCAGATATTCCGAAAGCGACGCGCTGTCCAATGCGACCTTACAGCCGCAGGATTGTCCCTCGATCAAGGCAAAGGGACACATGTATTCCTTCTCGATGGGTTCATTATGGATCGCCTTCATACCTGCAGTTACCAGCATATTCGCCAGCTCGTTCATGTCGCATCCGCTGGTGGTGATGGAGGGCAGGTTCGCCTGACTCTCGATGGTGGCGTCCAGTCCGGTAATGATCACGTCTTCGGGAACATTTACGCCGTGCTCCTTAAAAACATCGGCGATGGCTATGGCCATGAGATCGTTGGCGCAGATGACAGCCTTCGGCATATGCTCCATTTCCAGGATCTGGCTTGCAGCCTCCAGAGCCGGCATCCGCCAGTAGCCACCGTAAAAAATCCGGTCGAGGCAGTCCGTTAATCCGTATTCCGTCATGATCTCTTTATATTTTTTGATCCGGGCTTCAGAGGTGGGTTCACCCTTGGGACCGGCAACAAAGCAATAGTCCGTGCAGCCGTGGACTTCCTTCACATGACGGATCGCCTTCTCGATTCCGTCCACGTAAAGAAAACCGAAATTCGTGCAGCCGGGCCAGGGCTTGCCGATGGTGAAAACCGGTTTGTTATGAGCTTTCGCATTTTGAACGATCTCATCGATCAGAGTATCATCATTGATGATCTCCGAGAAGACGATGACCAGATCTACATACTCAAAATCTACAAGGTTGAAAATGACGCGCTCGCCGCCTTCAGGCTTGTATTTCCAATGCATACTGGTAGAAGACTGATAGATGAACAGCCTTGCTCCGGCAGCATGGATCTTCTTTGACAGCGCTTCGATCATGGTAAAATTCCGCTCATCGTCGGCCCGTACCATGCATAATGCAATTATGGGATGTCCTTTATACATAAGTCGCCCTTCTTGATTTATGTAAACTAAAAACGGCAAGCAACATCTCGAATGGTATAATTCTGCTGTATATCACTATACATGGAAAAAGGGATTGACGCAAGAGTTTTTCTTGTGTTTCATCTCGCTAAATGTTATAATACTCCGGCACTATATTTGTTCGTAGTAAGGGAGAACCAAACAATGTATAAGATCGTCCAGAAGAGATCCCTCAATCCTACTGTCACCCTGATGGAGGTTGAGGCGCCGCTTGTTGCCCGGAAATGTGAACCGGGACAGTTTATCATTCTCCGTGCTTCAGAGGACGGAGAGCGTATCCCGCTTACCATCGCAGGCTATGACCGTGGAAAGGGAACCGTTACTATTATCTTCCAGATCGTCGGCGGAACCACCGAGATCCTGAATTCTCTGAATGAGGGTGACTTCATTCAGGATTTTGTGGGTCCTCTCGGCAAGGCTACCGAGACGGAAGGTCTGAAGAAGGTTGCCGTTGTCGGCGGTGGTGTGGGCTGTGCCATTGCCTACCCTGTAGCGAAGAAGCTGCATGACGAGGGCTGTGAGGTACATTCCATCGTAGGCTTCCGGAGCGAGGATCTGATCATTCTTGAGGACGAATTCAAGGCTGCCAGTGATAAATATGTATTGATGACCGATGACGGCTCAAAGGGTGAGAAGGGTCTGGTGACACAGGCGCTGGAGAAGCTCATCGAGTCCGGCGAGCAGTATGATGAGGTCATCACCATCGGACCGCTGATCATGATGAAATTCGTTGTGGCAGTAACAAAGAAATATAACGTAAAGACCGTAGTCAGCATGAACCCCATCATGGTTGACGGAACCGGCATGTGCGGCGGCTGTCGTCTTACGGTAGGCGGAAAGACGAAGTTTGCCTGCGTGGACGGCCCGGACTTCGACGGCTTCGAGGTTGATTTTGATGAGGCTATGGCCCGAGGTGCATCCTACAAGCCGTTTGAGCAGAAGGCAAGGGAAGAAGCGTGCAACCTATTGAAGCAGGCGGAGTAGTCTGTCATCCTGAGCACGAAGTGCGAAGGATCTTTTCGCTAAAACGGCAATGTCATCCTGAGCGCGCAGCGCGAAGGATCCCGTCGTATGAATTATGTCTGTCATTCTGAGGCCGACAGGCCGAAGAATCCCGTCATATGAATCAGTAATAGAGGAGTAACAATCATGCCCAACATGTCCATGACAAAGAATCCGATGCCCGCACAGGAGCCGGATGTAAGAAATAAGAACTTTAACGAGGTAGCTCTTGGCTATACCAGAGAGCAGGCCATTGACGAGGCACAGCGCTGCCTTAACTGTAAGCATAAGCCCTGTACCGGCGGATGTCCGGTGCAGATCGATATCCCGGCCTTCATCGCAAAGGTTGCCGAAGGAGATTTTGAGGGTGCATATGAAGTGATCACCCGTTCCAGCTCCCTGCCCGCAGTCTGCGGCCGTGTATGTCCCCAGGAGTCACAGTGCGAGAAGTACTGCGTACGGGGGATCAAGGGCGAACCGGTAGCCATCGGCCGTTTGGAGCGGTTTGTGGCTGACTGGCATATGGCCAACAGCAAGGAAGAACCGGTGAAGCCCGAAAGCAACGGTCACAAGGTGGCAGTTATCGGTTCCGGTCCGTCCGGTCTTGCCTGCGCCGGCGATCTGGCAAAGAAGGGCTATGACGTAACCATTTATGAAGCGCTTCATGTAGCCGGCGGCGTGCTGGCTTACGGTATCCCCGAGTTCCGTCTTCCCAAGGCCATCGTGCAGAAGGAGATCGACGGACTTAAGGCTCTGGGCGTTAAGATCGAGACAAATGTAGTGATCGGCAAGACCATTTCCATCGATGAGCTTTTCGATGAGTTCGGCTTCGAGTCCGTATTCATTGGCTCCGGAGCAGGTCTTCCCCGGTTCATGAACATCCCCGGAGAGAACCTGAACGGTGTATATTCCGCCAACGAGTTCCTTACCCGGATCAATCTGATGAAGGCCTATAAGGACGATTCCAAAACCCCCATCAAGCACCCGGAGAGCACGGTTGTAGTGGGCGGCGGAAATGTGGCCATGGATGCTGCCAGATGCGCAAAGCGTCTGGGCTCTGATGTGACCATCGTATACCGTCGGACCAAGGCGGAGCTTCCTGCCCGTGCCGAAGAGGTTGAGCATGCGGAGGAAGAGGGCATCAAATTCGCCTTCCTGCATAACCCTGTTGAGGTTGAGGGCGAGAATGGCTGGGTGAAGGCAGTGAAATGTCAGGTGATGGAGCTTTCCGATCCGGACGAATCCGGACGTCGCAAGCCCGTACCGGTAGAAGGCAAGTTCATTACCGTTCCCTGTGACTGCATGATCATGTCCATCGGAACTTCACCGAATCCGCTGATCAAGTCCACCACAGAAGGTCTGGAGACCCAGAAGTGGGGCGGTATCGTGGCAGATGAGACAACAGGCCTCACCTCCCGCAAGGGCGTATATGCCGGCGGTGACGCCGTAACCGGTGCAGCTACTGTTATCCTGGCCATGGGTGCAGGCAAGACCGCAGCCGCAGCCATCGATGCAGATCTGATGGGATAGTGGGTTAAAGGTGGATGATACTACTTAGAAAATGTTGAAGGGGTTGTCAAAATGAAAAGATGTTATGAGCATAGAAGGGTTATTTCTTTTTTAGTTTTTGTAATGATAATCATTTTATTACCATCATCTGCGTATGCACATCCGTATGATATTTATAGTGGCACGTACACAGGAACAATCAATCATACAAATATGAAATTCAAAATAGAATCATCAGCTCAAACTTCATTATTAACATCGAGTGTATATAATGCAGCTCATGGATGGGATAATGTTAGTTCTACGGTTGGAACTGTAGGAGTAGCAATGGCGTATCCCGGTATGCCAAGTACTGGTTTTTTCTCTGTAAATGGAGTTGTATATACAGATGGAACACTAGGAGAAACAATCCCAAGAAATTCATCAGGTAATATTGTGAGTCTTACTTCAAATTGGTATTCTGTCAGTATCAATATGAATACGTATTCGTTAGCTTATTACGGTGCTAGTGATGAAACGCAAGCGGCCAAAAAAACATTTATTCATGAAGTTGGTCATGCTTTGAAGTTGAAACATCCGGTTCAAAACTCGGCATTAGATGCACATGTTTATGATGGACTGCCGTGGGCAGTGATGAATCAAGGCTTTCCAAATGGATATAATGTTGCTAATATAGTTTCAGTTCATGATAAAAAGAATTTGAGACAGAAATGGGGGAATTGATGTTTTGAAAAAAAGGATATGTTCTTGCTTTGTCCTAATGGCATTTTCAATTCTTGTAGGGTGTGGAAATAATCATCACAGTGAAAAACCGGGTACTGCTTCAGAGATAATTTCTGAGAATAAAACGGAAAATATACCGGTAATACAGGTTGAAGGTGATCGAAGAGTTTACCGCACCCTTGATGAGTTGGAGCAGTTTTCACAGATCGCGGTAATCGGCGAGTTTGTAAATAATACGGAACAGGATTTGGATTATCAGTATGATAAGGAGTTTGGAAAGGATATTCTTGTCAATGCAACATCCCATAATGAGATAAAGGTTCTAAAGGTTCTTAAGGGAGATGTTCCGGAAGGAAATCTGAAACTATCGCAGAGATATGGTATCGAAAATGACCCCAGACAACTGGTCACTTTCAGCGAGATGACCCCGATGGAAAAAGGGGATAGATGGGTTTTCTTTCTGTATTATGATGAAATCTACGATACTTGGTGGTGTGCCGGTGATTATACCGGAAGGTATCCGGTACTGACAGATAGTCTTAAGGACTTGTGTAAAGATGCAAGGAAATCAAATCAGGATATGCAGGAGGCACAAAAAGAAGCCCGGCCGGAGGAGTTCGGTGTATATGAACAGGGAATGATCAACCTGCAGCTGTATTGTGATCTGATTTCCGAATATGATTGCTCGATAGAATAAAATTGTGAACATGATGTCATCCTGAGCGAAGCGAATGATCTTTAGTTGGAAAGATTCTCTGTTCTTTGCCCGGGATGACAATGTTTGTATTATAGAAACTATTTAAAATGCAGAAATGAGACGAACAAATGGGTGAATCACTGGAAACACAGGAATCGAAACGGACGGCGCAGAGCGTCCTGAAGGCATCAACCATCATGGCCGTATCCAATATCGTGGCCAGCGTGGTAGGCTTTGCCCGAAATATCATCATTTCCAGTATCTTTGGTATGGGTATGGAAAATGATGCCTATATCTCGGCCTTCACCATCCCGGATTTTATCTATACGATCCTGGTGGGCGGAGCGCTCTCTACGGCGTTTATCCCCATTTTCAGCGTATATATCGCTACGGGAGAGAAGGAAAAGGGCCTGAGGATGGGCAACACGGTACTGAACCTGGTGGCCATTCTTGCCATGCTCTTATGTCTTCTGGGTGAGATCTTTACTCCCTGGCTGGTGGATACCTTCATGCAGTTTAAGGGCGAGGCCTTCGATATGACCGTGAAGCTTACCCGGATCATGTTCTTCCAGTGCTTCTTCATGTGTCTTACGGGCGTCTGTATGGGTATCATGCAGTCCTACAAGAATTTCGTGCCGTCGGCCCTGGGATCCATTTATTACAATATCTCCATCGTGGGCTTCGGTGTGCTGCTGTCACAGGTCTTCGGACTGGGCATCGCCGGCTTCTCCATCAGCGTGGTGATCGGTGCTGTGGCAAACCTTGCCGCACATATCCGCCCCATGTACAAGGTGGGCTTCCGGTATCAGCCGGTGATCGACATGAAACAGGAAGGGATCCGGAAATTCTTCCGGATGCTGGGACCGGTGCTCCTGGGACTTTCCGTGAATCATATCAACCTGCTGGTAAATCAGTATTTTGCCTCCGGTCTCGGTGACAGTACCGTGTCTTCCATGCGAAATGCACAGAGTATCAGCCAGCTTCCGGTGCTGATCTTCGGCGCAACCATCTCTCTGTCCATCTTCCCCACCATGTCGGAGCACTATGCAACCGGGAAGAAGGATGAGTACAGAAGTGATTTCTCCATGTCCTTCCGGTCGGTATTCTTCCTGACCATTCCTGCGGTCCTGGGTATCGTGGCGCTTCGTACGCCGCTGATCCGGGCCATGTATCTGCAGGGAGAGTTCAAGGTTTCGGATATTGCCGTGATGGCAGGCTTCATGCTGGTCTACTCCATCGGAACCATCGGCTACTCCGAACAGCTGGTGCTGAACCGGGCATTTTACTCGGTACAGGATACGAAAACTCCCATGCTGATCAATGTGGTATGTCTCCTGCTGAATGCGTTCCTGAGCTTTGTATTCGTGCGGATCTGGGACGCCAACGGACTGGCGCTTGCCTATTCCGTAGCAGGTATCGCAAGTATGGCCCTGCTTTCCTTCTACCTGAAGAGGAAGGTGGGAAGTCTTGCCGGAAGGGAGATCCTGATCTCCTCGGTGAAGACGCTCATCGCCAGCGGTGCCATGTTCCTGGTCCTGTTCCTTCTGGGTAATCTTCTGGAGCGGGTGATGCCTCTGGAAAGAAAGCTGTTCCAGCTGATGGAGGTGGGCATCCTCTTTGTGGCAGGCGTTTTTGTATTCTTCCTGGTGGCGATCCTGCTGAAAATGAAGGAGGTTGAGTCCGTAAAGAGCATCTTCATGCGGAAATTTAAAAAACACTGATCCGTGCAGAGACAGTCTGTCATCCTGAGCCACAAGGCAAGCGCACTTGTGCGCGTACACAAGGCAAGCGCGCTTGTGCGCGTAGCCTGTGTGCCTGTGAGCGAAGGATCCCCCTGATTGGTAACCAACCACGAGATTCTTCGGTCGCCGCATGCTACGCCATGCGTGCTCCCTCAGAATGACACGTAGGTGAAAAGAGGTTGAACAGATGAAAAAAGAATTATCAAGACTGGTATTATATCATGAGCTGGGACGGGATCCGATCCTGCATACGCTGGCGGATGTGGTGTTCGCAGCAGAGCATATGGGAGCAGAGCAGAGCGATGCTCCGGGAGAGAGCCCGGATGACCTTCCCTTCCCGGTTTCCATGGATCAGGTAAGCGACCTACCCTTCGGAGATCATGTTCCGGGCAAATTAAGGAGACACCCCCGCCCTCCATTTCCTCAGAAGGAAATGTTGGTGGATCGGGTATATGACGCCATCCGAAGACTTCTGGAGATCGCAACCTCCTATGGATTCGACCGGAATCTCTGGCAGGATTATCTTACCTTCCTGCTTCTCACTAACGAGAATCCCTTCTCCCTTACTGCGGAGAAGAAGGGGATCGGTGACGGCAGCGTAAGGCATTTTGCTCATCAGGATATGGAGATCTTCTGCCGGCTCTTTGTTTACGACTTTTCAAGTGTTGAGGAGCGGCTGGGGATCGACTGCTTCTCTGTGGTAACGAATTACATTTCCGTTCCCAAGCGGGCACAGAATTATAATCGAAATGTGAGTCTTCGGGTGCGGGAAACCAGCGATGCCCTGGCAGAAGTAATGGAGAAGAACGGGATCCGGAAGCTGGCTGAGGAAGACCTGCTGTCCGACCGGCGGAGCAAGCCGGTGGCGGAGGCAGTATCCAAGGCGGCGGATGAGATGCTGGAGATCATTTCCGACTTTTATCTGAAGTACGGCGTGGGTATGTTCGGGCTGAACCGGGCATTTCGCCTGGCGGAGGGAGATAAGCACCGGGGTGCCGGATCCAGGGCCATTATCCCGCCCATCCGACAGGGACTGCCGAACATTTCCTTCCAGCCCATCAACAACACGGAAGAGGTACATCTCTCGGATCTTGTAGGCTATGAGATCCAGAAGCAGAAGCTGAGAGAGAATACGGAAGCCTTCCTGAAGGGCCACCGGGCCAACAACGTACTGCTTTACGGGGATGCGGGAACCGGTAAATCCACCAGCATCAAGGCACTGATCACGGAGTATTACGATCAGGGGCTTCGGATGATCGAGTTGTATAAGCATGAAATGCAGAAGCTTTCCGCCGTGATCGGAACGGTAAAGCATCGGAATTATAAGTTCATCATTTACATGGATGATCTGTCCTTTGAGGATTTCGAGGTAGAGTATAAGTATCTGAAGGCGGTGATCGAAGGCGGGCTGGAGAGCCGGCCGGACAATGTGCTGATCTACGCCACCTCCAACCGCCGTCATCTGGTGAAGGAGACCTGGAACGATACATCGGATGTGGATCTGGAGAAGCACCGGGGAGATACGCTTCAGGAGAAGCTTTCTCTGGTGGACCGCTTCGGCATCACCATCCCCTATATGAAGCCGAATAAGAAGGAATTTATGGAGATCGTCCGGAATCTGGCGGCCCGTCATCCCGAGATCACTTTGAGTGAGGAGGAGCTTCTTCTGGAAGCGCAGAAGTGGGAGATGGCGCATGGCGGTTTCTCCGGGCGGATCGCACAGCAGTTCATCAACTATATGGTTGGACTGTCGTCCTGAGGCGAATAGCCGTGTCATCATGAACGGCTCAGCCGAAAGATTCTTCACTCGCGTTGCTCGTTCAGAATGACATGTTGTCCGAGAAACTGGCTTGTCATCCTGAGTCGCGCAGCGACGAAGGATCTTAAGGTCAACAAGGAGGTGGGATTATGACAAAGAAGGAACGGGTCAGTCAGGTCACCGAAGCCCTGAACCGGGAATACGGCAGGGAAGTCGTGACCTACCTGCATTACGAAACCACCTGGCAGCTGCTC
>JAGBNH010000006.1 GCA_017634475.1 Eubacterium sp.
ATAGAAAAGGGACATGCTCCTTTCGGAGCATGTCCCTTTTTTCGCGCGGCCCGTAGGGCGATGCTCCCATGGTAGAATCGGGATTAAACCTCGGAGATTGCTCCTACCGGACATCCACCTGCACAAGCGCCGCAGCAGATGCACATATTCTCATCAATAACGAACTGACCGCCGTTATCGGAAATTGCGCCTACCGGGCAAGTACCGGCACAAGCACCGCAACCGATGCATGCATCACCAATTACATATGCCATAATGTTACCCTCCTTAAAAAAAGTTAATCGATGCATTTGTATAATACACCATTCCGCCGGTGAAAACAAGGAATTTCGCTAAATGGTCAGATCCTTCTCAAACCGGGATCTGAGTTCCGGATTATCCACGATATATGCCTTGATCTCCTTCACGCTTTCCGTAAGCTCGTTCATGGCCTTCAACACCTTGTGAAAGCTCTCGTACTCCTCCTCGGTGATCTTTCCGTCCTTGGAGATATCCACCAGCTTCCGGGACAGATCCTCCATCCCGTGGGCACTGCTGATAAACCGGAGGGAAAGCCGTTCGAAGGAATCCTTCTTTCGATCCTTCAGCTTTCCGCCCAATGCATTTTCGATGCCGATGGGACAGACATTGCTGCAGAAATCCCGACAGAGATAGGGTGCATCATAGGCCTTCGCCATGATCAGCACCTCCTCCGGATAGGGCTGGATCTTATCCAGCTCGATCCGGGCCAGACGGCTTCTCTCGATCCCCAGCCGCTCCGATGCCTGTTCCCGGCTGGAGAAATCCTTCACCCTGGCTGCCGCCTGGATCCGGGCCAGATAATACACATTTTTATTTGCCTTTGATGCTCTTCTTCCCATATTTCCTACATCTTTCCCTTATTCTGGTTCTTTCGGTCCACCACCTCCCGGTAGACCTCGCTCTTACTGATCTCCCGATCCTTAGCCACCGCCTTCATGGCGTCCTTTTCGGACAGGCCCTGTTCCATATAACGTTCCACATGTTCAACAACACTCAGCTCTGCCCATTCCTGCCGGGCTTCTTCCCGGATCTCTTCCTCCGGCCTGCCGGCAATGACCAGCACATACTCTCCCTTGGGCTCTTCCTCCGTATACAGAGCAAGGGCCTTTGTAAGGGTGGTCATCCGGAAGGACTCATGCTTCTTGGTCAGCTCCTTGCAAAGGGTCACCTGCCGGTCCCCCAGGGTCTGCACCAGATCCTCCAGGGTTGCCTTCAGATGGTGGGGTGCCTCGTAGATCACCATGGTCCGGGTCTCCCGGCCCAGCTCCTCCAGGAGCCTCTGCCGTTCCTTCTTCTCTCTGGGCAGAAAGGCCTCGAAGGAAAACCGCCTGGTTCCCTGTCCCGAAGCCACCAGGGCGTTCACCGCCGCGCAGGCTCCCGGCACCGGCACCACGGGGATCCCCGCCTGATAACACTCCTGCACCAGCACCTCTCCGGGATCGGAGATCCCCGGCGTTCCCGCATCGGTGATCACCGCCACGTTTTTTCCTTCCAGCATATGCCCCACCAGCACCTTCGCCTTGTCAAACCGGTTGAATTCGTGATAGCTGGTCATGGGGGTATGTATATCAAAATGGTTCAGCAGCTTCCTGCTGTTCCGCGTATCCTCTGCGGCGATCTCATCCACCTCGGAAAGGATACGCACCGCGCGGTAGGTCATATCCTCCAGATTTCCGATGGGGGTAGCCACCAGATACAGTGTCCCGGTCATGCGCACTCTCCTCCTGTGATAACGGTCCCCTGCCTGGGGCTCGCCATACTATACCTTCCCGTACCGGGAAAGCAGTTCCTTCGTGTAGCCCCCGCCCTCTTCATAAACCACCAGGGTGGGAAGCACCGTAAGGAAGGGATTTCCGCCCTTCACACCCTCGATCAGTACCATATTCGGCTCCTTGCCGATATAGGGCTGTACCATCTGCATACGCTTCGGTTCCAGCTTGTACTTCTTCATGAGTTCCATGATCTCCGGCAGCCGGAAGGGCTTATGGACCATGGAAAATGTACCGCCCTGCCGCAGGAGATGGGCCGCTCCCCGGACCACATCCTCCAGGGTCACCGCGATCTCATGCCGGGCGATATTCCTGGCGGAATCGTCATTATGTAAACCATCATTTCCTGCGATATACGGAGGATTACTGGTCACCGCATCATAGCCTTCCTTCGGAAATTGCTCCGGGATCTCCCGGATATCTCCGCGGATGATCCTGCAACGTTCGGAGACTTCATTCAGAAGGACGCTCCGTCCGGCCATTTCCACCACATCCTCCTGCAGCTCCAGTCCGTCCGCCGCTGTGCATTTCCCCTTGGCCAGAAGGAGAAGGGGTACGATCCCCGTACCCGTGCCCAGGTCCATGACCCGGTCCTTCGGTTTCGTTCCGGCAAAGGCCGAGAGCAGCACGGCGTCCATTCCGAAACAGAAAAAGGAAGGGTTCTGGATGATCCGGAACCCGTTCACTTCTAAGTCGTCTATTCGTTCTCCTTCATGGAGTAATTTGTCTACTGTCGCTTCGTCCAAGGGAACCTCGCTTATCCTCAATGCTTACTGTGCAGGCTTCTTGCTTTCTCTGGGCCGGTTGTTGGGCCGGTTCTTCCGATGGAAGGGCTTTCTGTCCCTGGAGGGATCCTTTCCTCCATCCCTTGCAAAATCCTTTGCCGACTCCTTATTTCCCTGATTGCCTTTTTTCCGGTCCTCTTTTTTATCCTCTCTCTGACGGCTCTTACCGCCGTCCCGTCCCTGGGACCTGCCGTTACTTTGCTCCCGGGACTTCTCCTGATTTCCGTTCTTCTCCTGATTCGGATTCTTATCCCGATCTCGATTCCGGTTACGGTTTCTTCTGCCTTCACCCTCCTCGCGGCGTTCTCCCCGGTCAAAGCGCTGCCGATGTACATTTTCACCCGCATGCACCTGTTCCGTAACGCCTTCCTCGGCTACCACGTCGGAAGCCTCCAGGGCCGAAAGAGCCGGATCCAGGTTCTCATCATCCAGATCGAACCTTCTTCCGCGATGGCCGCCGCTCAGCTCCTCAACCTTATATTCCGCCAGTTCCTTGTTGCCTTCTTCGTCCGTAACGTAGATCTTCACCCGCTGACGGAGCACATTTACGGAAGCAACCTCTCCCCGCACGCCGTCATAGGCCTGAACCCGGTCCCCTACATTGGGAAGCAGCGAATTCAGATATTCGTAGGTATCCTGCTCATTCTTGAGACAGCACATCAGTCTTCCGCATACGCCGGAGATCTTGGTGGGATTCAGGGACAGCCCCTGCTCCTTGGCCATCTTGATGGATACCTGGGTGAAATCCGTCAGATAGGAATGGCAGCAAAGCTCCCGGCCGCACATTCCGATCCCTCCGCAGATCCTTGCCTCATCCCGGACACCAACCTGCCGGAGCTCGATCCTGATATGCAGGGCATACGCCAGATCCTTCACCAGTTCACGGAAATCCACACGCCCGTCGGCAGTGAAATAAAAGGTAACCTTGCTATTGTCGAAGGAATACTCCGAGGAGATCAGCTTCATGGGCAGTCCCCGCTCCCGGATCTTCTTCTCGCATACATCAAATGCTGTTTTGGCGCGCTCTTCGTTCCTCTCATGGCGCTCGATATCCTGAGGTGTGGCGAGACGCTGGATCGGACGTAAGCCGCCCTGGATCCGGTTCTCCTCCACCTCGGTCCTGGGGATCACCACCCAGCCATATTCCACGCCCTTGGACGTTTCCACGATAACCTTTGTTCCAAGCTCGATCTCATTATCTCTGGGATCGAAATAATACACTTTGCCGTTCCTTCTGAAGCGAACGCCAATAACCTCTTTCATGAACTGTCTCCTACTCTATACTATATCTCTTTTAATGTCATGATCAACAAGCGCATGACATCCTCCAGCCGGGCATTTGCCGCGATGCGGATCTTTGCGTTCTCAATGGCTCTGGACTTATCCTCCAGCTCATTGTAGGACAGATAATTCGCCTGATCCCGGATGGTGCTGTATTCCTCCCGGAAGATGATCTTATCCGGTTTTCCCGTTACCTTCAGCATCAGGATATCCCTGTACCACATCATCATGAGATCCAGATACTCACCGATATTCAGCTTGTACCTGGCACAGGCCTGGATGGCATCCTCAATATCCTCCATTTCCATCTGGTAGATCTCCTTCTCCAGACGGATCACCGAACGCACCAGTGCCTCATAATCCTCATTGGTAGCCAGCATGACGGCCTTACCCAGATTTCCCTGGGCGTATTCCACGCAGAACCTTGCCTTCTTCTCGTCCAGATCGTAGTGGGCGATGAGATACTCCATCACATCCCGTTCCTTCACCGGCTTGATGTTCAGGGTGATGCACCGGGACAGGATGGTGGGCAGCAGCTTCTCCAGAGAATTGGTGATCAGGATGATCACGCCGTACTCCGGCGGTTCTTCAATGGTCTTCAGCAGGGCATTCTGCGCCTGGGCATTCATAAGCTGCGCGTCGTCAATGATGTAGATCTTATACTTTCCGCTGTAAGGCCGGATATCCATGGTGGAAACCACCTGATCCCGGATCTCATCCACGGAAAGCACCGTCGGCTTCTCATGTTTCACGAGAATGATGTCCGGATGGTTGCCGGAATCCGCCTTGACACAGGACGGACATTCGTTACAGGGATCTGTCTCCCCGCTTTCGCACTGCAGCGCCTTGGCGAAGGAGAAAGCCAGGGAACTGCGCCCGCTGTCCTCTTCTCCGCAGATAATATAGGCGTGTCCCACACGCCCTGTTTCTATACTGCTTTTAAAATGCCGGATGATATCCTCATGTCCGACGATCTGATGAAAATCCATAGGCGCCCCCTTTCCGGCTGCTCTCACCGAAGCAGTGAAAATACCTTACCCTTTATCATATCACAGATCACCTCTTTTGGCAAAGTCGCATCGATGGTCAGTATCCTTTCCGGATCTCTTTCCGCCAGGGTACGATACCCCGCCGCCACCTTCTCGTGGAAATCCAGGGACTCCTGCTCCATCCGGTCCAGCTCCGCCTGGTTCTTCTTTCTGGCGATCCCTTCCTTTGCGGAAAGGTCCAGGAGAAATGTGGCATCGGGCATATACTTCCCGATGGCCGGCCGGTTCACCGCATAAACGGTCTCGATCCCCAGTCCTCTGGCGATCCCCTGATACACAACGGAGGAATCCACAAACCGGTCGCTGATCACTGCCTTCCCCGCTTCCACCGCAGGCCCGATCACCTGCTGTACCAGCTGGGCTCTTGCGGCAGCATAGAGAAGAAGCTCCGTCTCCGGCTTCATTTCCTTATATGCCGGATCCAGCAGGATCCCCCGGATGGACTCGCTGATCTTTGTTCCTCCGGGCTCACGGGTGAGCAGCACCTCATACCCGCGTTCCTGAAGACTTGCGGAAAGCAGCTCCATCTGCGTGGTCTTACCCGCCCCATCCGGGCCTTCCATGGTGATAAATATTCCCTTCACTGTTCTAACCCTCTCTGTTCTCCGGCTTCAGCATCTCATTTTCCATCTCGATCATTTCCATGATCCTCTGCAGCTGATCGTTGATGTGCCCACGCATGGACTGCTGGGCCTTTACCACATCCCCTGCCAGGATGGCTTCCGTGATACGCGCGTGCTCACGGGACAGCTTATCATGGGAGGAGAAATCCTTCACATATTCATACCGATACCGATACACCTGCTCCCGCAGACTGTGGGCCAGATTGATCAGCCGCCGGTTCTTGGTGGCTTCAAAGATGACGTCATGGAAACGCTCGTCCTTCTCCACGATCTTCACCACATCCTTTTTCAGAAGAGCCGCATCGAAGGCCTCCTTGGCCTGGATCAGGCGTTTCTTTCCCTCATCGTCGATCCGCATGGAAGCAAGCCGCACCGACAGATCCTCTATGGCCATCCGGACCTCCAGGGCCTCCTGCAGGTCCGTCACCGTGATCCTGGCCACCTCCGCTCCCTTTCTGGGGAGCATCACCACCAGACCTTCCAGCTCCAGCATACGGATAGCCTCCCGCACCGGTGTACGGCTGACCTCCAGGTTCTTAGCCAGCTTCTCCTCCATCAGGCGGTCCCCCGGAGGAAGCTCGCCACGGATAATGGCATTTCTCAGTGTTTTAAATACGACCTCCCGAAGCGGCAGATATTCCGCCGGGTCAAATTCCAGTTTCATTCCGCACCTCCGTTCAAACGATCAACACCTGCGCCGGTATGCCGGCATCCTTCAGCTGTTCCTTTATTTCGGAAATGCATCTGCTCTTCTCCGCAGCATGCTCCGCATCTTTTATTGTCTCCGGAAGGATCCCGAAGACTGTGGGTCCGCTTCCGGTCATGATGGTGTCCTTCACTCCGCTCCTTCGGATCAGATCCTCGATGGTCCGGATCTGGGGATGCATGGCGACAGTGACCGGCTCCAGCACATTTCCCAGACGGGCTGCCACGCCGGACAGATCTCCCTGCTTCAGCGCCTCTGTCATTCCATCGATATCCGGGTGCCGGATCTCCTCCGGCATAAGCCGGTCATAGGCCCCGTAAACCTCCTTCGTGGACGCCCCGAACTCCGGCTTCACGATGAGGAATCCGCAGGGCGGAAGGGCAGGAAGCGGGGTCAGTACCTCACCGATCCCTTCGGAAAGCGCGGTGCCTCCCATGAGACAGTAGGGCACATCCGCCCCCAGGGAAACGCCGATCTCTGCCAGCTCCTTTTCGCCCAGATCCAGCTCCATCAGCTCAGCCACTCCCCGGAGGGCTGCCGCACAGTCCGTGCTTCCGCCGGCCATGCCCGCTGCCATGGGGATATGCTTCTCCAGCAGGATCTCCACCCCGGCCTCCGGGATCCCTGTTTTCTCCAGGATCCTTCCCGCCGCCTTTACGATCAGGTTCCGTCCATCCGTGGGCACATCCGCCACATCCGGGATGGTGCTCTTCTCCGAGATCTTCAGGAAAATGCCGGGCCGTTCCGCAGGCTGAAAGGTCAGCACATCAAACAGGTCGATGGTCTGCATGATCATTTTCACCAGATGATAGCCGTCCCCACGAAGCCCTACGATATCCAGTCCCAGATTCACCTTCGCATATGCTTTTTTCGTCACTGTTTTTTTCGTCATGATCGAACCCTTTGCATTTTGTATACAATATGCCTGTATCCATCATACTCACTTTCGGCCTGTTTTTCAAGAAGAACACCCATATACTTTTCTTCCCGCGGCCTGTTCCTCCCGGATCCTGTCCCGCGCTTCCTCCGTCATCCTGTCTCCCTTTTTCAGGATCAGAACCCCCGGAGGATAGACGTAAATATCCTCAGGCACCGGTTCTCCCGGGGATGGTAATGGTGTATCCGGATCTGCGTGATCCACCGGCTGTTCCTCTGCCTGTTCCACCGATTGTCCCGCCGGCTGTCCCACCGGCTGTTCCTCCGACTCTCCGACGAATCGGTCGGCCATGAGCAGCGCTTCATAAAGATGCTGCAGGTCCTCTTCCGTATCCATAACTGTTGAAATGAGGATCAGCTCTCTGCTGCCGGAAAGCTCCGGAACCACCCCCGTCTCCCGCTGCAGCCATTCTCCCAGACCTGCGGGAGCTTTGAGGAAGATCCGGGAAGGATCCTGAACCGGAGAATGATCAACGAGCTCCAGATGGTTCAGCTTCTCCCGAAGCCGGTCACGAAAGACCCTGAGCCGGAGAAGAAAAGCGTCAAACTCTTTCCGGTGTTCATCTGACCAGACCACTGCCTCTTCGGCAGAAGCAAGAAGGATATAGGAAGGGGAACTGGACTGAACCACCGAAAGCTTATCCTTCAATATACGATTCAGCTGATCCATCCTCTCTCCCGCCCCTTCCTTCACCGGCTGATTCACATGAATGATGGCCGTCTGGGTCAGAGCCGGAAGGGTTTTATGGAGGCTCTGCACCACAAGCTCTGCTCCGGCATGGATCCCGCTATACTCCTGCAACGCCTTACAGAAGGGAAGATGTGCGCCATGGGCTTCATCCACAAGAAGGGGTATCCCCTCCTTCTCCAGCAGGGCATGGATCTCAGCCAGAGGCGAGATGGTTCCGCTGTAGGTGGGGGAGGTGATGATACAGCCCGCAACCCCGGAAAGCTTTCCGCTTTCCTTCAGCCTGTTCAGCTGCGCTTCAACGGTTTCCGGAAGAACCGGTCCGTAATACGGATCCTTCTCCGGTGCAAGAAGGATCCCTTCTCCTTCCACCAGCCGAAGGGCGTTCTGCACGGAACGATGTACATTTCCTGCCACAAGAAAAACCGGGCTGTCCGTATCAACAGCCTCGTCCCGTTCCTTTCCCCTGTCCTTCCGGAATTCCGTAAGAGCCAGCACTCCGGCCAGGATCCCTGCCGTAGCCCCACCTACCAGATAATGGCTGTACCTTACGCCATATATCTCTGCGGCCTGCTGCTGTGATCTCAGGATCACCCCCTCGGGGTGATGATAATCATCCGTCCCCGAAACCTCCGTCAAATCTCTTTTAAAGACCGGATCCCAGTAGCCTCCCAGGACCGCCTTTCGCTTGTGCCCCGGCATATGCCAGGGGGACAGGCCTTTTTCCGTATATTGCTCCAGCATATCACTGACAGGTCTCTCCCTGTCCGATAAATCTCCCGATTTCCTACGCATCTGCTTGCCTTTTCCTTTTTACTTGTATATAATCCCTTAATGGGAAAGGACGTCTGTTTCACTATGCCAAAAAAATCTTCTGTCTTTTCCTGTTATTTCCAAAGATTCAGATCTGCGTTATCCCACATTTGATGATGACCCGCGGCACGCACGCCGCATAAACCTTATGGCCCTGTCATCATCTTACCAAATGGGCATACCGGAAATCAACCGCAGGTCAAATTAATCAGAAAAGAGGTATCTCATGGCAGCAAAAGTCAAAACCAAAAGCAGAACAGCAAGTCAGCTCAGGACAAGCATGATCATCTTCATCATCGTCGCTATACTGGCTCTGGGCGGTTCCATAGCCTACACCGTTGCTAACTGGAACTACATGATCAAGGGCGAAACCGTCGATCTGAATGAGGCCCTGCGGAACAACACCTTCCCCGAGAAGGGCGAGCATGTTACCTTCCGCTGCTACTTCGTCTTCGGAAACTTCGCCGAGACCAAGCATACCATCAACGGCTTCATCCCCGCCGGAACCGAGCAGCATTACGCTGTAATGCTGGATGACTACTCCGTTATGGCGGTAACCGTTAAGAGCAAGTCCGACATCAACCGTCTGGAAGAGCTCATGAATCAGAACTGGGACTATGCCGAGTCGGATAATTCAGCCTGGCTGACCAACTACATTGACCTCGAGGGTTCCATCAAGTCCATGAACCGGGAGATCGAAGGCTTCTACAATGATGCTCTCCGGAAGGCTGATATCACAACAGAGTATTACTCCCAGATCCGGAAGCTCACCATCGATACCACCGATACCCGTCTTTCCTATTTCGGCGTGGCAGGTTTCCTGCTTCTGATCTGTATCATCTTCGTCATCCTGTGCATCTCCAACAGAAAGCAGATGAAGCAGTTAAAGCAGTTACAGAGCATTGCCAGAGAAAATGCAGCAGATCCGTCGCTGAATCCCTTCCTGAACCAGAATGCACAGACAGAAAATCCTGCTGATCCCGCTGCCGGCCAGAATCCCTTCCTGGGAGCTGCCGCAGGCGCCTATGCTGCAAACAACGCAGCCGGTGGATACGCTGATCCCAATGCAATTGCTGGATACGCTGATCCCAACGCAGCTAACGGATATGCAGATCCTAATGCCTACGCAGCAAACAATACTGCCGGCGGATACGCTGATCAGAGCGCATACGACGCTAACAACGCAGCAGGCGGGTACGCAGATCCTAACACCTACGCAGCAAACAATACAGCTGACGGATATGCTGATCCGAGCGCATACACAGCAGATAATAATTCCCCCGATCAGCCGCAGTAAGCAACTGATGGAAGACTGATCCAAATACAAGCTATTCGTACACCGGATGTGATCAATAACAGGCTTTTGTCATTCTGAGGAGCGCAAGCGACGAAGAATCTTTTAGTTTCAGAGGGGAAAGATCCTTCGCTGCGCTCAGGATGACAGGGTTTCTCAGGATGACATACTAGCAAAACCCCTGACCGGCTGACCGGTCAGGGGTTATTCGTTTACCCGGATATTCATTTAGAAGGTCTCAAGGATCCTCAGCGTGATCAGATCCCTCCGGCGTCCGGATCATCCGGGATCTGTGGCGCCACATTTCCCGGCGTATTCGTTTCTGTGGTCTTCTGCTCCGTGGTCGGGGTAGTCTCTTCCCTCCATACCACCGGAGCCTTGGTATAATCATACTTCTTCTCGATCTCCGGGAAAACCCCCAGATTGTACAGGTGTCCGAAATAATCCGTCTCCAGAACACCATACATGTAATTGATCTTGTTCTTTACGATCTTGCTGATCCGGTCCACATAGTCATCCGGAAGCTTCTCTGCTGCATTCTTCGGCGTAAAGTCACCGTTAAGGTAGGTTCCCTTGTCCGTCTTCCAGTTATAGGAAAGGGTGAACATGATGGGCTCTGCCGTAGAGAACACATCCCGTCCGGGAAGCAGCCGGGAATCCCAGGATGTTCCGAACAGGTTGGACAGTGTCGGAAGGATATCGATGGAACAAACCGGTGTATCCACGGTGATGGGTGCCATATTCTCCAGACAACCGCTCCAGATGATCAGACGGTTGTGGTCCTTCTGCAGGTCATTGGTCACGTTATATCCGTACAGCTCAGAAAGCTTCGGGAAGTTGCCCAGATATCCGTCCGGATCCAGGCCGTAGGGGAAATGATCCGCTGAAAGCACGATCACCGTATCATTTGCGATACCGGCCTTCTCCAGATTCTCCACCAGCCAGGTCAGTGCATCCTCAAGCTCCAGGTTTGCTGCGATATAGCTCTTCACATCCTCGGAATAAGGAAGATCTGCCACCTGATCCCAGTGTTTTCTGGTCATGGCATTGGAGTTCACTCCGTATGCGGAGTGGCCGCTGACCGTCATGTAATAAATGTTGAAGGGCTGCTTATTTACATACTGCGGGAAGGTTCCCTTGATCATATCCAGATCACTCTCCGGCCAGGAAGGAGAAATGTAGGCTTCCCCCTTCTCAACCGTCCCGTCCGGAAGACAGTGAACAGCCTGATATCCGTTGTCGTTATCCGGTCCCTCAAATCCATCACAGTAACCGAGATTGATATGGGTCAGATTCCGACTATAGTAGGTATAATTATTATTGTGATACATTTTACCGTAGTAACCCAGCCGGTCCAGCTGACTTCCCATGGTAAAGTAGTTGTTGTATGTAGCCAGCTGTTTCATGGACTGACCGCCCATGGTGGGAAGGAAACCGATCAGGTTGGAATACTCACCACCTGTGGTACCTGCCGTTGCCGGCTGTGTATAATCCGTAAAGTTGATTCCCTTTGTCGCCAGACGATACAGGGTAGGCGTAAGCTTAGGATCGATGATGTCCCCACTGAAGGCCTCGGCGCTGAGGAAGATCAGGTTCTTGCCCTCAAACAGTCCGGTGTACTCATTCGTCATGGATGCATTGACGGAGGAAATGTACATATCCAGGTCCGCGTAGGTACCCGAATCATTCTTTGCCAGCTCCGAGAAGGAGATGGGATACCGGTTTGCCACATAGGTCTTGGGCTGCGGTGCCTCAGTTACGGGCACCTCCGAACCCTGCTCATCCGTGATCTTCTCCGTGGAAGTTCCCTGGGTTGCCGGCTGCGTGGTGTCATTGGCTACATGGCTGTCATCCACCACATCGATATCAAACTTCGCATCCTTGGATGCACCGGTCATGCCCCGCCAGATCTCCTTGCGGACACTGGTCATCAGTCCGAAATTGTTTACCGCAGACTGGAAGTTGTACTGCGAATCATAGGACAGTCGATACTTCTTCACGCAGGCGATCAGGATCAGGCAAATGATATAGGATGCCACGGTGATGATGGCCATCTTCACCTTCCGCTTGCTTCCGGTCTTCATGGAAAGCAGGTGCTTCTTATCCATGGCCAGTTCAAATACCAGGAAGAGCACGGTAGGCAGAAGGAACAGGAAGATATTCAGGATACCCTGCGGAGAAGTGATCAGCCGGAAGATATCCTCCTTGAATCCGCCTGCAGCGTCTGCCGCGCCATGAACGACCGTGTTCAGATCATAAAATACCTTAAACTGCAGGTAAACAAAATATTCGATCAGGAACGGGATCACCGGCAGGAAGATGAAGCCTGCCTTGAGCCACATATTTACCGTACGGTTCTTTGCTATGGAAGAAAGCAGCGATCCGATCATTCCGAAGAATACGGAGAACAGCAGGATGTAGAAGGTCTGCATTCCAAAGAAATTCCGTACCGTTGTCAGGTTAAATACCGCTTCATAATAAAAATAGGTAAAGGGGATCAACGCTCTGGAGATGAAGAAGAACATCTGCTTATGATTTCGGAAGAAGTTGTCCACCCGGTTCTCCATGGTGATCTTTCCGGAATGTGCAGCGCCCCCTTCGGGCCGGCCGGTCCTCTCTCCCCTTCGGGCCTCATAGCCTTCCGGTCTTCTGTTCTGTCCGGAATACCGTCCTCTGTCCGCCGATCCGGAGCGATATTCCTCTCTCGTGCGGCGTTCTCCCTCATATTTTTCCCTGGGACGACGATTTTCGTCATATCCCTCTCTCGGTCGTCTTTCGCCGCTTCGTTCCTGGGGTCTTCTGGGTCTCGCAGCACCCTGAGGGACACTAAGTCCGCTTCGGGGAGCCGGACGTCCTCCAGTTGGTCTGTCCTGCAAAGCTTCGCCTCCTGTTGGTCTCGCCGAACCGGATCCCGCAGCCTTCGTTGCAGATTCCGCAGCCTTCGTTACGGATTCCCCGGGTTCAGCTCTTCTTGTTTCGGATCCTCCTTTTTCGGAAATACGCGTTTCAGAAGCCTTCCTCTCAGGAGCGCCTGTACCGGATACCGGCGCAACTTCGGAAGCACGGCTCACCGTCTCCCTGTCGTCGGATGTGGCCATACCCTTCATGGCCTTCCTTCCGGAAAGGATATCCTCTTCTTCCTGCTCAAGCTCCTTGATAAATTCAAGCTCTTCCTGTGTCAAATGGATCGCTCCATCATCCTTGTTCTCGAGATCGCTCATATTATCCTCTCTTCATCTATACGTTTGCTGTCAGTAGCTCCTGCAATAGATACGGCTCAGGTCCGCATTTTTCTGAAAAATATCCGGTTTGTTCACCATTGCCTAAAAATTAACTGATTAAGTATAGCCCAAAACATGTAAAATTGCAATAATGAGAAAACAACAAAATATAGTAAAGGACCGCAGATACTGCCCCATATCTGCGGTCCTCTCAGGTTTTATTCTCATTTTCCGTCCCTTATGACCGGCCGTCGGACCGTATCATTTCAGGGCTTCGTCTGCCGTATTCTCCGGCTTCATCACCACATTTACGTAGTTGAACGGGATCTCGATACCCGCTTCATCCAGCGCCTTCTTCACCCGGAGATTGATATCGCTGATCACCACCTCCGAGGCCACCGTAGGCTCATAATACACGGTGGTTGCCATCTGCAGACTGCTGTCGGCATAGGCGATGAAATATACCGGTCCGTACTCTCCCTGTCCGTTCACCGGGATCCCTTTCCTGGCGGGAATGGTATACTCCGAAGCGATCACTGCCTCCCGGATCACCGTCATGGCCTTCTCCACATCCGTTCCGTAGGAAACGCTGAAACGGAAATGCACCGAACGGATCCGGGTGTTGTGGCTCATATTTGTGATGACGCAGGCGTTGATCTTACTGTTGGGAATGATGATATCCAACGTATCGATTCCCCGAAGTACCACGTGTCGGGGAGTGATATCCATGACCACCCCTTTAAATCCGTTATCCAGCTCGATCCGGTCGCCGATCTGGAAGGGCTTATTCATACTGATCATCAGGCCGCTGAAAAGATCTGCGATGACGGGCTGTGCCGCCAGACCGATCACGGCACCGATGATGGCAGTTCCCTGAAAGAGCACCTTCCCGAAACCGGAAGTTGCCGTGGAACTCACCAGCACCCAGATCACCGCTACGGCAATGATCAGGCCGCTGATCAGGTTCTGTGTGAACCGGACCTGAATATTCTTATGCTTCTTCAGTCGCTTTTCCACAACCTTTTTCTTGATCTTGAGCAAGATAAAGGTCACCACGAAAGCGATCAGCACATAGACCAGAAACTCGATGAGATTTCCCAGCTTGTCCTTAGGATTGAAGATCTCACTGAGATCTATGGCACGTACTATTCCGGTCATGAAAATGCAGTTCCTTTCTCTAAGTATCCATGAGATTTTTGACCCTGTCATCTTTATTCCGCTTCCGAGATATCAATGATCTTCGTAAACTTGGTCATCTTGAATACATCGGCCACGTTCCGGCCCACATTAACCAGCTTGAATTTCCCTTCACCCATCTGCTGACGAGCCTTGACCACCGTCCGAAGTCCCGAAGAAGAGATGTACTCCACATTTGCGAGGTCCAGTACCAGGATCAGATCCTTCTCCCTGCATTCCGGAACCACCTCGGCAATGGCCGTGTCCACTTCACCCGCCGTAAGGGTATCGATATCTCCCGTAATATAAATGGTACAGATACTGTCTTTTATCTCTGTTCTTATTTCCATTTTAAACCTCCGAATCAACTAAATCCGTTCCTATAAGAAACCCCTGGAGACAATATACCATAATTATCTCCAGGGGAAAAGAGGTTAAAATGTCATACGAACATCCTGTCTGTGTAATTCATCTGCCACGAAGAACTCACGGGGTACAGCACCGATGCTTCCTGCCACCATGCTGCTGGGGAAGGTAACCAGTTTTGTATTGTAAGATGTTACATTTGCATTGTACAGTCTGCGGGATGCCTGCAGATGTTCTTCCACATCAGCCACCGTCCGCTGCAGCTCCAGGAAATTCTGGCTGGAACGAAGCTCCGGATAATTCTCTGCCAGGATCCGGATCTGACCGGACAGCTGGTCCATTCTTCCGTTTGCTTCATTACGCTCTGCCATGGACATGCCGCTTCGCATCTGTACAAGCTGGATCAGAGTTTCACGCTCATGTACCCGGTATGCTTTTACCACATCCAGCATCTTGGTCAGCGTATCATACCGCTTGGTCAACGCAACGTCGATACCGGAAAGCGCCTCGTCTACCTTAAGTCCTGCTACCTTAATGGAGTTTGACATGCTGATCCATGCGATGATGCAGATCAGCACGATCCCTACAACAACACCAATAATGATTCCTGCCATTTCTTTTTCCTCCTTGATCTGTGAACAAATGTATATATCTGACGAAACTTGAACTATCTTTTACGGTAAGCAGTTAAGAAGCTCGATCAGGATCTCGATCACCTGAACATCCTTTTCCACGCGCTCCTTCTCGTTTACGTACTCAATGGGCTTCATGATATTCGCATCAAAGGCGTCCATCCGGTTATTCAGTCCGACATAAAGCTTTCCATCCTTGATCACGATGGTCACACTGTTGTACATATCCTCCAGCTGCTTCAGCCGCATCATGAACTGCGGGGTGAGCACATAGAAGGCATCATGGGGATTCAGCGCCTTTACGGCAAACCGCTTGTTGAAATCCACATCCTCCAATTCCACCTTCTGCATCTTCACACCATACATGGGATCTCCCGAATAAAAGAAGTTCTTCGTATGGATCTGCACCGGAGTTGTCTGCTTCCTGACATAATCGAAGCAGAACATCCGTCCCCGGAAATATATGGTGGTATGGGAGCTCTTTCCGCTACTGGTGTGGTATTTTACTTCCACATCCGACTGTTCAAAGCGAACGCCCCGCCAGATGGCTGTCAGATAATCCTCCGAATGGAACCGGTTACCCAGCCGCACCAGTCCGGTACTCTTAACACGTTCCGCTGTCCATCCCGTTTCCCAGGTATAAAGCACATTCTGAAAACGCTGCTGAAGGAGCTGACATACAAAGGTTTCCTTATACAGTCTTTTTAATTTCTGTTTTTTCTCCTTCATCCCCGCCATCGGAATAAGCATTCCTACCATAAGGAGGATCGCCGTCAATGGCGCTACACCTCTGCTCCGGGTATATCCGGAGAGAAATATGAAAAAGATCAACATCACTGCCGGGACGATACCGATCATGATGTACCGGGAAAATATGGATTTGCGAAGGCTTTCCATCTCTCCCATGGTCTGGTAGATCCCCTGACCATTTCCCTGGCCATTCATCGGACTCCACTGGCCGTTCATGGGATTTCCCTGACCGTACATCGGATTTCCCTGACCGTACATGGGATTCCCCTGACCGTACATGGGATTTCCCTGACCGTACATGGGATTTCCCTGACCGTACATCGGATTCCCCTGACCGTACATGGGATTCCCCTGACCGTACATCGGATTCCCCTGACCGTACATCGGATTCCCCTGACCGTACATCGGATTTCCCTGGCCGTACATGGGGTTTGGGTTCATGGGAACACCCATCCCGGAGGCCATCTGTCCGTAGGTATTGACCGGCTGACGGAACCCGGCTCCGTAACCGCCCGGATTCGGCGCCGCAGCAGCCTGTCCGGAATCACGGATCAG
>JAGBNH010000067.1 GCA_017634475.1 Eubacterium sp.
CCGCTGCTTCTGCGGTTTCTCCTCCCTTTGGTTCAGTGCCTGGTTGATATATTCATTGTAGGCTTCATTGTATTCTGCTCCATGCAGCCGTCCTGTTCTGACGCTGCTCTTTGGCTGTGCATATTCCGGATCGGGTTTTGGCGTTTCCCGGTAAGTGTCCTCTGCCGGTGCGCCTGTCATCTGCTCCGTATTGAAGCTTGCGATGGTACTCTTATTTCCCGAAGATCTCGGCTTCGGAACCTCGGAAAGGATCTTCGCTGCTGCTTCATCTACTGTTCCTACCGCAGCAACCGCTTCTTCCTCTGACAGACCTCCTTCGATCCGGTCCTCGATCATTTCCGCATAATAATCCAGAGACTGCTCGACATCATCCTTGGGCAATTCCGACAGCTTCGTCCAAAGCGCCTTGAGGAACTCCTGCTTTGTCATTCTCTGTACCCTCCTTCACAATAAACTGATAGATGGCTTCTATTTCCACCCATTCTTCCTTGAACTCTTCAATCCTCGCTTCCCCCTGCCGGGTGATCCGGTAATACTTCCTGAGCCTTCCGTTATGCTCTGCCGACCATACCGTCAGAAGCTGCTGCGACTCCAACCGTCGCAGGATCGGATAAAGCGTGGATTCCGATACCTCTACATAAGGCTTCATATCCCGGATGATCTGGTACCCGTAGGAATCCTCGGTACGGATCGCTGCCAGTACGCAGATATCCAGCAGACCTCTTTTCAACTGAACATCCAAAGGACCATCCTCCTTTTCTTTTTTCTTCCGACGCGCCGTACTGTACCGATGTACTGTACTGTGTGTCGTGTAGTACTGTGTTGCACTTACTATATAACGCGCAGTATTTGAAGTCAATTATGAGGGAATTAAGGTTACATTAAAATTAGATTAACGATATTTCTTAAAATAAAAGAACGGTCCGGGCGGCGATCCTCCCTTTTTCCGGGAGATCACGGTCCAAACCGTTCTATAAGATCCTTCGCTTTGCTCAGGATGACACGCAGCTTTGCTCAGGATGACACGCAGGAATTTGTAATTACTCTAGTGCTTCCTTCAGCACTTCCAGATTCTCCTTCATAATGGAGATATAGCTTGCTCCCGCTTCAATATCCTTCGAATTCGTTGACTGCATGGAGTTCAGGGAAAGGAGCTTCTGGTCCTTGGTCTTTGTGTTATTCTTAATGGTCTCTGCCAGCTTATGCTCGGTCCCCTCGATGGTAAGGATTACAGGAAGCCCCAGCTCGTCCGTCTTCTCTGCAAGAAAGATCACGGTTTCGAAGCTTGCTTCCGTCTCAGCGGAGCAGCCTACAAATGCCGCATAATACTTAAGTCCGTAGTCATCCGTAAGATACCGGAAGGGAAACCGGTCACCGAAGAGCAGGGTTTTCACCCGGGCGGATCCCACAACTGCAGCATATTCGGCATCCAGTGCGGAGAGCTCCTTCTTATACGCATCCACATTTGCCTGATAGAGATCGGCATGGGACGGATCCACCTTCTTCAGGGCCTCGGCAATAGTGTCACAAAGGAACATCGTATTCTTCAGCGAGAGCCATACATGCTCGTCGTATTCCTTTTCATGCTCATCATGATCATGGTCGTGATCTGCATCCTCATGGTCATGATCCTCATCCTCATGGTCGTGATCATGGTCATGCTCCATGCCCTCAACGATTTCTTCTTCCTTTGCTTTATCCCCCATGATCTCCATCAGGTTCAGCACCACCATATTCTTATTGGTGGCTTCCTTCAGTGCGTCCTGCACCCATTTATCAGACTCACCCCCCACATAAATGAAGAGATCGCAGGTAGATACCTTCAGGATATCATCCGCAGTCGGCTGGTAGCTGTGCAGATCCACGCCATTATCCAGCAGCATGGTAAGCTCTACATGCTCCTTTGCGTCCCCTAAAATGGTCTTCACCCAGTCGTATTCCGGGAAGATCGTTGTAACGACCCGAATGGTATCCTTTCCTGAACCGGAAGACCCGGCAGTTGCCTTCTCTTTTTCGCTTGTGGTTCCTGCTCCCTCGGCGGACCCGCAGGCCACAAGAAGCAGATTAAGGAGCAGTGCTGTGATCAGTATTGAGATTCTCTTTTTCATTTTCTATGTTATCCTCCATATCTATTTGTACAAATCCGGAATCGCGAAATAGTTATCTTCCCCTGTTATGCCTCGGCTGCCCGCATACAGGCGTCACAGATTCCGTAGAACACCGTTCTTAAGGGATTCATGCGGAATTTATGTTCTGCAAAAAGATGTGCCTGCAGCTCCTTCAGTTCATCGCAGTGCAAATGGATCAGTCTTCCGCATTTCTCACATTTGCAGTGGAAGCACACATCGTCGCTGCAGTGACTCTGCATCCCCACGTACTCAAAGCATGCGGGACTGTTTTCCACGATGTACTTATTCACAACTCCCTCATCCACCAGTCGTTCCAACTGGCGATAAACCGTAGACTGTCCCATGGGATTTCCCTGTTCCCGGAAATACTCGCAGACATCTGCCGCGGTGATGTGCTTTCCCTGGACGGTTTCCAGGTACTTTACCAGGCTCTCCTTCTGTTTCGTTTTATATACCGGTCTTACGTTCATGACCACACCTCCAAATCCATCGAATTTGAAAACCGTTCTCAATTATATGGATGTGCATGGCATTTGTCAAGAGAAATTGAAAATGATTTTCATTTTTATTTTTATGGTTACTGTTCGCCCCAGGGTCGTCGATGAGGTCGAAAAAAAGATCCTTCCCGGATGAGAAGGATCTTCTTTACTGCTATATGTATGATGATGCCGGAACAAAAGATATTTTGCCCTGTCATCCTGTATTTTCAGTTCCTGGAAATGACGATCTTTCCGTCCACCACTTCCAGCTTCACCCGGTTACTGTCAATTCCCACCTGTTCACGGAGTTCCTTGGACAGCTGAAGCCGTCCCGCACGGTCCAGGATCACATATTCCTCATGGGTCTCCTCCGTACCGGCTGCGGCAGCCTCTGCCGGATCTGCATTTCCTCCGGAGTCAAAGAGTGAGCCGCCGGCGATCTCTTCCACACTTCGCTGTGCCAGAGCATCAATCTGCTGTTTCACTGCTTCCTTGATGACTCGTTCACTGCTGATCTTACCGTCGGAGATCATGACCACCCGGTCCACCTTGTTGGCCAGGCTGACATCATGGGTAACGATGATCACCGTAACACCCTTCTCCCGGTTCAGCTTCCGGAACAGATCCTGGATCATGGATGAGGTCTTGGAATCCACAGCACCGGTGGGTTCATCCGCAAGGATCAGATCCGGATCCCGGATCAGGGACAGGGCAATGGCTACACGCTGCTGTTCACCGCCGGAAAGCATTCGGGGATAGCTGTCGGCCCGATGCTCCATGCCGACCTGGCGGAGCATTTCCATGGCTCTTTCCCGCTTCTCCTTTTTGGAAAGCCGGGAGAACATCAGGGGCATTTCCACATTCTGCACGGCTGTAAGGTAGGGAAGCAGATTCTCCGCACTCTTCTGCCATACAAACCCCACCCGTTTCTCTCTGTACTCCATCATCTGACGTTCCGTAAGCTCAGACAGGCTGATCCCGTCGAAGGTGATCTTTCCCGCACTGGGGCGTTCCAGTCCGCCGATGATGGAAAGGAGGGTGGATTTACCGCTGCCGGATTTACCGATGATGGCCAAAAGCTCTCCCTTCTTTATGGTAAGGTCCAGCCCCTGCAGCGCCATGACCTCCAGATCCTCGGTCTTATAGATCTTCACCAGACCGTCACAGTCGATCAGGGTGTCAGCGTCCGGTTCGGATCCCGGGGTTGTCTCCGACAGGGGTTCCTTATCCTCAGGATTTAATTCTTCGTTATTCTGCATTATTTCTGCCATCGGATATCCTCGCATATTGCATCTTGTAAGTCAGGGGAATGACATATCTACCGGATCTGGCCGTCTTCGATCTCATAAACCACATCTCCCAGTTCCATCAGGCCGGGGTCATGGGTGGTCATTACGACGGTGATCTTCTCCCGCTCCGCCAGATTCTTAAAGAGCTGTGTCACCGTCAGTCCCGCTGCCGTATCCAGCGCACCCGTAGGTTCGTCCGCGAAAATGATCTCCGGCCTGTGGGCCATAGCCCGGGCGATGGCCACACGCTGCTGCTCACCACCGGACATCTGGGACGGCATATGCTGCATACGTTCCGCCAGCCCCACAGAGGCCAGAGATTCCCGGATCCGTTTATCCCGATTTCCCGTATAGCCGGCGGTACGCAGACCAAAGTCCACATTTTCATAGGCGGTCATAATGGGGATCAGCGCCACGGACTGAAAGACGAAGCCCATATGGAAGCGCCGCAGCCGGTCCCTTTCAGCGTCGGAAAGTGTGGAATAACGGATCTCATCGTAACTCGTTTCATCGGAGATCCACAGATCGGAAGCTGCGTCATTTTCCGGTTCTCCCCCCTGCAGCTCCGGTTCTGCCGCCTCGTCGTTTTTCCCTTTCTGGCGCTTCGGCTCTGCAGCCTTCTTTCTCTTCTTCCCGTCCCGCTTACGGGCACGAAAGACCACCTCACCCGAGGTTGCGGGGTCCAGGGCGCAGAGGATATTCAGCAGCGTTGTCTTGCCGGAACCGGAACGCCCCTTGATGATGATGAGCTTTCCCTTCGGAAGTTCGATGCTGACATCCTTCAGGACCTGGATCTCTCCACTGCCCGTGGTAAAGGAACGACAGATATGTTCAGTTGCCAGAATATGACTATTCATTAATGTCCTTTCTCACGCACATCCTGTGCTACGAAGCTTTTCTTACGCACGTCTTCGCTTAGTCCTCCCCAAGCTTCAGTGCTTCGGTGATCTTCATCCTCCGGATGATCTGGCGGATGATGATAAAGCAGATCAGCATGGCTCCGCCGATGATCACGGCAAGCCGCGCAAAATCCATGCCGGAAATGTACATTTCCAGTTCAACGGCATGCTTCTCCGGCAGGTAGACCACGGAGAACAGCTTCGAGAACAGGAAGGTCGCTACCGTACCTGCGCCGATTCCCGCCAGGAAGGGGCCAAGAGACAGGAAAAGCTGTTCCAGTGTCAGCATCCGGCTCACCTCCCGCATGGAGATACCCATAGCCCGGTAGATACCGAACAGAAGCTCCCGGTCCCGGATGGAGGTGATCCAGTGGATCAGGTAACCCAGTACACAGAGCAAAAGGGCCACCAGTACATTTAAGGTAAAAAGTCCGTTGGTGATCTTGATCATGGAGGAATCCTGCATCTCACGGATCTTCTCCCTGTAGCCCGTCATCGTTCCGATGGTACGGTTTGCGGGAGAGAGCTTCTCCATCAGCGCATTCCGGATCTCTTCCAGGGAATGGCTGGTCCGGATCCACACACTGTAGGGCGTCCGTTCGAAGGTCCCCGTCACGCCGGTGTAGTTGGCAACGATCAGGTAATGCTCCCGTTCCGTCAGCTCACCGGCTTCGTTGTAGACATATTCCACGGTTTCATACCCCGGAAACGCATCCAGGATACCCACCACCACGCCTGCCGCGGAAGCATAGGAATAATCCGCTTCCACCGGAGAATAACGGGAATAGGTCAGAGTATCACCCACCGAAAGCTCGTACTTCTCCGCCAGATTTCTGGAGATCAGCACGCCGTTGGTGGTCTGGGACAGATCGTTCAGATAGGTAAACCAGTGCTGCTCCGTCAGATCCTCTCTGAGTCTGGCGGTCTCGCCGAATTCCTTGGTATTCACGGCCATCAGGGTACCAAAATCCTGCCCCTTTCTTGCCACCTGGATCACCGTCCGGTCATCCCGGATGACCCGCGTCACAGACTCGGCCAGGCCGTTTTCCACCAGCGACTGATAAGCCGCATAATCCGGTTCATTGTACATCCAGCGCTGGGGGTGATCCTGAGACAGCACCCGAAGCTGCCAGTTCTCGGATACCACCACGTCCGTACCGATATTGTAAGCGATCCGCGCCTCCTGGTTTGCACTGACGGTACGCGCCATATTTGCATTGAAGATACTCATGGCGATGGTCAGTACAAGAAAGACGGAGATCACACCTGAGCCCTTCCGGGTCCGGATGATCTGCAGAAATGCCGCATATACTGCCGGCGAAAACCGTTTCTTTCCGATACGGAACAGCAGCCGCACCAGATAGGATACCAGTCGGAGGATCAGAAGCCCCATGGCGATGAGGAAAATGTGGAGGTCAGGAAGATCATGGGATCGATCCCTTCCCCTGCCAGCACCGAAAGCTTCAGCTGATCCATCTGTCTCGTGAAGTTGAAGAACAGATAGATCGACACGCCCAACAGCGCCACATCCAGGAAGAATTTCTCCCACAGCGGCAGCCCGCTGTTATGCCGCCTGTTTTTCTGCTCGATCACTGTGCTGCCGGATCTGGGGATCACCGGGAGCAGCATGATGATGGCTGCGACAAACGCCGCCAGACCGGAAACCAGGATCATTCCCGGATAGATCCCATAACCGGGAACCGCATCACCGGAAAAGGTCAGAAATCCGGTGGAGGATGCCGTGAGCATGCCCACCCCGTAGCCCAGCAACAACCCCGGGCCGAAGGACACGGCAGCCAGGATCACAGACTGGATGAAATAGATCAGGATGATCCTTCCCCGGGACATGCCCCTGCTGTGCAGCATGGCGATCTCCCCGGTCTCGGAGCTTACGATCCGCACGGCGATCATGCTGATGAAGATAAATACCAGCAGCAAAAGCGGAACGGCGATGGCATAAAGAACGGCCTTCACCGATACACCCTTCTGCTCAGCATCCGTCAGCAGTGAAGTGAAATTCTCCGTCAGATTCTCATCCTGCTCCTTAAACTGTTCCAGATAACTTCTTACCGCTTCCAGATTCTCAACGGTAATCTTCCGGTAATCATACACCCGAAAGGTCTCATACTGGGCCTTCTCCATGTGGTGATCGGCAGCGATCTTCGCGAAATCCTCCCGTTCCACATAAAGCATAAGCCCGCTTGCAAAGAGACTCTTCTGCCAGAAATAATCCTCGGTGCCCGCCTCCTTCACGATCCCGGCGATATGGAATACCACCGGCTCATCCTCCGGCCCATCCAGTTCATTCATGGTCAGGGTCTCGCCCACCACAAAGTGATTTACATCCATGGTATGCCGGTCGATCAGACACCAGTAATGATCCCGGGGAAGCTCTTCCGCTTCCTTCGGAAATGTTCCGTCCAGCAGCTCAAAATGGCTGCCGTTATAGTCTGTATCCATGAAGCCGATGTCCAGATAACCGCTGTCTCCACGGTAGGAGAAGATGGAACGTCTACCCTTCATCCAGGCGATCCGCTGTGCATTTACCACGGGAAGAGATAGATAATTGTCCCAGGTATCCTCGTAGCTCTTCATCCCCGCAAGCACAGCCTCTGCGGCATCCTCGCCGCTTTCCAGGACCACGCTGCCCGTACGGGACACCACGGAGGGGAACTTTCCTTCCGCCTCATAATACGAAGTGAATGCACTCTGGATCAGTCGGTCCAGAGAACCCTTTCGCAGCATCATGATGACACCGAAGACCGCGATCATGGAGATCACGCCTGCCAACAGGGCCAGGTAAAGCCTGTATTTATTTTTTATCTTGGTAAAAATAAACCGAAGCACGATGAACTCCTTAATCTCTATCGTTTATCCGATGCTTAACTGCCATCACATCTCCATCCGGAAGGCTACTCTACTGCGATCACATCTCCCGGCTTTAGTCCGGAAAGCACCAGCTTCTCATCCACAAACTGTGCACTCTGAAGCACAGTCACCTCTTCCTTTACCAACCCGTTTTCCGTTACCTTCCAGACAAAAACGCTGGTCTTCTCCGTCATGGAATCCTTTTCCGTATAAATCGCCTTAGCCGGCACCGGCGTTCCGCCCTGCACAAGACAGCCCTCATAGCTTGCCACTACCGCAGGCATATCCTCATAGAAGCTCTCATCCTCGATCTCCACGAAGAACTGCTCCACGCTTCCTGCATCATAGCACTGGGAATAGGTGATATGCTCCTTCCCTTCTCTGGTGAACAGGTAAAAATGCTCCGGATCACCATTGGCCGCTACACATTTTCCGGTGAAGCTCGTGCTGTCCGTGGTGAAAGTAATGGTCTGACCGGGTCTCGCCGCGGGAAGCGGATCCTGCCGGCGGGACTTGGACATGCTTACCCGGAGCAGCTTCTTTCCGGAGCTGCTGATGGTGAACAGATATCCGTCCGCATAAATGTGTTCTGTAACCGAAGGGATGTATTGTCCAATGCTTCCGGACTCCCGGGCGACGATCACTGCCTCGCCATCCGTTCCAAGGCCGGACAGGCGGTTCAGCTCAGCATTCAGGCTCTCCTTCTGACGGGCATACTGAGCATCTGCCAGGGACCGGTTCAGCTTCAGGATGTCCAGATCCAGGGTAAGCCGTTCCTTCAGATACAGCTTGTCTCTCTGCTCCTCCAGCTCCTCCCGGGTGGGGGAAGCAGGCTCCTCTGTGTCACCGGTTTCTGTTGCCGGATCCACATCTTTAAGATCATCCGCCGCAAGATCACCGACGGTATTGTCATCCGCCGTACTCACCGATCCGGGGTTTCCTGCCTCCTCGATCGCTGCCTTCAGCTCCTTCTCCCGGTCACTGAAATATTTCATCTGTTCGTTATAGCTGTTGGCCGAATCCGTGAGCTGGTTCTTCACATCCGCAAGCTCTCCCCGGTTTACCGGGATCTTGATCTTAAAGAGCTCCTGCCCTTCCTCTACGGCATCCGTGCCCTTCACATTTGCCTCCAGCACGGTTCCGTCCCAGGGTGCGATGTAAATGTCGTGATCCGTCAGCAGCTCATTTACACCCTTTGAACTATAAGTCTCCACATAATCCTTGGTCTTCACCGTGTATTCCTTGTAATTCACCGGAAGCACGGACTTGTTGTCGTAGAATACAGCCTCGCCCTCGGAAAGTCCGGCCAGGATCTCCGTATATGCCAGATCCCGCTTGCCGACCTCGATATCCCGGCGTTCCCGTTGACCATCCGCACCCAGCACATAGCAGTAGGCGAAATCTCCCTCCCGGTAAACGGAATCGTTGCTGATGGCCAGTACATCCTTACAATTGGTGTTGGAGAAATAAAGGGGGATCTTCGCTCCCACCGTTCCCACAAAGTTCTCCGCACGGAAACGGATGGGTGGATAGGAACCCCGGTTCTCCGCAAGACTCAGCTCCGAAGTGCTGTAGGCGTAAGGCAGAAGCTTATGCCGTGCGCCGTCCACCATGATATATTGATCCTGGTAGTTGGCAAATTCGAAGGTCTTGGGGGTCACGTCCGGTACCTCAATGTAAAGGTCACTGTAATCGGAAATGACGGCGATGTTCTCATTACCGGCAACATTGTTCACTGAAGATATATCCTTCAGGAAGGTGATCTCTCCGCTGTGGGGGGCTTTGAATACCAGCTTCGACTTCTCCTCCTTAAGCTTGGCCAGGCTGTCCCTCATATTCTTTATGGATGCATCCAGATTCTCCAGATCGTAACGACGGTTTTCCTGTTCGAGACGGATCCTGACCTCATAGTCCTTTGCCTCCTCCTCGAAGCCCACCTCCCGGGCGGCATCCTTCAGGTATTTCAGCTTCTCCTCTTCCTTTTTGGAAATGCTCTCCTTCGTATTCCGCTGCAGCGTCATCATTTCCATCTGCGCATTCAGATTCCGGATACTGCTGTCCAGCGCCCGGGTATCACCGGTGGCGATCACATCCCCTTCTTCCACATGATCTCCGGGGTAAACCTTCAGCTCATAGATATCGAAGGGAGACTCCGAGAATACGGGATAGGACTCCGGAACCACCACACCGGAAAGAAGCTTAACCTCACCGATATCCCTTCGCTGCACCGGCCGATAGGAATCCGTCAGCGCGATGGGTGTCAGCAGTTCCGGCGCATCCACCTTCTCCTTCTCCCCGCAGGAAGTAAG
>JAGBNH010000068.1 GCA_017634475.1 Eubacterium sp.
AAAAATGGGAGTTTATGAGGAACTGGTCGAAAGAGGATTGATCGCACAGACTACGGATGAAGAACAGATCCGTGAGCTGGTAAACAGTGGTAAGGCCGTATTCTATATCGGCTTTGATCCTACAGCGGATTCTCTTCACGTTGGACATTTTATGGCAATGTGCCTGATGAAGCGTCTGCAGATGGCGGGCAACAAGCCCATCGCTCTGGTGGGCGGCGGGACAGCCATGATCGGCGATCCCTCCGGCAGAACGGATATGCGTCTTATGATGACGAAGGAGACTATTGCACATAACTGTGAATGCTTCAGGAAGCAGATGAGCCGGTTTATTGATTTCGGTGAGGGCAAGGCCATCATGGTGAATAATGCCGACTGGCTGTTGGGTCTGAATTATATTGAATTTATCCGGGATATCGGATCCCAGTTCAGTGTAAATAAGATGCTGGCTGCGGAGTGCTACAAGCAGCGCCTGGAAAGGGGCCTGAATTTCCTGGAGTTCAATTATATGCTGATGCAGAGTTATGACTTCTACATGCTGTATCAGAAGTACGGCTGCAACATGCAGTTCGGCGGTGACGACCAGTGGTCCAATATGCTGGGCGGAACGGAACTGATCCGGAAGAAACTGGGTAAGGACGCGCATGCCATGACCATCACCCTGCTGCTGAATTCCGAAGGCAAGAAAATGGGTAAGACGGCAAAGGGTGCGGTATGGCTTGATGCAGAGAAGACCTCTCCGTACGAGTTCTATCAGTACTGGAGAAATGTTTCGGATGAAGACGTGATCAAGTGCCTTAAGCTCCTGACCTTCCTTCCCATGGAGCAGATCCATGAGATGGAGACCTGGAAGGATGCACAGCTCAACAGAGCAAAGGAGATCCTTGCACTGGAGCTTACCACCATGATCCACGGGGAAGAGGAGGCAAAGAAGGCCGAGGCAGGTGCCAGGGCGTTCTTTGGCGGCGGAAGCGCAGCGGATATGCCGGAGGCAAAGCTTGCCGATTCGGATTTCGCAGATGGTACGATAGATGTCCTCGGAGTCCTTGTGGCTACGGGGCTTTGCAAGACAAGAAGTGAGGCCAGACGTGCAGTAGAGCAGGGCGGCGTATCCGTTAACAGTGAGAAGGTGACGGATGTAAAGCAGAGCTATACGAAGGAAGCCTTCGCTGAGGAGTTCGTGCTCCAGAGAGGAAAGAAGAATTTCCGCAAAGTCGTAGTATAAGAACTCGGGTTTAAATGCATTTTGGGGGGAGAAGAAATGCTGGAGAATTTAAAGGACGACGTGATCCGGAAGATAAACCGCCTTCGAGGGATCGAGGTGGAACCGGAGGAGGAGCCGATCCCGGAATTTAAGATCGATCAGAATGAAGCCAAGTGCTACATCCTGCTCATCGATCATAAGGGCCAGGACCTGATCGATCTGAAGCAGCTGGCCGATCGGGTGGGCTGTATCACCACGGTTTCCCACACGGGCCTTGCCTGTATGGACCGGGTGGTGAAGGATAAATACGACATCATCTTTCTGGCAAAGGATATGCCCATCATGGATGGCATACAGACTCTGCGAAATATCCGCAGCTCCAAGGCCAGCAAATGCAGGGATGCGGCAATCTATGCCCTGCTGGAGCTGGATGATGAGACTCCGGAACTGGACCTTCGCAGGGAAGGCTTTGCCGGTGTCCTTCATATGCCCGTGGATGAGGCCCTCTTCATGCAGGTGATTTCGAAGCATGTGGTAGCAAGAGCCATTCCCCAGGATCCCCGGCTGCGGGACCCCCTGGAATACCGGGCGAAGATGGCAGATAAGCTGCAGCATTACGGTATCGTGGTGGCGGACGGACTGAAGGCCTGTAAGGGTGATATGAAAGAATATCAAATGAAGCTTCAGGACTTCTGCAATCAGTATGAAGATAACCGGGGGAAGTTGTCCAAGTATCTTTTCGGAAAGGATGCAGATGCGTATATGTCCGGCGCCCGGGAGGTGCGGGAAGCAGCTAAGGTGATCGGAGCCAGATATCTGGCGGATCTTTTTGACGATCACGTGAATATGAGTAAGGATGACAGCCTGGACATCGCTGAGGGCATATGGCGGAAAGCACTCCTTGCCTGGGAACGGGTAGTTTCCGGTGTGGCGGATTATCTTGGCCGGACCGTGGAACTGGTGGTCACCGGCATGGAAGAGGAACCCACCAACGGCATACGTCTATCGGATCAGGATGTTCGCGCTATGGTGAAGGATATCCTGGATCTGCTGCATGATGATGAGGATATTGATGCCATGGTGGGCATGGACCGGCTTATGGCTTATGAAATGTCCGAGACCATGCGGCTGAAGCTGATCAAGGCCAATCGGTCCCTGAACCGCGGGGAAATGGATGCAGCTATAGAGGTGCTCAGCGCCATTGTGCTCAACTAAAGATCATAATAACTGAAGAACAAAATACACTAAGATCATAATAAATTAAGGAGGTGCGGGACACCTCCTTTTTTATGAATTCGTTTTGTTGCTCCGTTTAGTTACTCCTCATTTTTCTCTTCTCTTTGATCGTCGCTTTGTTCTTCCCTTCTTTTCCTGGGCTTCTCCGGCCGGGTCTTGCTGTTCAGCAGGGCCACACAGCTTAAGTTGGTGGTGTTGTGATACTGCTTCGGAGTACGGCGTTTTCCGGAACCGGGCAGGACCACCTTGGACCGATTCCGGGAATATTCCCTGTGGGTCCCGGGCTCGGCACCCTGATCCCCTTCGGGATCCGTGATCAGTTTTCGCCGGATCCTGGGCAGGCTTTTCTTCTTATCCTCATCCTCTTCAGCGAGCAGAACCTCCTCGCACCGTTCCTTCTGATGGAGACGGTAGGCGGACTGCTCCGCCAGATATCGGGCGGGGATACATTTCTCCACATAGTTCAGCAGGTTGACGTTGTAGATATAGGACAGAGCCGCCAGTTCCTCGGGAGTGGGACGGGTTCGGCCGTTCTCCAGATTGCAGTAGGACTGTCTGCTCATGTGAAGCAGGGCGGCCACCTCTTTTTGCAGCATAAAATGGGTCTCACGCAGCTCACGAAGAAGCGCACCCCAGTAAATCACCGGATACATCTGTTTACCTCCTTTTTTCTGTTGTGATGTTGGTAAGAAATATGATAGTATATGTCATGTGGCATAGGCTGATTTTGGCTTGAAATCCTTATTTTCCGGCTTCCGATGGAGAAAAGAGACCTGACGGAAGGGGAAAATTGGAAATGGGATGATTTCAAGTCCTGAAAACGGCTGTTCAAGCAAAAAAAAGAAAGGCAGGTGGGACATTTGAGTCACGCAGATCAGCTTTTTATTGATATGTGCAGGGACATCATTGATCATGGTTACAGTACGGAGGGAGAGAAAGTCCGCCCGAAATGGGAGGACGGAAGCTTCGCCTATACCATCAAGCGTTTCGGTGTGGTGAACCGTTATGATCTGGCAGAGGAATTCCCTGCCATCACCCTGAGAAAAACCTATATCAAATCCGCCATCGACGAGGTGCTCTGGATCTGGCAGAAGAAGTCAAACAATGTGCATGATCTGAAGAGCCATATCTGGGATGAGTGGGCGGATGAGGATGGATCCATAGGAAAAGCCTACGGCTATCAGATGGGCGTTAAGCACCATTATAAGGAAGGGGATTTCGATCAGGTGGATCGTGTTCTTTTTGATCTGAAGAACAATCCCTACAGCCGAAGGATCATGACGAATATCTATGTGCATCAGGACCTGTCGGAAATGAAGCTCTATCCCTGTGCCTACAGCATGACCTTCAATGTCACCGGAGACCGGCTGAACGCCGTGCTGAACCAGCGGTCCCAGGACGTGCTTGCGGCCAATAACTGGAACGTGGTGCAGTACAGTGCGCTTCTTATGATGATCGCTCAGGTCACCGGCTTTAAACCCGGAGAACTGGTTCATGTGATCGCCGATGCCCACATTTATGACCGGCATATCCCCATTGTTGAGGAGCTGATCCAAAGACCCACCTATCCCGCACCGAAGGTTACGCTGAATCCGGAGATCAGGGATTTCTATCAGTTCACGCCGGATGATTTTACCATTGAGGATTATGAAACGGGACCGCAGGTGAAGAATATCCCCATAGCGGTCTGACGAACAGGAGGAACGGATTATGATAGCGATTGCATCTGCAGACAGAAACTGGGGGATCGGGTTAAAGAACCAGCTCCTGGTGAGGATTCCCAGCGACATGAAGAATTTCCGCCAGATGACTCTGGGACGGGTGGTGGTTCTCGGGAGAAAGACCCTGGAAGGCTTCCCCAACGGACTCCCCCTTGCAGGAAGAACGAACATCATCCTGAGCAGAAAAGCGGATTTTCAGGTGCGCGGAGGGATCGTGGTGCATTCCGAGCAGGAGCTGTTTCAGGAGCTGAAAAAATATGATCGGGATGACATCTGTGTCATCGGCGGAGAAAGCATCTATAAGCGGCTGCTTCCCTATTGCGATGGCGCGGTGATCACGAAGATCGATTATGCCTATGAGGCGGATGCGCATTTTCCGAATCTGGACGAGCTGCCGGATTGGGAAATGGTGAGGGAAGGAGAAGAGGAAACCTGCTTCGACATTGAATTCCGCTATCAGACCTATAAAAACAGAAACCCCAAAAGCTTTGACGAGGAATAGGGGCACGGCAAGGGAAGATTTTGGGTAAATGTGCTGAAATGCCCTTTAATTTATGTGCAATTCATGGTATAATTTGCGGGCATGTGTGATTTCAGGAGAGGATCGCACGTTACAGCGCAAAATTGGAGGAGGGACTTGCGAAAATGGCAGAGAATATCATGATGACTACCGGAAACGGGTTTGAGGGTTACAGGATCAAGGATTACCTTGGTATCATTTCCGGTGAGGCGATTCTGGGAGGTAACTTCATTAAGGGCATTGCAGCCAGTGTGACCAATGCTTCCGAACAGGATATGGCAAAGGTGGAGAAGGCTAAGGAGGATGCGGTAAGCAAAATCCTGAAGAAAGCTAAGAAGCTGGGAGCAAATGCCATCATCGGCGTGGCTTCCGCATATACGACTCTGGAAGGCGGCTCCTTTGGTGCCATTGTAACAGGTACCGCTGTTGTGATCGAAGAGCTTCCGAAGCAGAACCAGTTCCTTACCAAGGACCTGGTGGTTATGAACTATTATGCACGTCTTGTTCCGCGTCCCGTAAAGGTAATGCTGAGTGAAGCGCCCGGCGGCGACGTGAACATGAAGGTGCTTTTCTTTAATTATAACATGGATGACATTCTGGCGATCCGCGCAAATGTGGAGTTCACCAATCTCTACGACGAGCGTCTGATCGTAAAGGATGTGGATTTTGTTTTCCGTAAGGGAAATGTAACGCAGATCGAGGCAGAACCGGTTCCGGCACAGATCTCCGTAAATGATGTGCTCCTTCTCAAGGAGGCACGGGTGATCATCAGCAAATATGCAACACCCCGGGGAATCTTTGCATGCAATGATGCGCCTATCAACGTGTCCATGAGCGCAAGACGTCTGGAATCCCTAAAGGCCAAGAGGGGTATCGATGCTGTCGAGAAGTACCAGACCGACGGCATGATCTGGACCTGTAACTGCGGACATGTCAATGAGGCAGGCACGGACGAGTGCGTGATCTGCGGCAGAAAGCATGATGATATTCGGATCACCACTACATTTAACTATGAAGAGATGATCGACAAGATGCGTGAGAAAGAGTATGTCATGGAGATCAAGGATGTACTCATGGATTATATCAAGGTGATCGACGCCAAATACCGTCTCCAGCTGCTGGAGATCATGGAGTCCGGTCTGCAGTATGAGAAGACCCGCGGCAACATGAAGGATACCGTGATCGAGAAGGTGGAGAAGGTCTTCGAGGAAGAGGACCGTTAGTCGACACCCCTGAAACAGGAACTTATGATGCCGGGGCCGGGAGGGATTCTGACCCTGTCATCAAATTATAAAGATTCGAGGTGAAAACTGTGAGCTCCGGATTGAGCATGACAAGTGTGAATAAAATTAAAGAGCTTGCTGAGGCAAAGGAATACAGTCTTGCAGTGGAGATCCTGGATTCCCAGAACCTGGAGAAGTCACTGAATCCGCAGTTTTATCGCACCTGCGGTGAGGTGTATGAAAATGTGGGACGGATGTCGGATGCCAGAAATATGTACGTTAAGGCGCACATCATGGGACCGGAATCTGCCCGGATCGTTTTCTCGCTCATCAACTTCTATCTGAAGCTGGGCTATTGGGGACTGGCAGAGCAGTATAAGGATCAGTATATTGCCATGATGCGGGGGTCTGAGAAAGAGGCAGCTACGGTTTCCTATATCATTGACAAGGCCAAAGGTGCGGAACCGGAGAAGCTTCGGGAGGATCTGGAACCCTGGTACAGTCATGACCTGGATGAGGAATGGAGCTATGAGCTGATCCTCCTGTATTTCCTTCTGAATAAGGATGGGGATCCGAAGAAGGATACACATCTTGACATGATGGTTTCCGATTATCGGGCAACCTTCAGAAAGAGTGAGAAGAGCGAACTGCTCCGGGAACTGATGGACGGAAAGCGGTCTGCAGAAGAGCTCTTTCACGTATACACCTCGGTAGAACATGAAGATAAGGCGCCGGAGGAAGATGAGATCCGGCGGATGGAAAAGGAACAGCTGAAGAAGGATTATTATCGTCTGCATCCGGGTGAGGTGAGGGACACGGAATCCCGGATCCTTTCCGATGAAGAAAAAGCGGAAGAGGATCAGACAGATGATGACGTTTATGATCCGGTGGCAGAGGCGGAGATCCTGGATCAGCCGGATGCGGAGAGCAAGTTCAAGTCATTCCTGAAACGTAAATTCCGAAAGAAGACCAAAGCGGATGCGGAGGATGAGGAGTCGGAGACGACGGAACAGGATGGGGAAGCGAAGGAAGCAGGGGACGAAGAGCAGGCTCCTGAGAATGCGGAAAACACTGAAGAACAAAAGGAAACGGCTTCTTCGGATGAAGTGAAGGAAGAAACATCGGAGATGGAGTCTGAGGAACAGGCTGCTGCATCCGACACTGCAACTGCTTCTGAAAGTGATGCGCCGGAGAATGCTGCCCCGGAGGGCGGTATTTCGGCATTTGACCGTGTGAAGATTTTTGCCAGCTCCATAGGCGATCGGGGAAGAAACCGGGAGGAAATGCAGGAGCTGATACCGGAGGAGGACTTCCTCAGCGTGGATTTTGATGACGGATTTGCTGCGGAATCAGAAACCATTGCGGATCTTGCACCGGAACCGGAGAAGAGCTATCAGAACCCCTTTGATATCATCAATGCCTATAAGATCGATGCGAAGGAACGCAAGGATTTCCAGGCTGCGGTTGCAGGAAAAACGCCGGAAGCTGTGGGTGAGGAACTGGATATCCCCATCATCAAGAATGAGTCGGAGAACTCTGCAG
>JAGBNH010000069.1 GCA_017634475.1 Eubacterium sp.
ATGCAGACAGTGTTACATCAGCAACATCAGCTGCGATCACGGCAGATGTAAAGGCAGTATCTGTAGATCTTTCCAATAAGTACAGCCAGAAGAAGGGTGTTCTTCGTTTCGAGAAGACCTTCGGCGGCCCGGTTGTTGAGGCTGATAAGGAAACCCTTTCTTTCCTGGTAACAAAGGCAGGAGAGACCACCGGTACGACCTACATGCTGAAGGATATGCAGTATGACGAGAATACCAAGACCTACTATCAGGAGATCACGCTCTACAATGACGATCTCGGTGATTACACCATTATCGAGCAGAATTACAACAAGGCAAGCGGCGCGGCAGTTGAGGTAACCTACTCCATCGACGGCAGTGCAAAGAAGGTAATGGAAACCACAGGTGTGACTGTAGGTGTGGCTGACGGCGAGACAAAGACTGTTGCATTTGATAACGAGTATCCCAGCGGCAAGCTGACGATCCATGTATCGGAAGAGAAGAGCGGCCAGGATGTTCCGAATGCTGAGGTTGAGGTGAAGTATCCGGATGGTTCCAAGAAGACCTATAAGACAAATGACAAGGGTGAAGTAACGGATGAGAACGGAAAGGTTCTGGAAGTGCTTCCCGGAGATTATGAAGTAACAGTGACCAAGGTTCCGGATGGTTATGATGTGAAGACCGGTGTCACCGGTACCGTAACCGTGCCGAAGAACGATGAGGGACATCACGAGGCAGTGATCGTAACCAATCGCGGTGCACTCCTTATCACAGTGACCGATGAGGTAACAGGTCTGCCGGTTGTGGGAGCAGAGGTTGAAGTAACCACTCCGGATGGAAAGAAACTTACCTTTACCACTGACGAGAACGGACAGGTTACAGAGTATACAAAGGTTGATGAGTATGGTAACTATACTGCTGAAACCGGAGAGTATTCCTATAAGGTAACCAAGATCCCTGTAGGCTATCATGTGACCGTAGGCGAGGAGCAGAGTGGAACGGTTGTGGCCGGAAAGCTGACTGAACTGGAGTCGAAGATCGCACCGAAGCCGGAGGAAACAGGAAAGATTTCCGTTCATGTGACAGAGGAGAGATCCGGACTTGATGTTCCGAATGCAACAGTAGAAGTAACAGATGAAAACGGCAAGACGACTACCTTCAAGACCAATGAAAAGGGTGAGATCGTTGATGAGAACGGAAAGGTTCCTACCGTACCTGCAGGTACTTATACCGTAGTTGTTACCGATGTTCCGGTAGGCTATGAAGTTAAGACCGGTGAGACAGGCACAGTTGTTGTTCCGAAGAATGATGAAGGACATCATGATGCAGTGATCACAACAGATCGCGGCGCCATCATCATTACCGTGACCGATGAAGAGACGGGCGAGCCTGTGGAAAATGCTGAGGTAGAGGTTATTACACCTTCCGGTGAGAAGAAGATCTTTACCACAGATGAGAACGGACAGGTTACCGAGTATGCCCAGAAGGACGAGTTTGGTAACTATACCGCAGAACAGGGTACCTATACCTACACGGTGATCAAGGTACCGGAAAACTATACTGTAACAGTAGGCGAGAAGCAGACCGGAGAAGTAGTTGAAGGAAAGCTTACCGAGCTTGAGGCGAAGATCGCAACATCCACCGGTGGCCTGGACATCCTGGTTCGTGACGAGAAGACCAAGGGCCCGGTTAAGGGAGCAACGGTTGAAGTGATCTATCCGGATGGTTCTACACATACGTTCATCACAGACAGCGAGGGTATGGTAACAGAGCTGACCAAGACGGATGATAAGGGACATTACCTGGCGAAGACCGGTGACTACAAGATCACTGTCATCAAGGTACCGGAAGGCTATACCGTAACTACCGGTCAGACCAAGATCGAGACTGTTGAACGTAACCTGATCAAGCATCATATCGCTGAGATCGCAACTGCAACCAGCACGGACAGCAAAGTGCCTCAGACAGATGATGATACACCGATCACGATGCTGTTCATCCTGATGATGCTCTCCGCAGGAGGCTTCGCAGGTGTGGTAGCAGGAAAGAAAAAAGCAAAACGTAAATAGTCCATCATGGAAATGATGACTGACCTTAAGAACCTCTCCGGGTTTTCCCGGAGGGGTTTTTTTAGTAGATTTTCACAGAAGGATATGGTAAAATTAACCCAAACGTGTTATCAGGGAAAGGCTTATGGGGATATGATGGACGACGAGATCTTGAAAGGAATAAGTTCCGATCCGGAATATGAATCTGCAGACGCCAGAAAGGTTCTGGGAGTCTTTCAGCGCGCCTTTGTGGCACTGGATGAGCTTCCTCGTCGGAGGCGGATGGGGATCACCAAGGATCTTACCGAGCAGCTTACAGAGATCGCAGATCATTTAAGACTGGGCCGTATTGGCGTGCGCTTTTTTGAAGGGCCGGAGGAGGAACGCAACAACGAGGGTGACTGTTACGACATTTATAATGATGGCAAAGCGGATGAGGAGAAGTTCATCGAGCACCGGAATATGACCGGTGGATTTAATGTGGTCTATTATCGCGCCGTACTTCGGAAGGGGGTTCCGGAATGGACCGAGCGTGAACGGGAACGGGTGAATCTTCTGCTTCGGATCATTTACGTCTTTAATGGGCGGGAGCATTTGCTGGATGTGGTGGAAAAGCTTACCTTCTTTGATACGGACACGGGTTTACATAATTTTAAATACTATATGAGCGCTATTGGGCGTCTGGATCATGAAGGAAAGCTGGGAAATTATTCCGCCATGCGGATAGACATGAGGCGTTTCTCCGGGGTGAATCAGCAGCTTGGGCGAAAACTCGGAAATCTCGTAATGAAGCGTTTTGTGAAATATATCGAAGAAAATCTTGCCGGTGATGAAATGATCTGCAGGATCGGCGGGGATAACTTTGCACTTCTGGTAGACAAGGATCATGAAGACGATATCCTGGATATGCTGGAGGAATCGGTCATTGTTTATAATGATGAAACCGAAGATAGGATCCGTGTGAGCGCGGCGGTGGGTGTATACCAGATTCCGGATGACGGTACGATCCACTCCCAGAGTGAGATCATGGACCGGATCACCCGGGCCTGCCAGAAGGCAAAGCACAGCAAGGACATTTCCATCACCTACTACGATGCGTTGATGGTGGCGGACACGGAACAGGAAATGAAGGTGGAAACCGCATTTCCCCAGGCCCTTGAGGATGAGGAGTTTCATGTATTCTATCAGCCCAAGGTGGACGTGAAGACCGGTGAGCTGCATGGTGCCGAGGCCCTCTGCCGCTGGTTCAGAAAGGGAGAAGTGATCCCTCCGGGACAGTTTATCCCCCATCTTGAGCGCAGCATGGCGATCTGTGCTTTGGATATGTATATGCTGGAGCATGTTTGCAGGGATATCCGCCGGTGGCTGGATGAGGGGAAGAATGTGGTACGGGTATCCGTGAACCTGTCCCGTCGGAATCTGGCAGATGTGGATATTCTGCGGCATATCCTTGAGATCATAGACCGGAATAATGTTCCGCATGAATATATTGAGATCGAGCTTACGGAGACCACCATGGATTCCCGTTTTGTGGATCTCAGAGGGATCGTAAGCGGACTTCAGAAGCAGGGAGTGAAGACGGCAGTGGATGATTTCGGGATCGGTTTCTCGTCACTGACGCTGATCCGGGATCTGCCCTGGGATGTGCTGAAGATCGACCGGAGCTTCCTGCCCTACTTATCGGAGAACGAAAGCCAGCAGGTGGCAAAGAAAAAGGAGCTGATGTTCCGCTCGGTGGTTAATATGGCTAACGGCCTGGGAATGGAATGTATCGTGGAGGGCGTAGAGACCCGGGAGCAGCTGGAGATCGTTCAGTCCGGAAACTGCGATCACGTGCAGGGCTTCTTCTTTGACCGTCCTATGCCGGTGGAAGAATTTGAAAAACGAATGGAAGGTACAAATTACGGGGAGCTGATGGCTTGAAGGGAAGATTCAACATCAAAAGGCTGATCATTGGGACATTATGGACGATTGTTGGTACTGCCGGTATCGGGCTGGGGAGTGCCTGCTTTCGTACGGCTTCCATGGGTCTGGATGCATTAGGAGCCCTGGTCACCGGAACCAGCCAGCTTACGGGGTTCAGTTATGGAAACTGTCAGCTGGGGATCAATCTGGTGATCCTGGTCATCATGATCTTTGCCCATCGCGAGGCTATCGGCATCGGAACGCTGGTCAGTATGTCCGGCGTGGGCTATGTGTCGGATTTCGGCGTCTGGCTGATCCGGGATGTTTTTGGTCTGACCGATCCGGTGATGATCGTGCGGATCATTTTCCTGATCCCGGGACTATTCTTCCTGGGCTTTGGCATCGCCCTTTACATGTCTCCGAGACTGGGGACCTGTCCTTATGATGATATTCCTGTGATGTTAGAAATGGCAACCAAGAGAAAGCTGCCCTTTGTTTACGGCCGGATCCTTACGGATATCCTGGCCATGATCCTGGGTGTCAGCTTCTGTCTTCTGGCGGATCAGTCCGTGCTGCTGGTCCTGGGGGTAGGTACGGTATTTAATGCGGTACTTACCGGACCGATCATTAAGTTCTGCAGGGATCATTTCACGGAAAAACTGGTGAAACAATCCATGGGCGTGACAACGGAGGGCGAGACATGAGGGATCAGGAAGAGAAGCTGCTCCGGGCGGCGGCTGAGGCAAGAAAACAGGCATACTGCCCCTATTCCGGTTATGCAGTGGGCGCGGCGGTACTCACCGGAGAGGAGGATATCGTTTCCGGCTGTAATGTGGAAAATGCGTCCTATGGGCTGTCCAACTGCGGAGAGCGGACAGCGATCTTCAAGGCGGTAAGCCGGGGGGCGAAGAGGATCAAGGCAGTAGCCATCACAGGTGCAGGGGAGATGCCCTATCCCTGCGGTGCCTGCCGCCAGGTAATGGCGGAATTTGCAGAGAGCAGGGAAATGCCGGTTTATGTGGCGTTGGTGAGTGAGACAGGGGAGATAGATAAGATAGAACGGTATACTCTGGAACAGCTCCTTCCCCACAGCTTTACACTCTGATCCCGGAGGAATCTTCGGAGCGGGATCAGCCAGTATCCAAGGTCTCCAGGGGAAAGCTGAACAGGGGTTGTTCAGGAAATGAGGATAGAAGCATGGTGCAGTGTTATGACATCCTTCTCGCCTCCGGTTCGCCAAGGCGAAAAGAGCTGCTGACACAGGCAGGTTTTCGGTTTGCAGTGAAGACGGCTGACGTAGATGAGACAACAGAAGAAAAGGATCCGGTGAAGGTGGTGGAGACACTGTCCCGCAGGAAGGCCGAAGCGGTGTACAATGTGGTGTATTCCGGGGAGGAGAAAAGCGCGGAGATAGATAAGGAGTCCTGTAATCCCCTGGTGGTTGCCGCGGATACCATTGTATCCCGGGATGGAGAGATCCTGGGCAAGCCACGGGATGAGGCGGATGCCTGCCGGATGCTGAGAGAACTTTCCGGGAGGACCCACGTGGTTTATACCGGTGTAACACTGATCACACCCGATGGGGTAAGAAGAACATTTTCCAACGGAACGAAGGTGAAGTTTTACCCCATTTCTGAGGAAGAGATCCGGGAATATGTGGCCTCGGGAGAGCCTATGGATAAGGCGGGCGCCTATGGGATCCAGGGACTGGGGGCCAGATTGGTGGAACGGATCGAGGGAGATTATAATAATGTGGTAGGCTTCCCGTTGGCACATTTTATCCGGGTGCTGGAGGAGGAAGGCCTGATCAGGTGGTAAAAAAAGAATGCTGTACCCTGTCTGAGACAAGGTGCAGCATTCTTTTTTTCTTGTTAAGGGTTCCGGGTGGACTCACATTTTCACGAATGCCCATTTGGCGCATGCACGATGTTGGCCCGGTTGATCAGGCAGCGCTGCCGGAGATATCCTCAGCTCACCCACCCGATCACCAGCTCGCTGACATATACGGCGAAGCAGGCGGCAAGGGCAACGGTGGTAAGGGAACATTTCCGCAGGGCGAGGATGATCGCAACCGCAAGTCCCAGGGATGCGGAAATGACGGAATTGGTGGCCGCAAATATGGCGGGGATGGTCATGGCTGTCAGCACCGCGTAGGGAATGTAATACAGGAAGGAACGGATGAACCGGTTGTGGATCTGGTGGCGGACGGCGATAAAGGGCAGTACGCGGATCAGATAAGTGGAACCGGCCATAAGGAGCAGATACAGGAAGAATGTTGAGGTGGTCATGCCTGCACCTCCTTTCCCGGCTGTTCATTTTCATCCGGCAGCGGATGAACGATGGCAGCGATGGCTGCAGCGACAATGGCAGCGATGCTGACGGCGATACCTGAGGAAACACCCTTGAGAAACGGGAGATATGCAAATGCAGTGCTGATCAGCGCGGCGATGCCGGCAGCCAGCAGTACATATTTATTCTCCTTTGCGGGGGGAACGACGATGGCAACAAACATGCCGTAAAGGGCAATGCCTAACGCACTCATGATGGCAGCGGGAAGGACCGAGCCAAGGGATGCGCCCAGGGCGGTTCCTGCGGTCCAGCCGATCCAGGGAAGGGTTGCCAGTCCGGCAAAGAAGGAGCGGGTCACCACGGGCTGGGTAACGGCAACGGCGAAGATCTCATCTGTGATGAAGAATCCGAAGAGCCATTTCCATATGCCCCGGAATTTCCTGTCCAGCTTCTGGGAAAGAGATATGGACATGAAGGAATACCGGACATTGATGGTGAGCTGAGAGATCAGCATATCCACATAAAGTCCGGGGGTGGACATCATCTGAATCCCGGTAAACTGTCCGGCGGAGGTAACGGTGGCGAGGGACACCAGCGTAGCCTGCCAGACCGAGAGCCCGTAATTCATGGCAAGTATTCCGAATGTAAAAGATACAGACAGGTATCCCAGTGCAATGGGAATACCTGTCTGAAGTCCACGTTTATAATTCATGTTTTAATTCTCCAGCTTCATGTCTCCGTCCTTGACCCATCCGATCTTTCGGAAGATGGCATTGAAGGCCAGTGAAAGGATTGCCGGAAGGACGAAGGAGATCAGGATGAGGCCGATCCAGTTAAATGCGGTGACCTCTGACAGTGCAGCCTCGCCAAGCTCCAGCGCCTTCTGCGACGGGTTTACCCAACCGGTATATACACCGATCTGGCCTACCAGTCCGCAGGTTCCCATACCGGAGGAAACCGGTGCACCGTTCATCCTGAGGTCAAATACACAGGTGGCAAGGGGGCCGGTAATGGCGGAGGCCAGTGTCGGCGCCAGCCAGATCCGCGGGTTCTTTACGATATTTCCCATCTGCAGCATGGAGGTTCCGATGCCCTGGGAGATGAGCCCACCCCAGCGGTTTTCCTTGAAGGAGATCACGGCGAAACCGATCATCTGTGCGGAGCATCCTGCTACGGCTGCGCCGCCCGCAAGACCCACAAGACCGAAGGATGCGCAGATCGCTGCGGAGGAAATGGGAAGCGTAAGGGCCATTCCCACCAGTACGGAAACCAGGATTCCCATGAGGAACGGCTGAAGCTCGGTGGTCTTCATGATCAGTTCTCCGACCCACATGGCTCCCTTTCCGATACCCGGAGCAATGAGCCAGGAGAAGAAGATTCCGGAACCGATGGTAACCAGCGGTGTTACCAGGATATCGACTTTTGTTTCTTTGGAGATCGCCTTACCAAGCTCCGATGCGATGATGGCAACGAACAGAACGGCCAAAGGACCGCCTGCGCCACCCAGTGCATTTGCGGAGAAGCCTACGGTGATCATGGAAAATAGTACAAGAGGCGGACATTTCAACGCGTGAGCTATGGCGACGGCCATGGCCGGACCGCTCATTGCGGATGCCAGACCACCCACGGTATAATCCGTGCCGGCTATGGTAGCTACGGTAGAGGTAAGAAATCCGATGTTGAACTGTTTTCCGATGGTATCAATGATGGTACCGATCAGAAGGGAACAGAACAGTCCCTGCGCCATGGCGCCAAGTGCGTCGATCCCGTAACGTGATAGCGAGATCTGAATATCTTTGCGTTTCAGAAATTCTTTGAATTTGCCCATGATATCTCCCTGCCTGGATCAAATATTTTTTCGTTCAGTCACGTCTATGTTGCAAAACATGAAATATACTATCACAAACTTTTTCTTTTCACAAGATGGTTTATTTTGTATAATGATATTTGCTTATGATTTTTATGGGGAGGGGTAGCTATGCTGATCAATCTGACCAATCGGGGAAATGCAACCTGGGGGAAGAAGCAGCGGGAGGCTGCGTCGGTTTATGGCGAGATCCTGGATTTCCCCATGCCACCGGTGGCAGCCCATGCGGATGAGGCGGAGACCGGAAGGATCGCGGATCTGGTGCTGCGAAGGATCAGAAAGGTTTTTTCGGAATCGAAGGATGAACGGTTTGCGGTGGTCTGCCAGGGAGATTTCACTCTGGTATGGCGGATCGTGGACGGATTAAGGCAGGATGGGATCGAGGCGCTGGCACCCACATTTGAACGGGTGACGAAACCTACCCTGAAGCCGGACGGGACAACCGTCCCGGGGTTCAGCTTCGAATTCGTCCGTTTTCGCAGCTACTATGATAAGGAAAACAAAAAAGAGGATAAACAGGAGGAAAATGCGATGGGATTTAATCCTTTAGAAATGATGCAGATGAGCGGACGGCTGTCCACCTTTGGCCAGCAGCATCCCAGAGTGGTTGCGTTCTTCAAGGAAAATGGGCAGGAGCTTCGCCAGGGCACAGTTGTGGAGTTCCGGATGAAGACGCCGGAGGGAAGAGAGCTTGTCACCAATCTTCGTCTTACACCGGAGGATGAAGAGACGATCAACATGTTTAAGAAGATGATGTAAGAAACGCTTAAGCAAAAGATCCTTACGCAAAATCTTTGAATTAGAAGGAATTACCAAACTTTAAGGCATGTCTTTGACATGCCTTTTTTTTATGTAAAGAGATTGGCGTTATGTTAACTACCCGGTGTGGATAACCCGGAGGGATGCGGTGGATAAGATGTTCTCCTCGCTGTGGAGGAAATGTGGGTTATTTTGCCCGGATCAACCGATTGTTGCTCCGACCGGGGAAGAGGGTTCCGGAAGCCACGGAAAACCGGGAAGAGTAACATAATGTTAACTTTAGATTGCTGAAAATCCACAAAATACAAAGCAAAGCATTCTATACAAATAGAGGTTTACGAGGAGACATGGGTGTGATAAAGTCGAGTTACACCGGCAGCAGGGATGCAGCCGGAGTCTCAGGGAAAGGAGAACCACTGATGAGGAAATATCGTATCGGGATATGCTGTCGGGATATGCAGTATGCGGCAAATCTATCCCTGGCACTGGGACGGGAGTCCGGTGGTGCTTTGGAGGCGGTGATCTTCAGTAGCCCGGAAACGGTAAGTGCGTACCTGGCAGTGCAGGATCTGGATCTGCTTCTGTCTGAATGGCCGGATAAAACAGCTGAGACTTTGTCTGTGGTCAACCTGACCGACCGGGCGGAGGATACGGGGATCTATATGTATCAGTCCGTTCGGGAGATCACACAGGAGATTTTGTATCGCGTTGAGTCACGGGTTGTCAGTTCGCAGCCTTCCGGCAGTATCGCCGTATTCTCCCCAATCGGTCGAAGCGGGAAAACGACGCTGGCCCGGGCTCTGGCCGCCGGGGATACAGGCGGCGGGAAACTGTATATCGGATATGAGGATTACAGCGACCGGCCGGTACATTCAGATCTTCTGTACCGGGTCAAGCAACGGATCCCGGGAATCCTGGAGGCGGCTGAAACGGAGATCGTTACAGAGGAGGATATCCGGATGCTGTTTATGTCGGGGATGTATCCGGACAAAGTAGATGTTCAGTCCGAAGATCTGAAATGGTTTTCCGATCAGCTGCTTCAACAGGGGAAATATCACACTCTGGTCTATGACGTTGGCTGTGGAAGGATCGGTGACCCCGAGGTGCTTTCGGCATTTGATCAGATCTATATACCGGTGCTGGAGGACGAAGGGTCGAGAAGAAAACTGGAGACATTTCGTACCATGCTGAAGGAATCCGGACAGGAACAGCTTCGCAGTCGGATGAAAATGGTCAAAGTTTCGGAAGTGCTGGAGGGACAGAGTTGCCTCAATACGGTGAGATAAAAGAACAGGTTCTGCATGAACTGGAAATGACTACAGAGCTGGATGACGAACGGGTTGGCAGGGTGATCGACGAGGTTCTCCTCCGATCCTCCGCACAGAACTTTATTCCCGTGAGGGATAAGCTTCGGCTGCGTCGGGAACTGTTCCATGAGATCCGGGGGATGGATGTGCTTTCGGAACTGATGGAGGATCGGGAGATCACAGAGATCATGATCAACGGAACAGCCCCCATCTATGTGGAAAAGAACGGGAGGATACAGAAAACGAAGCTTAGCTTCTCTGACGAGGATCGGCTTCTTTCGGTGATCGGACAGATCGTATCCCGGGCCAACCGCAGCGTAAACGCCACGAATCCCATCGTGGATGCGGTCCTTCCGGACGGATCAAGGATCAATGTGGTGCTCTCCGGCATTTCCCGGGACGGACCGGCGGTGACCATACGTAAATTCCCGGAATACGCCTATTCCATGGAGGATCTGATCCGCCTGGGAAGTCTGGATGAAGGAACGGCGGAGTTTCTCAAGCTGCTGGTGCGGGCAGGCTACAACCTTTTTATATCCGG
>JAGBNH010000070.1 GCA_017634475.1 Eubacterium sp.
GCATCAGAAGGCGGTGATGACGCTGATCTACGATCAGATCAAGCGGGGAGAGAAGGGAGATAAGCACCTGTTTCAGCGGATCGCGCAGCATATGCACGGCTGCGGCTGCGAGGCAGTGGTGCTGGCCTGTACGGAGCTTTCAGTCTTCGCGGTGAACCATGACCTTACCGGGGGCTTCTACATCGACGCCATGGAAGCTCTGGCGGAGAAGTGCATCGAAAGCTGTGGAGGCGAGTATTCATACTAGTATAGCCGTCGCAAAATAACCGGACCGGGTACCGGACGGCAAATATGGATCAAAGTGGGGAGGAACAGATATGACGGGTAATGCATCAGAGAATTCTGCCATCAGCAACAGAAAAATAGTGATCACCGTTGCAAGACAATACTGCTCCGGTGGACTCAAGGTAGGAAAACGCCTGGCGGAGGAGCTGGGGATCAACTGTTATGACAGTGAGATGTTCCGGCTGGTTTCCGATGACAAGGCCATGAACGACAGTGAGGTTGCCCACGATTCCAGGCTGAAGGATACCTCGCTTTTCGAGACGGCTAAGAAAACCTATGATGAACATGTGGTGGATCTGGCGGATGACGACGAATTCCTCCGGATGCGGAATATCTTCACCTATCAGTCCGGGATCATCCGGAGACTGGCGGAGAAGGAATCCTGTGTCATTGTGGGACGATGCGCGAACTGTATCCTGAAGGACAATGAGGATACAGTGAGCGTCTTTGTACATGCGCCCATGGATTTTCGGATCCGCAGGGCATCCTCCATACATAACATGCCGGAGAAGGAGCTGGAATCCTACATCCGCAGCATGGATGAACGTAAGGCCAGCTATTACCACATTTATACCGGAGGGGACTGGCAGAATGTGGAAGAGTATGATCTGTCGCTGGATACCTCGAAGCTGGGGATCCGGGGGGCGACGGAGCTGATCCGGAAGTATCTGGAGGCAAGATTCTCTTAGGCTTTGGGGCATGGAAAATAATACGGTGATATGGTAAAATAGGATCTGGGGTTGTAACTTTAAACTATGGATGAAGGAGAAGCTGACTATGAAAAAAGTGCTGTATGTTGCATCTGAGTGTGTTCCGTTTATTAAGACCGGCGGTCTTGCCGATGTTGTGGGAACCCTTCCGAAGAAGTTTAACCGGGAAGAGTATGATGTCAGGATCGTGATCCCGAAGTACATGTGTCTTCCGGATAAATATAAGAACAACATGAAATATATCACCCATTTCCACATGGATATCGGCTGGAAGCAGCAGTATGTGGGCGTGATGTATCTGGAGTATGAGGGCGTGCCGGTATACTTCATCGACAACGAATACTATTTCAACGGCTTCAACATTTACGGAGATACGAAGTGGGATATCGAGAAGTTCTGTTTCTTCTCGAAGGCAGCCCTTTCCATCCTTCCGGCCGTGGGCTTCCAGCCAGACATCATTCACTGCCATGACTGGCAGGCAGGACTAGTTCCCGTATATCTCAGGACCCTGTTCGCAAGCAATCCGTTCTACAGCAACATGCGCTCCATCATGACCATTCATAATCTGCAGTTCCAGGGGAACTGGGATATCGAAACCATCAAGGATTATTCCGGTCTTCCGGATTATGTATTCACCCCGGACAAGCTGGAGTTCAAGAAGGATGCTTCCATGCTGAAGGGCGGTCTGGTGTATGCGGACAAGATCACCACGGTTTCCAATACCTACGCACAGGAAATCCAGACGCCGTACTTCGGCGAAGGTCTGGACGGTCTGCTTCGGGCAAGATGGCAGTCTCTCTGGGGAATCGTTAACGGTATCGATTACCAGGTATACAACCCGGCTACGGATAAGAAGATCGAACACAGATACAGCATTAAGAATTTCAAGAAGGAGAAGGTGAAGAACAAGCTGGCGCTGCAGAAGCGTCTGCATCTTCCCGAGGATCCCAATGCCTACATGATCGGTCTGGTTTCCCGTCTTACGGACCAGAAGGGACTGGATCTGGTGGACAGAGCCATGAATGATATCATGACCGACGGAACCCAGTTTGTGGTCCTGGGTACCGGTGACCGGAGATATGAGGATATGTTCCGGTATTATCAGGGCATCCATCCCGCAAAGCTTTCCGCAAATATCTACTTCAGCGATGAGCTGTCCCATCAGATCTATGCGGCAAGTGATGCGATCCTGGTTCCCTCCAGATTTGAACCCTGCGGCCTGACACAGCTGATGGCTCTTCGCTACGGCGCACTGCCCATCGTTCGCGAGACCGGCGGTCTGAAGGATACGGTTCAGCCCTACAACGAGTTTGAAGGAACAGGAACAGGCTTCTCCTTTGCGAATTACGATCCCCGGGATCTGCTGGGGACCATCAATTACTCCAAGAAGGTATTCTTCGATGACAAGGATGCCTGGACGGCGATGCAGAAGCGGGCCATGGAGCAGAATTACAGCTGGGACAATTCCGCGAAGATCTATGAGGAGCTGTATAATCAGGTATAAACGAATTTACGGGCCGGCGATCCTGCCGGCCCGGTGAACGGAGTTAGATAAATGGCATACAGCGGTATAACCGTCAGTGCGGTGGCATCGGAGATCCGCCGCCGCGCCGTCGGTGGCAGAGTCGTTAAGCTGCAGCAGCCGTTACCCAACGAGCTGCAGATCACAATCAAAAAGGAAAAGGATACAGTAAGGCTTCTATTATCCGCAGACGCGGGACTTCCCCGGGCTTACATCACGGAAAAACAGAAGCCTTCTCCTATGACCGCTCCCGCATTTCTCATGCTCCTCAGGAAGCATATCGGAAGTGCACGTCTGATCTCGGTGGAACAGCCGGATTTTGAACGTGTCCTGGTGCTCTCCTTTGAGCATCTGGATGAAATGGGGGATCTGGCCCAGAAGCGTCTGGTCATTGAGATGATGGGACGTTACAGCAACATGATCTTTATGGATAACAGCGGAAGGATCCTGGACAGTATCCGTCGGGTCACCCCGGATATCAGTTCTGTCCGTACCGTACTTCCGGGCGGGATCTATGAGGCTCCCCCCACCCAGGGAAGAAGAAATCCCCTGACGGAAACAAAGGAAGGTTTTCTTGCAGCCATAAGCGAAGCTGCGGGAAATGTGGCGAAGGTGATCCCCTCCCTTTATACCGGCTTCAGCCGGATCACCGGAGAAGAGCTGGCCAACCGCGCAGGGATACCGGGAGATCAACGTGTGGAAGAGCTTTCCGGCACAGAGAGGGAGCGTCTGGCGGACCGCCTGATGGAGCTGACCGACGCCATCCGGAAGGAAGAATATGATCCCTGCATCGTGATGGATGGGGATGAACCCAAAGAATTCAGTGCATTTCAGCTTACGATCTACGGAGAGATGTCCCAAAGACGGGAGTCGGTGTCCGAGGTGATCGAGTCCTATTATGATCTTCGCAGTCGGGTGGCTGTGGTGCGGCAGAGATCCGCAGATCTCCGGCAGGTGGTAAAAACCGCCATCGAGCGGACAGCCAGGAAGCTGGATCTGCAGACCGGGCAGTACCGGGATACGGAAGACCGGGAGACCTGGAAGGTTTACGGTGAACTGCTGAACACCTATGGTTATTCCCTGGAACCCGGAGCGGATCATCTGACATGTACCAATTATTATGACGGTCAGGAGATCACCATCCCCCTGGATCCTACGCTTACGCCGGGGGAGAACAGCCAGCGGTTCTTTGAAAAGTATAACAAGAAGAAAAGAACCCGGGCTGCTACGGGGGAGCAGATGGAAACCACCCGTCAGCAGCTGGATTATCTGCACAGTGTTTCTCTTGCACTGGAAATGGCGGAGAATGAAAAGGACCTGTCGGAAATCCGGAGAGAGCTTACCGACAGCGGATTCCTTCGGGCATCTGCCGTGAAGCAGAAGGGAAAGGGCGTGCAGAAGAAAAAGAATGAACCGCCCTCCGAACCGTTACATTTTGTGACGGAGGACGATTATCATATCTATGTAGGGAAGAACAATATCCAGAATGAGTACCTGTCCTTCACCTTCGCCACAGGGGAGGATATGTGGTTTCATGCCAAGCAGAGACCCGGTTCCCATGTGATCGTGAAGGTGCATAAGGGAGAGGAGCTGCCGGATCATATCTATGAGATCGCAGCGGGACTGGCAGCGCTGTATTCCTCCGCCAAGGATGGACCCCAGGGTTCCGGCAGGGATTCCGCCAAGATCGAGATCGATTATACGAAGAAGAGGAATCTCCGGAAATCCCCGGGACAGCCGCCGGGATTTGTGATCTATCACACCAATTACTCCATGGTGGCTGCTCCGGATAAAAGCCGGGTGACCGAGGTTAAGTGATAACAACAGGAAAGGATACTACAGATGATTCAGAGCATGACCGGTTTCGGCCGCGCAGAACAGATCGATGAGGATAAGAAGCTTGTGGTGGAGATGAAATCCGTAAACCACAGGTACGCAGATTTTACCATAAAAATGCCCCGCCGGTTCAACCGGTTTGAGGCGGCCATCCGGGGGATCCTTCAGGAATACATCAGCCGGGGGAAGGTGGACGTGTTCATCACCTACCAGAATTACCGGCAGTCCGATGTGTCGGTGAAGTATAACCGGGATATCGCAGAAGAATATATCCGGTATTTCCGGGAAATGAAGCAGGAGTTCCCGGAGGATCTGGCCGATACCTCGGCAGCCTCCGACAGGATGCTCACTCCCGGTCAGTTGGGCAGGTTCCCCGAGGTATTTTCCCTGGAGGAATCCCCACAGGAAAATGATGTTGCGCTTTTTGAAGCATTGGATGCAGTTCTCCGTGAAGCCTGCAAAAGCTTCGTAAAGGCCAGAAGCACAGAGGGTGAGAACCTGGTCCAGGATCTCCTGGAGAAGGTGGATACCATGGAGAAGCTGGTGGACCGGGTGGAGGAGCTTTCCCCCAGGATCCAGGAAGCCTACCGCCAGAAGCTTTCCGAGAAGGTGAAGGAATTCCTGGAGCGGGGAGATGTCGACGAAAATCGGATCGCTGCAGAGGTGACCATTTTCGCAGACAAGATCTGTGTGGATGAGGAAATGGTACGGTTGAAGAGCCATATCAAGCAGACCCGGAGCATCCTGAAGAACGGCGGCGCCGTGGGAAGACAGCTGGATTTTATCATTCAGGAAATGAACCGGGAGGCCAATACGACCCTCTCCAAGGCGGGAGCTGTGGAGATCACGGATATCGGTATCGAACTGAAGACACTGATCGAGAAGATCCGGGAGCAGGTGCAGAATCTCGAGTAGACAAAACATTTCATATGAAAAACGAAAGGGTGATGATAATGAGCGAGAAGGGACAGCTGATCGTGATCTCCGGATTCTCCGGAGCAGGTAAAGGAACCGTAGTTAAGGGACTGGTGGAGAAGTATGGCTACAGTCTCTCCATTTCCGCCACCACAAGAGCTCCCCGTCCGGGTGAGGTGGATGGCAAGGATTATTACTTCAAGACCCAGGATGAATTCCGCACGCTCATCGATTATAACGGATTCATCGAGTGGGCGCAGTATGTGGATAATTATTACGGGACTCCGCGGAAATTCGTGGAGGAGGAAATGGCAGCCGGCCGTGATGTGATCCTGGAGATCGAGGTGCAGGGCGCAGCCATCGTAAAGAAGCAGTACCCGGATGCAAGCCTGATCTTCGTTACCACAAAGGATGTGAAGACCCTGAATGAACGGCTGACGGGCAGAGGCTCCGAGACGGAGGAGCAGGTGAACAAGCGGATCAGGAGAGCCGCAGAGGAAGCAAAGCTCATCGGCAATTATGATTACATCGTGGTAAATGATGAGATAAATGCTTGCATTGATACGGTTAATTCGGTTATACTATCCGAGAAATGCAAAAAGGAAAAGAAAGTGAAGCTGATCCGGGATCTGCAGAATGAGTTTAACGCTTTTGTTTGACATTTTGCAGGATCAGTGCTTTATTATTAATACTTAGTATGTTTTAGGAGGCGTTAAAATGATTCATCCATCTTATTCCGATCTTATGGCGGTTGTTAATGGAGATGTTAAACCCGGTAAGCAGGGCGAGATCCAGTATCTGGATATCGCAGCCGTTGCAAATGAGGATGCGGAGCCCGGTAAGCATTCCGTGGTTCAGAGCCGTTATTCCATCGTTCTTGCAACCGCAAAGCGCGCGCGTCAGCTGATCTCCGGAAAGGCTCGGCCGCTGGTTCCGGGGGCAGAAGGAAGAAAGCCGCTTTCCATCGCAGTAGACGAGCTGTACCAGGGCAAGGTTAAGATCAAGAGTGATGAGGACTAAATGAGATAAGGGGAAGCAGGCAGCTTCACTTTATGAGATGGGGAGAGTACGGGGCTAAACCCTGTTTTCTCCCTTTTCATTATTACGGGATTTTGGTGATCGAGGGGTAGAAAATGTACGCAGATGTGATCGTGGATATATCGAATAAAGCGGTGGACCGTACATTTTCCTACCGTATCCCGGAAGCCCTTTCCGAGGAGGTCTCGGTGGGGTCGGTGGTCTATATTCCCTTCGGTTCGGGAAATAAACAGCGTAAGGGCTATGTGATCCAGATCACGGAGACTACCCCCTGGGATGACAGCAAGGTTAAGGATATCGAAGGGTTGGTCAGCAGGGATCTTCCCATCGAAAGCCGGCTGCTTCAGCTGGCGTCCTGGATCCGGAAGCAGTACGGCTGCACCATGATCCAGGCCATCAATGCGGTCACTCCGGTGAAGAGCAAGGTGAAGATCGTGAAGAGCCGGATCGATGTAAAGGCCTTCGAACCGGAATTCCTTCCCATCTCCCAGCTGAATCAGGAGCAGAGGGATGCCTATGAGCAATTCGCTGAGGATTTCCAGCAGGGGATCAGGAAGACCTATCTGCTTTACGGAGTTACCGGCAGCGGGAAGACCGAGGTTTATCTTCGGATGGCCCGGAAGGTTATCGAGTTGGGGAAGCAGGTGATCGTTCTGGTGCCGGAGATCGCCCTCACCTATCAGACAGTGGCCAGGTTCCGCACGGCCTTTCGGGACAGGATCGTTATCCTTCACTCAGGTCTGAGCCGCGGAGAGAAGTATCGGGAATATGAGCAGGCGGCCGAAGGGGGCGCGGATATCGTTATCGGACCGAGATCGGCACTCTTTACCCCCTTTCCTGATACGGGTCTCATCATTATCGATGAGGAACATGACGGTGCATATAAATGTGACACCACGCCGAAATATCACGCCAGGGATGTGGCCCTGGAGCGGGCAAGACTGGATCAGGCGTCCGTGATCCTGGGATCGGCCACCCCGGCGGTGGAGAGCTACAAGGCGGCGGAGGAAGGACAATATACCCTGCTGAAGCTGTCAGAACGTGCGGCAGGCCAGGCCCTTCCCGAGGTGGAGCTGGTGGATATGCGGACAGAGCTTCGGAACGGAAACCGGAGCATTTTGTCCGGGACGCTGTATAAAAGGATGGAGGAAGCATTCCGGAAGAAGGAGCAGGTGATGCTGTTCCTGAACCGGAGAGGCATGAGCAATTTCGTCTCCTGCAGGAGCTGCGGAGAATCCATCCGGTGCCCCAGGTGTGATGTATCGCTTTCCCTCCATGGGACGGACACATTGATGTGTCACTACTGCGGGCATACGGAGAGAATGAAGCAGGAATGTCCCACCTGTCATTCGAAGCTGATCGGCGGCTTCGGCATAGGAACAGAGAAGGTGGAAGGGGAGATCCGGCGGCTCTTCCCCGGGATCCGGACCCTTCGTATGGACAGGGATACCACCCAGACCAAGGGAGCCCATGGAGCCATCCTGAAAACCTTTCAGGAGGGACAGGCGGACTGTCTCATCGGAACTCAGATGATCGTAAAGGGACATGATTTCCCGAAGGTTACGGTGGTGGGGATCCTGATGGCGGATATGGGGCTCTTCGGCAGTGATTTTCGGTCGGGGGAACGTACATTTGACCTGATCACCCAGGCCGCAGGCCGGGCAGGCCGGGGAGATCTTAAGGGTTATGTGGTGATCCAGACCTATAAACCGGAGCATTACGTGATCCAGACCGCGGCCAAACAGGATTATCTGCAGTTCTATACCTTTGAGCTGGCCTACCGGAAGCTGCTTTCCTATCCCCCGGTCATGCACATGCTGGGTATGCTGATGGCATCTCCGGATGAGAAGGCGGTGAAGGAGATCGCTGACCGGATTGCGGAGAAGCTTAAGGCCGAGGAGGAGATCGTGATCACCGGACCGACGCATGCGGTGATCTACCGGATCAACGAGGTTTACCGGATGTCGATCTATATCCGGAGCAGATCCAAGGAGAGACTCACCGCCATACCGGAGCTGCTGAAGCCTCTGCAGGATATGGCCTATGAGGAACGGGGCGTGGAGATCAGCTACGATATGTCGCCGATGTATATACTTTAAGGACACAATAAGCATTTATATAAATGGGAGGAGAACCATGGCAATTAGAAATATCAGAACCGACGGTGATGACATCCTGAGAAAGGTATGTAAGCCGGTGAAGGAAATGACTCCGCGGATCAGTGAGCTGATCGACGACATGTTTGAGACCATGTACGAGGCCAACGGCGTAGGGCTGGCTGCACCGCAGGTAGGAGTGCTGAAGCGTATTGTGGTGATCGATGTATTCGATGATCATCCGCTGGTGCTGATCAATCCGGAGATCGTGGAGAGCGACGGCGAGCAGATCGGAGAGGAAGGATGTCTCTCTCTTCCGGGACTGGCAGGAGAGGTTGCCCGTCCGGCACATGTGGTCTGCAAGGCGCTGGATCGGGATATGAAGCCCATAACCGTTGAAGGAACGGAGCTTCTGGCCCGGGCCATCTGTCATGAGTTGGATCATCTGGACGGAATACTCTATAAGGATCTGGCCATCAACGGCCTGCATCGCAGCGATATTCCGGAAGAGGAAGAAGAGAGCGAAGAGCAGGAGTAACAGGATGACAGGGGCAAATGGTCTATGCGACGCGTTTGGGCAGTCGCGTGAGAAAATGAGGTGATAAGCATGCGGATCGTTTTTATGGGAACGCCGGACTTCGCCGTGGCAGCGCTGAACCGGATCGCGGAAGCGGGACATGAGATCCTGGCGGTCTACACTCAGCCGGATCGCCCGAAGGGAAGATCGGGAAAGCTGGTTCCTTCTCCGGTGAAGGAAGCGGCAGAGAAGCTGGGGGTACCGGTGAAGCAGCCGGTGAAACTCAAAGCAGAGATGGAGGAGCACGTGGCATACCTTCAGTCTCTGGCACCGGAAATGATCGTGGTGGCAGCCTTCGGGCAGATCCTTCCGGAAGCCATCCTTCAGATCCCCCCTCTGGGATGTGTAAATATCCATGCTTCCCTGCTTCCGAAATACCGGGGGGCAGCGCCTATCGAGCGGTCCATCCTGGATGGAGAAGAGAAGACCGGTATCACCACCATGCTGATGGCAAAGGGGCTGGATACCGGAGATATCCTGGAGCAGGCGGAAACGCCCATCCTTCCGACGGATACGGGAGAAAGCCTTACAGAGCGACTGGCGGGGATGGGGGGAGAACTGATCCTTTCCACCATGGATAAGCTTGCCAGGGGTGAGATCAAATCCGTGAAACAGGATGATGCACTGGCTACCTATGCAGCCATGCTGAATAAGGAAATGGGTGAACTGGATTTTAGCTGTACTGCGGCGGAAGCAGAGCGAAAGATCCGGGCACTTACTCCCCGGCCGGGGGCCTACACCTCCCTGGACGGTGAAAAGCGTCTGATCCTTACGGAGGCTCAGATCACGGATGGCTCGGGAGAACCGGGAACCATCCTTGAGGTGACGAAGAAGTATTTTACCGTTGCATGCGGGAACGGTGCACTGAAGATCAAGAAGCTTCAGCCGGAGGGGAAGAAACCCATGGATGCTGCGGCATTTCTTAACGGAAACAGGCTGCAGCCGGGGGAGAAGATGAAGCGGCTCGGTGGCGAACCTGTCGCTTAGAACGGAGCAGATGATGGCAGATCAGACGGCAAAAATCGATGAGCGCGACCTGGCCCTTCGTATTCTTCTGGATATGGAGAAGAGCGGAAGAATGTCCTCCGCAGCTTTGGAGGATGGCCTTCGTTCCATCCAGTTTTCGGAGAAGGAAAAACGGGCATTTGTCACTCGCCTTGTGGAAGGGGTGACGGAGTACCGGATCCAGCTGGACGGGATCATAGATCAATATGCAAAAAAGCCGGCGGATAAGCAGAAGCCCTTTGTCAGAGGAGTGCTTCGGATCAGTATCTATCAGCTGCTTTATATGGATCATGTTCCTGACCGGGCAGTGCTTTCCGAGGCAGGGAGATTACTTAGAAAGCATCATCTGGAGGGAATGACCGGCGTGGTGAACGGGATCCTTCGAAGTGTCCAACGGGGCATTTCCGAAGGGGAAGTGGGGAAACTGCTGCATTCCCGGATGGAGCTTCAGTATTCTGCACCGAAGGAACTCTGTGAAGACCTGACGAAGCTCTTCGGAGAGGACAGGGCGGAAAAGATCCTGGGAGCCGCCTTCAACAGGAAGGGACTGACCATCCGGGTGAACGGTACCATGATCCGGCCGGATGAGCTTTCGGAGAAGCTTACGGAAGCGGGACTTCAGGTCAGGAAGGGGAGTCTTAGCAGAAAGGCCCTGATCCTTAATGGCGTGGACTTTGTCCGCAGGACACCGGGCTTCCGGGAGGGGCTTTTTTTTGTGCAGGATGAAAGCTCCATGCTGGCTGTGGAGAGCCTGGGAGACCTCACCGGGAAGAAGGTGCTGGATCTCTGTGCGGCGCCAGGAGGGAAGACCACCTATGCCGCAGAGCTGGGCGGGATCGTTACCGCCCGGGATATAGCAGAGGAGAAAACGGACAGGATCCGTGAGAACGCAGAGCGCCTGAAACTCTCTGTAACCGTGGAGGAACGAGATGCTTCCGTCCCCTGTGAGGCGGACCGGGAAGGCTATGACGTGGTCATTGCGGATGTCCCCTGCTCCGGTCTGGGGGTCATGGGAAGAAAGAATGATATCAAGTATCATTATTCCCGGGAGGGAGTCAAGTCCCTTGTGGAACAGGCTTCTAAGATCCTGGATGCGGCAGCCGCAGCGGTACGTCCCGGTGGGATGCTGCTTTTTTCCACCTGCACCATCCTCCCACAGGAAAACCGGCTGCAGAAGGAGCATTTCCTGAAGGCGCATCCGGAATTCGCTGAAGAAGAGGAACGACAGTTGATCCAGGGAGAAGATCCCTGCGACGGGTTCTATTATTGTCGGATGCGGAAAAAGCCGATGTATAAAGAAGAACAACGCGTCTCGTGTCATCCTGAGGGCGAAGCCCGAAGGATCTTTTGACCCGGGAAGACGCCGGCCCATGCCGGAATAACACGGCGATGATCACCCAAGAAGAACAAATCAACCAGTCTCGTGTCATCCTGAGGGCGAAGCCCGAAGGATCTTTTGACCCGAAAGGACGTTGGCATAGAAACAGCAGAGAGGACAAGGCCTTGGATCCGGATTTTCTTTCCCTCCTTCCGGAGGAATTAACAGAATATATGAAGGAAGCGGGTTATCCCGCCTTCCGGGGGAAGCAGGTCTTTGAGTGGCTGCATAAGAAGCAGGTCATGGATCCGGCGGAGATGACGAATCTCCCGAAGGAGCTGAAGGAACGTCTTACGGCAGGGCTTCACCCATTGGAGGAACTGAGAAGGCAGACCTCGTCCAGGGACGGCACGGTGAAATTCCTTTTTTCCCTTTATGACGGACAGGCCATCGAGACGGTGTTCATGCCCAGCAATTACGGTCATTCGCTGTGCATTTCCTCACAGGCAGGATGCCGTATGGGCTGCAGCTTCTGCGCCTCCACCATCGGCGGTCTGGTGCGAAACCTTACCCCCGGGGAAATGCTGAGCCAGGTCTATGAGGCGGTACGCCGCACGGGAAAACGGGTGGACAGCATCGTGGTCATGGGGACGGGAGAGCCTCTGGACAATTACGAGAATCTGATCCGGTTCCTGAAGCTGATCTCCGCACCGGAGGGCTATCAGCTCAGCCTGCGGAGCATCACGGTCTCCAGCTGCGGGTTGGTGCCGAAGATCCGGGAGCTGGCGGAGGAGGGACTGCCCATCACCTTTGCCCTTTCCCTGCATGCATCCACCGATGAGGAACGGCAGAAGCTCATGCCCATTGCAAAGAGGTATACCATCCGGGAAACTCTGGATGCCTGCAAATATTATTTTGACCGGACCCATCGTCGGGTCACCTTTGAGTACAGCCTGGTAGGGGGAGTAAATGATTCGAAGGCCCACGCAGAGCGGCTTTCCCGGCTGCTTAAGCCTATGAACGGCCACGTAAATCTGATCCCCATCAACCCCATCCGGGAGAGGGATTATCAACGTGGAAATGATGAATCTGTCCATGTGTTCAAAAATATACTTGAAAAAAATGGTATAAATGTTACAATCAGAAGAAGTATGGGCAGCGATATTGATGCTGCCTGTGGTCAGCTTCGGCTTACGGCACTGAAAAACTCGCCGAAACCGGAATAAAGGAGTAGGACCAGTGATATCCAGCGGAAGAACCGATGTGGGGAAACGAAGGGACGATAATCAGGACAATATCTTTGTCTCTGACGGTCCCGTAGGAACCCTGCCGAATCTATATATTGTAGCCGACGGCATGGGTGGCCATGCGGCCGGTGATTTTGCGTCGCGGTATGCGATTCAGAAGGTGGTTGAATTCGTGAAGAATTCCACGGTGAAGAATCCTATATCGCTTCTTCGTCGTGCTTTGATCAGCGCAAATGACGAGGTGTATCAGGAAGCAAAGAAGGATGTGACCAAGGGCGGCATGGGCACCACCATGGTGGTCTGTGTGGTTGACGGGTCGAGACTGATCTGTGGAAATATCGGTGACAGCCGTCTTTATCTCATTAAGGGAGAGACGCCCGAGAAAGAGGCTATGGCCGGCGCAAATCATGAAGAGGATAACAACGAGATCGTCCAGATCACCATGGATCATTCTCTGGTTGAGGAGTTGATCCGTACGGGACAGCTGGACAGAAATAAAGGAAGAAACCATCCGGAGAAGAATATCATTACGAGAGCCATGGGCTCCAGGGATGAAGCAGTGCCGGATTTCTTTGAGGTTACGGTTTCCCCGGGAGACCGGATCCTGCTATGCTCGGACGGCCTGTCCAACATGGTGGAGAATGACGAGATCCGGGATATCATCCGTGAGCATGAGGATCTTACGGAAGCCGTAAATGCATTAATCGACAGAGCCAATTATTACGGCGGGAACGACAACATTTCCGCAGTAGTTGTAGGCGTTTAATTACCAAAGAGGGAGCAATAATGTTAAAACCGGGAACAATACTTGATGAACGCTATGAGATCATCGACATCGTCGGTACAGGAGGAATGTCTACGGTATATCGTGCCAGGGATAACCGCCTGAACCGCTATGTGGCTGTAAAAGTACTGAAAACGGAATATGCAAATGATGCCAACTTTGTGTCCAAGTTTCGTGTGGAGGCACAGGCTTCTGCAGGACTGACGCATCCGAATATCGTCAGTGTCTTCGACGTAAGCGAGGACAACGGACGGCATTTCATCGTTATGGAGCTCGTAGAGGGTATCACCCTGAAGGAGTTCATTAACCTGAACGGCAGACTTTCCATGGACCAGGCGCTGGATTTCTCTATCCAGATCGCTTCCGGCGTGGAAGTGGCTCATGAGCATCATGTGATCCACAGAGATATCAAGCCCCAGAACATCATCGTTGCAAAGAACGGGAATCTGAAGGTTACGGATTTTGGTATCGCCAAGGCGGCCACATCCAATACCATGTCCACAGCAGGCATGGGTTCCGTGCATTACATTTCACCGGAACAGGCTCGTGGCGGATACAGTGACGAGCGGAGCGACATCTACTCTCTGGGTATCACCATGTATGAAATGGTGACCGGAAGGGTTCCCTTTGAGGGAGATACAAATGTGGCTATCGCCCTGATGCATATCCAGAACGAGATCGTACCGCCGAGACAGTACTATCCCGACATTTTCACCAGCTTTGAGAAGATCATCCTGAAGGCAACCCAGAAGAAGCCGGAGCGTCGGTATCTTACGGCTGCCGCGCTGATCGCGGATCTGAAGCGGGTGAAGGCGAATCCGAATATCGATATCATCGTGGCACCGCCTACGGTTCCCAATTCACCTACCCAGAGGATCTCCGAGAAGGATATTCAGAAGATCAATGACGTTGCCAACGGCACGGTTTCCGACGCAACCAAGGTGGTTGCTGCCGGCACAAATACGGACAACGGCTATGACGCCCGTGGACAGAAAGGAAGCGGCGAGCTCCGTACTCCGCGGATGACCTCTGAGCCTCGTCCCGACCGGGAGAAGCTGGACCGCCTCATTGATGAAGCGGATGATTATGATGATTACTATGATTATGATCCCAGGGAACAGGAAAATGAACCGGCTCCCCGTCAGCAGGGAAAACGTCCTCCGGTGAAGGCACAGTCCATAAAGCGTGTATCGGATGACGATTACGATGATTATGATGATTATGATTCCCGGGATTATGACCGGAAGAAGGATGAGGAAGAGGATGTAGATCCGAAGCTGGCCAAGGCAGTCATGATCGGCGGGATCGCCGCGGCTGTGATCGTGGCCGTGATCATTCTGATCATTGTGGGAAATGTCATGGGCTGGTTTAAGTTTGGAAAGGGCAATGACAGTACCACCGCCGAGATCACCACGGATATTTCCGGATCCACAGAGGCAACCACCGCTTCCGAGGAGAAGGTGCTGGAGATGATCGAGGTTGCAACCTATACGCAGATGTGGGCGGAGAAGGCACTGAAGGAACAGGGCTTTACCAATATCCGTGTAGAGACGGCATATGATGATAAAATGCCCATGGACTACGTTATCTCCGCAAATCACGCAAAGGGTGAGAAGATCCCCGCATCCACGGAGATCGTACTGGTGGTATCTCTCGGTGCGGAAGAGGTTGAGGTACCGGATGTAACAGGATATACGGATGAACAGGCATCCAAGGTTATGCAGGAGGCCGGTTTTACGGTTCAGCATTCCTTTGAATACAGTGATACCGTAGAGAAGGATAAGATCATTCGCACCACACCGGAGAAGAATTCCAAGGCCGGCAAGGGAAGTAAGATCATTCTTGTGACCAGTAACGGTGCAGAGGTGAAGACCACCAACGTGCCGAAGGTAACCGGCATCAGTGAATCTGCAGCCAAGAGCTCCCTTGAAGCAGTGAAGCTTACTGTCGGAAAGATTTCCCACGAATACAGTGAGACGGAAGCCGGCATAGTCATCCGGCAGAGTGTGGGCGAAGGTGTTGTGGTAAATGAAGGTACCGAGGTGGATCTGGTGATCAGTGACGGACCGAAGGTGGTTACCTATACAGGAAGCGTATCCGGAAGCATCACTGCTTCGGATGAGGAATTCCTGGCAAACGGTAAGAACGTTGTGGTTACAGCTTACATCAATGACGGTTCAGGAAGTCATGAAGTGGTTTCCGTAGAGGTTGCCACAGTAGATAAGGCAAGCATCAGTCTGAGCGGAAGTGTGACCGGTCTTGCGGCAGCAGACGGAAATATCTCCATCTCAGTCATCGACAGTGATGGCGTGGATGTGACCGCATATTACCGGAATTCCCTGACGCTGACATTTACGCAGGAATGATCCGGGAACAGCATATGATAACTGGAAAGATCATAAAAGGGATCGGCGGCTTTTACTATGTGGCCGCCGAAGACGGAAAAATCTATGAAACGAAGGCCAGAGGACTCTTCCGGAAGGACGGAGTAAAACCCCTGGTGGGAGATGACTGCGGGATCGAGGTGACGGACGGCATAAAATGCCTGGGAAGCATCCTTTCGATCCTGCCGCGTCGCTCCATGCTCATTCGCCCGGCAGTTGCAAATACTGACCAGGCGATTGTCATTTTTGCCGTCTCTAAACCGGAACCTCACACCGGGCTTATGGACCGGTATCTGGTGGGGATGGAGCATCAGGACTGCCCCGTTACGGTGGTCCTGAACAAGATCGATGCAGATCAGGGCACCGGAGACCGGTTGGCTGCAATCTATGGACATGCAGGTTACCGGGTGGTACAGACCTCGGCCAAAAGGGGAGACGGACTTGAGAAACTCCGATCAATCCTGAAAGGGAAAACCTCGGTGCTTTCCGGTCCCTCCGGCGTTGGAAAGTCTTCCCTGCTGAATGCATTATACCCGGATCACTCGGTGAAGACGGGAGAGATCAGTGAGCGGATCGGAAGAGGAAAGCATACCACCAGACATTCCGAGCTGATGGTGGCCGGAGAAGCCACCTTCCTTCTGGATACCCCGGGATTCTCATCGGTTGAGCTTCCGCCGGATCTGGAGGAGGATGGGCTGGTATACTGTTTCCCGGAAATGAAGCAGTATATCGGAGCATGCAGATTCTCGTCCTGCCGGCATCTGGCAGAACCGGAATGCAGGGTGAAGCAGGCTGTGCAGGACCGGGAGATCGAAGAGAGCAGATATGAAAGCTACGTCGCCATGATGGAGCTTCTGAAGCAAAGAAGAAAATATTGATAATGAATGTGTGTCATCCTGAGCCGCCGGACAAGCGAAGCGCAGCCGGCGTGCGAAGGATCTTTTCAGAAAAATACGGGAGTTGATCCATGAATCAGAACGGTCAAAAAAGAATATTGGCACCATCCATGCTGAGCGCGGATTTCGCTCATCTGGAAGAGGATCTGCTCAAGGCAGTACATGCGGGAGCAAAGTATCTGCATGTGGATGTAATGGACGGGTATTTTGTCCCGAATATCTCCTTCGGACCTCCGGTGATCAAGGTGGTACGGCAGATCCTGCCGGATACGGTACTGGATGTACATTTGATGGTGGAGCAACCGGAACGGTATATCCGGGATTATAAGGAATGCGGCGGAGACATTCTGACCATACATGTGGAGGCAACCAAACATCCCTACAGCGTGCTCCAGGCCATTCACGCCGAAGGGCTGAAGGCAGGTGCTGCCATTAATCCGGGGACACCGGTGGAACAGCTGATCCCGCTTCTCAGGCAGTGTGATCAGGTTCTGGTGATGAGTGTAAATCCGGGCTTCGGCGGACAGAGTCTGATCCCGGAAACTCTGGATAAGATCCGGGAGCTGGTACAGCTCCGGGAGAAGCTTGGCCTGTCCTACTTGATCGAGATCGACGGCGGCGTTAAGCTCTCTAATCTGGATCAGGTGCTGGATGCGGGAACGGATATCATCGTTGCCGGATCGGCGATCTTCGGTAAGGATACGGAAGGCGGAACGAAAGCGTTTTTGCAGAGGATCGGAGAATGAAGCTAATCCTTGTGGCAGGTGGAAATGTGGAAACCGGTTGGCTTACGGAACAGCTGAAGCGGCAGTATGCCCGGGGAGCAGTGAAGCTCCTGGGCGTTGACGCAGGCGTCCTGCAGATAGAACAGACCGGGTACATCCCGGATCAGGTGATCGGCGATTTTGATTCGGTCTCGGAATCCGACAGATTAAGGATCCTGGATCGGTATAAGGAAAAACGCGTGCTCAATCCGGTGAAGGACGATACGGATATGGAGGCGGCCCTACATTTGGCCGTAGCCATGCGGCCGGAGGAGATCCTGATCCTTGGGGGGATCGGGAGCAGGATGGATCATACCATGACGAATATCCGGCTTCTTGCCATTCCGGATCAGGCAGGGATACCGGCGGTGATCCTGGATCCCCATAACCGGATCCGAAGGATCGAAAGCGGTACGATGATCCGGAAAGAGGAACAGTACGGGAAATACATTTCCCTGATGGCTGTTTCGGAAGAGGTAAGGGGACTTACGCTGAAGGGCTTTAAATATTCCCTTACCGACGGGACACTTCCCGCCGAAACGAGTCTTGGAATAAGCAATGAGATCATTGATGATCAGGGCATGATCTCTTTTACCGGCGGAAGGGTGCTTCTGTTGGAAACAAAGGACTGATGATCCGAAAATCAAGAAGGTTCGGTTTATGAAGGTTACGGGACAAAAAAAGAAGAAAACAGGAAGAGGACTGGGAAGCTCCGTAAGTATTTCTTCTGTTGGCGCCCTGCTCATGTTCTTTATCCCCTGGATGGTCTATCGCAGCGGGGCAGGTGCGGCATGGGTTGCGATCGGTGCATTTATCGGCGGGCTGCTGGTATGGCAGCTTTTTTCGTATCGGTTGATGCGCTTCTCTCTTCAGCAGGAGAGTGTGGTGACGCTGCCCGGCTTCTTCAGCAGGAGATTTATGGAGAGGCAGCCTGTCTTCCGTATCTTTCTGTCCGTGGTCCTGGTAGCCGTGCTTCTTACGGCAGCCGCCGGGATCCTGTCCTGGGTGGGCCACATGGTATCTATTCTCTTCCCTGTGGATCCGCAGATCATAGAGGCAGGTGTGCTGGCCCTTTCCATCCTTCTGTTCCTTCTCTTTGGAAGAGGAGGCTTAAGACTTGCGGACCGGTGGGTCGCCGTTCTGACCCTTGCGGCTCTGTTGATCATCAATCTTGCCGTTTTCCGTCTTCTGAGCGGAGAAAACATCCTGAAAAATATCTTCCACAGCCTGTCTTCAGGCTCGGTTAGCGAATATGTAAATATGGGATATATGTCCGGTAAGTCCTTGACGGCAGTACAGTACATTTCCATGATCTCCTATGGCTTTCTGATCCTGGGAAATCCCCTTGTGCTGCAGCGGTTCCAGCAGGCGGAGAACGGAAATACCATCCATCGTTCCAGAAGATGGGCAGTGACATTTACACTGCTTTCCGTGTTCTTTGCCATTTTCGCCGGAGGAATGCTGCGGGCAGGCCTCTATCCCGCACAGATCAAAACCATGGAGGACTTCTTCCTTGCTCTTAAATCAGAGGATCCTACCACAGGCTTTGTGTTTTATACCAGCTGTATCCTGTTCCTTGTGGCAGCGGGGCTTGTGGCCTTTGATGTCATGCATGCGTGTCTTCTGCAGGCGTCCCTGATCCTGCGGGACGATCTGTATCATTCCATACGGAAGATGATCTTCGGAAAACAGCAGAAGAAAAAGCAGCAGCAAACCAGAAGAAGAAAAAGATATAAGAAGAAGCACGGAAAGAGAGCAAAGCTTTATGAGGCAAAGGTCAGAAATGATAAGCTGAGCTTCCGGAAGGATCAGAGCTTTGAGCTGCTGGCGCTTCTGGCCTGCATCATCACCGGAGTTCTTGTGGTGACTGTGGGAATGGATATCCTTCCTGTGCTGCGGCAGATGATCATCAGCCTGGCCTGCGGACTGGTGCCCATCGTTCTGCTTTCTCTTTACAGTGTGAAAATGAATCTCATGGGGGTCTGGTCGGCATTTTTCTCCGGGGCTTTATTCTCAGTGTTCTGGGATCTGATCCGTGTGATCCCCCAGACCATAGATCAGGAAGAAACGATGGTGACCTTATCCGACCTTACCGGTGTAAACAGTGTTCTTCCGGGTATGGCATTCGGGATCCTGGTGGGACTCATCATGATGAAGGTGGGAAGAAAACCCTCGACCATGGTGAAGGAAGCCTTCGAGCAGGTGAAGTACCGCTATGTGACCAGTGAAGAGGAGCAGATGGAACTGGAGTGGGACGACTGGGGACGGTTCTGGGCATCCCAGAACCGTCCCCAATCGTTCCACTGACTTGATATAAAAAGCGCCTGGTTCCGAACCCAGGCGCTTGTCGTGTAGAATATATATCATCAAATAAGGTGAGAGAGTTATGAAAAAACTATGGTTTTATAGTAAACCATACTTATGAACAAAATATTAACGCAGGAAAAACTTTTTGTAAAAAAACAAAATTTTTATTGTTTACATAATGGACATTTGTGAACAGGAATCGGTGATAATCTTTTCTTTTCATCAGGTTTTTAATATGTTATACTGTAAGTTGCTATGAAAAAAGGAGAACGATCCTATGGGTTTTATTAAGAACTTTAAAAGGGATTTTGCCCAGGCGGTAAATGAACTTCTGCCCGAATCGGATGAAAAGGCTTCGAAGAAGGCGGCGAAACACAGAAAGGGTGATCCGGATGCTGCAGAGGCATCCGCTGTTTCCGTGCAGCAGGCTGACGGCGTACAGGAGGGTTATACCGGTGAGTATCCGGATAATGAGAGTCCTGTAGCATCGCCGGATGTTCGTGCTGCGGTTTCGGAAGCGATCCTCAGAGAGGAAGCGGACCGGCTGCGAGAGGAGATCCGTCTTTCCACAGAGCGTAAGATCGAGGAAGAGGATCAGGAACTGGACAAAGAGATCGACAGTATGTCTGAATCCTATTCCGGAGAGTATGACGAGGAGTATGATGAGGAATACGCCGAAGACTATGATCCGGGAGAGGACGCATCGGAGGATTATGAATCAGAGGATGAGGTCCCCCATGAGGATTATGATTCCTACGATGAGGAAGAACTGGAGTTTATCAGTGGTGATGCTCCGGAGGATGCTGAGGCTTACCCGGATGGAGAATACGATGATCCCACGGAATATGTGTCAGAAGATGGAGAGCCTTCGGACGATGCTTCGGCCTATGCAGACCTTAATGAAAATGATCTGACAGAAGAAGCATCGGACGAGACAGAGCTTACTGAAGATGATCTGGCTGAGGAAGAATCTGATGAAGAGCTGACAGAGGAAATATTGGAAGAAGAGCCTTCGGAGGATGACCTTTCAGAGGAAATATCGGAAGAAGAGCTTTCGGAGGATGACCTGTCAGAGGAAATATTTGACGAAGAGTCTTCGGAAGAAGAACTGACAGAGGCTGAGGCCTTCGCGGAATCAGCAGAAGCGTCAGAGGAGGAACCGTCCGAAGAAGAACTCCTCAAAGAAAAGGAAAGAATCGAAGAAGAAAAGAAACAGGCAGAGAGGGAAAGGTATATGGCAGAGTTGGAACGTCAGGCAGGTCTGGACGAGCCCATTTCCGGGCTGGCAGCAGACTGCACCTATATTACAGCGAAGACGAAGATCAAGGGTGACATTGAAACAGAGGGTGATATCGATCTGATCGGTACGGTGACCGGCAAGGTGCTTTGCAAGGGCAAACTCATCATCGGCGGAACCGTGAACGGAGATATAAATGCCGGTGAGATCTACGCCAACCAGGCGAAGATCGAGGGCGAGGTACATGCAGAAGGCGATGTCAAGGTCGGTGTCGGAACCGTGATCATCGGAAATATCTATGGTACTTCCGCGATGATCGCAGGAGCGGTACAGGGAGATATCGATATCCATGGACCGGTGATCGTTGATTCTTCCGCAGTGATCGTGGGAAATATCAAGTCCAAGTCCGTACAGATCAACAACGGCGCCATTATTGAAGGCTTCTGTTCCCAGGCTTATCTGGATGTGGACGTAAAGAAATATTTCCACAAAGAGGAAACAGAAGAACCGGCTGAAGCTTCCGAAACCGGAGCTGAGGTAAAGGAGCTTACGGATAAGAAGGAAGAAAAGGAAAGTGCCGAGAATTCCATAAATGAAACCTCCATAAAGGAAGCAGCGGAGACAGAGGCTTCAGCCAACGAAGCGAAAGAAACAGAGACTTCAGATGGCGAAGATGGCGGCAAAGCAACAGACTACCGAAATAACCGCAACAAGAACAATCATCATAAGAAAAACAGATAATCGGGAAAGGGGCAGAATATGAAACTGAACAGGATCGTACTTAAGCTTTCCGGAGAGGCGCTTGCCGGAGACGCAGGAACAGGCTTCTCAGAGGAGACAGTACGCGGAGTAGCAAAGCAGGTTAGCGAGATCGTTAAGCAGGGCATTGAAGTAGCCATCGTTATCGGTGGCGGCAATTTCTGGCGGGGACGTACCTCCGAGGGCATGGACCGGGTGAAGGCGGACCAGATCGGTATGCTGGCTACGGTCATGAACTGCATTTACACGGCAGACATGTTTACACAGGAAGGGATGAAATGTCACGTCATGACCCCGCTTCCCATGGCAAATATGACAGAGCAGTTCGTTCGTGACAACGCAGTACGGTATCTCAAAAAGGGCCATGTGGTATTCTTTGCGGGAGGAACCGGTCATCCGTATTTCTCAACGGATATGGCGGTAGTCCTTCGGGCCATCGAGATCCAGGCAGACGCTATCCTGGCTGCAAAGGCCATCGACGGCGTATATACCGCAGATCCCAAGAAGGATCCGGAAGCAAAGAAGATCGACAAGATGACCATGCAGGAGATCGTGGACAAGAAGCTGGGGGTTATCGACCTTGCGTCTGCAGTCCTTGCCATGGAGAATAAGATGCCCATGCTGCTCTTCGGGCTGGCAGAAAAGAACAGTATCGTAAATGCGGTAAGCGGTAAATTTACCGGAACCAGGATCATAGCAGAGTAACAGCGTAAATAACTAAGGAGGTTACAAGAAAATGGCTGATTATGAGGAGAAAATGAAGAAGACACTGGAGTCCCTTGAGGTTGAATACGGCACCATCCGTGCAGGTCGTGCCAATCCTCACGTATTGGATAAGATCAAGGTGGATTACTATGGTACACCTACAGGCATGCAGGGTGTGGCGAATATCACCGTTCCGGATCCGAGAACATTGATGATCACCCCCTGGGAAGCAAAGATGGTGAAGGATATCGAGAAGGCACTTATGGCTTCTGATCTGGGACTTACACCGAACAATGACGGTAAGAGCGTGATCATTCATTTCCCCGAGCTGACAGAGGATCGTCGTAAGGATCTGGCCAAGGACATCAAGAAGAAGGGCGAGGCTGCCAAGGTAGCTGTCCGTAACATCCGTCGCGATGCAAATGATGCCAGCAAGAAACAGCTGAAGGCAGGAGAGATCTCCGAGGACCAGCAGAAGGATGAGGAGACGAAGATCCAGAAGGCAACGGACAAGTACATCGCCGAGATCGATAAGGCGATCGAACTGAAGACCAAGGAAATCATGACGGTTTAATATTTGAAGAGGCAGACTATGCAGGGTGTAATCGACGGAGTAACATATGAGATCCCTACCCATGTGGCAGTGATCATGGACGGAAACGGAAGATGGGCGAAGAAGCATCTGATGCCGAGAGTTATGGGCCACAGACAGGGCGGTAAGGCGCTGGAGCAGGCCTGCGAGGATATCTGGCATCTGGGCGTGAAATATTTTACCGTATATGCTTTTTCCACGGAGAACTGGAAGCGCTCGGAGGAGGAGGTTTCCGGCATCATGGATATCCTTCGAAAATACCTTGCCACGGCTGCCGAGCGCTGTAACCGTGAAAATATGCGTATGCGCGTGATCGGTGACAGGCATATCCTGGCCGAGGATATCCAGAGCGAGATCCATCGGGTGGAGGAAGCCACAAAGCAGAACACAGGACTTCAGTTTACCGTTGCCATCAATTATGGCGGTCGGGATGAGATCCGCCGCGCTACGGCAAAGATCGCCAAAGAAGTGGCTGAGGGGAAACTGGATCCCAACGAGATAAATGATCAGGTGATCGCCGATCATCTGGATACCTGGGAGCTCCCGGATCCGGACCTTCTGATCCGGACCAGCGGCGAAGAACGGATTTCCAACTTCCTGCTCTGGCAGCTGGCCTATGCGGAGTTCTATTTCACCGATGTGCTTTGGCCGGATTTCAAGCGTGAGCATTTCATCGAAGCCATCCGTTACTACAACAAGCGGGAACGGCGGTTCGGCGGAAGAAAGTAACAGGCGCTGCATTTATCGCAGGTCATACGGCTATGCAATATCAGCCGGGACAGATCCCGGCAATCTATTCCTGATTTAGAAAAGAGACTGTAACCATGTTTTGGACAAGACTTGCAAGCGGGGTCGTATTGGTGATCCTTGCCATCGGAACTCTTTGGGTAGGCGGCTGGCTTACCTGCGGCGTTATGTGTTTGCTGTCACTGGGCGGCATACTGGAGCTGCTCCGGGTATACAAGCTTCATAAATCCGTACCGGCGATGTTCGCCTATGCGGCAACCATTGCCTACTACGTCATGCTGTATATCGATCGGACAGATCTTCTGATGCCCATCATGATGGTATATCTGCTTGCTGTACTTGCTGTATATGTGCTGGCATTTCCGAAGTATAAGGATAAGGATATCATGCCGGTGTTCATGTCCTTCTTCTATGTAAGCGTATGTCTGTCTTATGTATTCCGTCTCAGGGATTTTAAGGACGGAGGCTATCTGGTCATCCTGATCTTTATCTGCTCCTGGGGAAATGATACGCTGGCCTATCTTGTAGGACGGCTGATCGGAAAGCATAAGATGAGTCCGGTACTCAGCCCGAAGAAGAGTATCGAGGGTCTGATCGGCGGTATCGTGGGTGCCGGGATCCTCGGCGCTGTTTTCGGTATGATCTTTAATGCAAATGTTACGCCGGTTGCCAATGCACCGCTGTGGTTCGGACTGGTCTGCATGGCAGGCGCCATCCC
>JAGBNH010000007.1 GCA_017634475.1 Eubacterium sp.
CGGTGACCGGATACCTGTCCGTCTGGCTTCCCGGACCTGTCTGGCGGGGGATGTGATCGGGATCTATGCCATGAAGAAAGTGCCAAAGGTGGGGGATATCCTGACCTTCGGAGATATGGCCATTTACAGTATGGTGAAGAATAATACCTTTAACGGAATGGCTCTGCCGGATATCGTGCTGAAGAAGGAAGGCGCGGATCATTCGGTGGAGGGAGCAGAATATGAACTGGTAAAACGGTTCGGATATGAAGATTTTAAATGCAGACTGTAAACATGAAAAAAACTGAATATCGTTTTCCGGCAGAGTATGAACCCCATGAGGGAACGCTTTTGATCTGGCCGGAGAGGCCCGGAAGCTGGGGGATCGATACTACGGAATCGGAAAATGCCTATCTTTACCTGGTAACCTCTATACTCCGGTCGGAGGATGTGTATCTTCTGGTGAGTACCGAGGCGAAGAAGCAGGAGGTCCTTCGCAAAGCTTTTCTTTCGGTGAAAAGGGAACCGGATACGGGAAAGGAAAACACTGCCCTCGGGCAGGATTTCCTCTCAGCCTTCGGTCATACGTTAAGGCTGATCTGCAGGGAGACCGATGATTCTTGGGCAAGGGATACGGGCCCTACATTTCTCCTGTCCAATGATGGACGGAAACGTCTTGCCGTTAACTGGCGGTTCAACGCCTGGGGCGGTGAGGTTGACGGGCTCTATGCCAGCTGGGACAAGGATGATGCGGTGGCAAAGGCCTTTGCAGAGTTCCTGGGGGATGAAGTGAGAGACGCCGATCCCTTTGTTCTGGAGGGCGGAAGCATCCACAGCGACGGTGAAGGCACCCTGATGGTGACCGAGGCCTGTCTCCTCAGCGCTGGACGAAATCCCGAGCTTACGAAGCAGGAGATCGAAGACCGGCTGAAGTCCACTCTGGGGATCGAGAAGGTGCTCTGGCTGCCCCGGGGGATCTATGATGATGAGACCAATGAACATGTAGATAATGTTGCGGCTTTCGTGGGTCCGGCAGAGGTGGTGCTGGCGTGGACGGATAATGAGAAGGATCCTCAGTATGCGCTGTCCAGGGCAGACTATCTCTATCTTAGTTCCGAGACCGATGCCAGGGGAAGAAAGCTCAAGATCCATAAGCTTCCCATACCGGATGTTCCGGTATGCTACACAGCGGAAGAAGCGCAGGAATATGCCTTTGAACCCGGCGAGGATACCCGGGAAGCGGGAGAGAGACTGGCGGCTAGTTATGTAAACTTCTATTTCACTAATGACGCAGTCCTCCTGCCGCAGTTTGGAGGAGAAAATGCGGAAAGCGACCGAAGAGCCGTAAAGCTGCTGGAAGAACTCTGTCCGGGCAGAAGGGTGATCCCTATTCCGGCCAGAAGGTTTATCCTGGGCGGTGGGAACATCCACTGCCTGACCCAGCAGATCCCGGCGGTGAGAATGCCTGCCGGCGAGTGAAGAAACGACGAGTCGAAAGATCCTTCGTCGCTGCGCGACTCAGGATGACACTTGAATGTCATTCTGAATGAGCGAAGCGAATGAAGAATCTTGTGCTTGACACCGGGTGTTTTAGGATGAAACGGATGATCGTAACGGTGAGCCGAAAGATCCTTCGTCGCTGCGCGACTCAGGATGACATGCGTTTCTCGGAATGACATGCGTTTCTCGGACATACATGTCATTCTGAGTGAGCAAAGCGAGCGAAGAATCTTACAGCCGCAACAGATATGTGGAGGAAAAATATGGCAAAAACAAAGGTAGCTTCCATCCAGATGAATATGACAGCTAATGTGGAAGAAAATATCGCACATGCGGACCGGCTGGTGCGTCAGGCGGCAGCGGAGGGGGCACAGATCGTCCTTCTTCCGGAACTGTTTGAACGCCCCTATTTCTGTCAGGAACGCGTTTATGATTATTATGAATATGCGCAGCCCACAGAAGAGAATGCTGCAGTGCAGCATTTTCTTCAGGTGTCACGTGAGCTGAAGATCGTTATGCCCGTGAGCTTCTATGAGAAGGACGGGCTTGTTCTTTATAATTCGGCAGCCATGCTGGATTCGGGAAAGCTTCTGGGAGTATATCGGAAGACCCATATCCCGGATGATCATTACTATCAGGAGAAGTTTTACTTTACCCCCGGGAATACGGGCTTCAAGGTGTTTGATACCTCCTACGGCAAGGTGGGGATCGGCATCTGCTGGGATCAGTGGTTCCCGGAAACCGCAAGAAGCCTTGCTCTTCTTGGGGCAGACATCATCCTGTACCCCACCGCCATTGGCAGCGAGCCGGTGCTGGAGGTGGACAGTGCAGGACACTGGCAGAGGACCATGCAGGGGCATTCTGCGGCGAACATCGTTCCCGTGGCTGCTGCAAACCGCTATGGGGTGGAAGAGGTGCATCCCAGCAAGGAGAACGGCGGACAGGAGAGCGCCCTTTCCTTCTATGGCAGCAGCTTCCTCACCAATGAGACCGGGGAGAAGATCGCTGAGGCAGGAAGAGAAGGAGATACGGTGCTTTCGGCGGAATACGATTTTGAGGAAATACGGGTCGCAAGACTTTCCTGGGGAATGTTCCGGGACAGACGGCCGGAGTGCTACGGCCTGCTGAGCTAAGGACCGAAGCAAAAGGATCTTCGCTGCCATGCAGACATCACAGCTGATCACAGGATGAGAGTATAAAACGAAAGAAGAGGTAGAAGCATGAAAAGAAACAGAACGCTTCATCTGGAAAATGCCAGAAAAATGGCGGAACATCTTACCCTGGAGCAGAAGCTCCTGGTGATCAGCGGAACCTGGGAGGAACGGGCTGAAGCCGGACTTCCCCGTCTGGAAGCATTGGGCGAGGCTGCCCACGGGGTGCAGGCCAGACATGACCAGAGCTTTGATCTGGGAGAGCCTGTGTATACCACCGTGTTCCAGAATCCGGTGGGATTTGCAGCAACCTGGGATAAGGAGCTCATGTACAAGGTCGGAGAGATCGTAGGGATCGAAGGCCGGAGCCTTTACAAAGAAGATAAGCACGAGGCCATCTGTATGCTCGCCCCTACCGTGGATATGGAACGGGATCCCCGCTGGGGAAGAAATGAGGAAGCCTACGGCGAAGATCCTCATCTTACCTCACGGATCGCCGGAGCCTATATCCTGGGCATGGCGGGGGAGGACCCGGACTATGTCCGCTGCGGAGCCACGCTGAAACATTTTTATGGCAATAATGTGGAGCATGACCGGTCTCTCTGCAACAGCAACATTTCCGATGAATTAAAGGACAGCTATTACATTCATGTTTTCGAGGAGATCATCGATCATGCGGATCCCATGGGTGTCATGAGCTCCTACAACTATGTGAACGGTGTGCCGAATACCTTCAATCCGGAGATCACCACCCGGCTGAAGGACAGGGGACTTCCCTATGTCACCGGTGACGGCGGTGTTATCGGCCTTGCGGTAAATATGCAGAAGGAAGCAAAGGATATCTCCGATGCCATGGTGAAGGCAATCCATGCGGGAATGGATATGTTCCCGGAGGACCGGTTTAAGGTCCGGGAGGGGCTGAAGCAGGCCCTTTCGGACGGGCGGCTTACGGAAGCGGATATCGACAAGGTGCTGATGAACCGGCTGATGGTTTACTCCATGCTGGGCCTTATCGGTCCGGCTGCAGAGGAAGAGAATACCCCCTTCCCCGCGGAAATGTATAATCTGTCCAAAGTAAATACGAAGGAAAACCGGGGGCTGGCAAGGCTTGCATCCTCCGAGGCTGCAGTATTGCTGAAGAACGAGAAGCAGGCACTTCCGCTGAAGAAAGAGGATAAGGTCCTTCTTCTGGGGCCCTTCGCGGATCGCTGCCCCCTGGACTGGTACAGCGGCATCACCGATCATCAGGTGACGCTGAAGGAAGGACTGGGAGAACGGGTAACGGCGGCAGAGTCCCTCTATCCCTGCGTGTATCTCCGGCTGGGAGAGGACTATGTGGGTCTGGAGGGGATCAAAGTGGTGCCTGTGGACAAGGCCCACGCGGAGCTCTTCCGGATCATGCTCTGGGATGATGCAAGGATCACCCTTCGCTCCGTCCGTACCGGGAAGCTTCTCACATCCCATAACCCGGAGCAGAAGATCATCAATGCGGAAGTGCCGGAAGCAGAATTCAGTCTGCATGCCTTTCGTGACGAAGCCTTCAGCTGGTTCGTACAGGAAGCCTTCCTGCTCTATGATGCGGATGGGAAGGAAATCCATTTCACGGATGAGGATGCGCTCCGTTTCTGGGAAGATAAGAGGATCGCGGCTCTGGGAAATGTGGACGGCAGGATGCCGGTGTCCTTTGAAACCGTAAAGGATGCTGAGGTGCTGCTGGATGAGGCTGTCGGGAAGGCAGAAGGGCAGGCGTATCGTGTCCTCGCATCCTTCGGTCTTCACCCCATGGTAAACGGCAAGGAGGAACGAGACAGGACCTCCATCGAGCTTCCGCCCTTCCAGAGAGCAATGCTGCGAAAGATCAGAGAGCGGTTCCCGGAGGTCGTGCTGGTGCTTCATACCAATTCCCCCATCGCCATTGTGGAAGAGGATAAGGATCCCA
>JAGBNH010000071.1 GCA_017634475.1 Eubacterium sp.
GATCCGGGAGGATCCTTCCGATTCCGGAAATGTACTGTCTGCCGTTTCCGTCACCGGCGGTCATTTACGGGGCATCATCATCGACGCTGCGGATATCCCCGATCTGGTCCCCATTCTGGCGGTTACCAGTGCCTTCGCCGAAGGCTGTACCGTGATCCGGAATATCGATCGTCTCAGGATCAAGGAAAGCGACCGGGTCGCCACCGTGATGGAAACCCTTCAGCGGCTGGGGGCACGGATCGAAGAGCTTTCGGAGACGGATGTACCGGAGATAACCGCAGGGACAAAGAAGCACTGCCTCAGGATCCAGGGTACGGATACGCTCCCCGGAGGAAGAGTATCCTCCCACAACGACCACCGCATCGCCATGGCTGCGGCCATTGCCTCACTACGGTGCAGCGGGCCGGTCACAATAACAGGTCCCATGGCTGTGAAAAAGTCTTATCCCGGATTCTATGAAGATCTGGGCCGTATAGAATAAAAGAAACCGGTCAACGTGAAGGGTATTTCCCCGACACGATGACCGGCTTTCTTTATGCGTCATCCTCATTCAAAGTATTGATGACATACCTGAAGGCTTCCGCCACCACAAATAGCAGTATCCCGATGTAAAACATCCAGCAGCCCAGTCCCGGGAGGAACCAGCAATGTACGCCGGAAAGCTTCCCGTTTACCTGCTTATACATGTCCACCATAGATTTCCAGCTGTAATAGATGGAATTCAGCTTCTCATAATGCAGCGCATAGATCTCATTATGCTTCATACAGAAGGCGGCGACCACCGGCAGGAACGTCATGATCACCCTGGAGCTGAATCGAAACCGGGTGATCACCCGATCCGGAAGGAAGCTGCTCTTCCATGCGCTTCCGGGCTTCAGCTGATCACGGTAGGCAAAATACAGGAAGATCACACCGATAAGCATGATCAGAAGGAACATACTGAGGATCAGCATCTTATAGCCGAAGCCCCCCGAATAATTCCCGGCGGTTACAAACCGCACCAGATCCCAGAACCGGACGCGTTCATTAATGAATGCATCCGCCGCGACATTTACCGTTCTCCATCCAAAGAAGGGGGAGGCCAGTACAAAAGCTCCCGAAAGGACACCCGCCACATTACAGAAATAGACAGAAGCCCGCCGTTCATAGAAGGCGGGCTTTTCTTTATTCACTTGTTTCGTCTTGTCTTTTTTCATATGATCTAACGAATACATGCCGGTTTATCTGCTTTAAACCGCCTACCACTGACCCTTCGGGTATACCCCCTCTGTAGTAAGATCGGCAAGCGCTTTCTTCACTGCATCAATATCTTCCTTGTAGGTCATTCCGAACCATGTGGATGGCGTGGAAAGAACCACTGCTTTGGCCTTATCCCTTTCCAGCATATCCTGGACCGCATCGGAAATGGTTTCCTCAAATTTCAGCGGTGATTCGGCAACCCCTTTGACCATACGATCCGGGAAGGTCTTTGCCTGATCCTCCAGAAAACCTGCACGGAAGGCCCACATATTCATGGATGCCTTTGCGTCCAGATCGATGGCTGTCCAGCTTGCGCCCTGATCCAGAGTGAAATACCCCTGTCCGTTCTCCAGCTTAATCTCCTTACGTTCATCGATGCGAAGAAGATTTCCCTGGTCATCCGTCTTACAGATCCCCCGGGATACGGTTCCGCTCTCCGTAAGGGTCTTTACTGCCTCGTATCCGATGATGCCATGGCAGTTCGGATCAGCTGTTTCGTCCGCCAGGAACCGGTAAGCGATGGCAAAGGATTCGATACCGTAATAATCATCCGCATTTACCGTAAGGAAAGGCCGTCCGGCCAGGGCATCCTTGCAGCAGTATAACGCATGGGTGGTTCCCCAGGGCTTCACTCTTCCCTCAGGAACCGTCACTCCTTCAGGAACAGCGGAAAGCTCCTGCCGGACATAGCTTACGTTCATCCGTCCGGCCACGCGGTTTCCGATCTTCTCCTTAAACTCCTCCTCGAAGGACTCCCTGATGATAAAGAGCACATCCCGGAAGCCGCCTCTCCAGGCGTCATAGATCGCATACTCCATCAGCGCATGTCCCGCTTCATCCACCGGGGTGATCTGCTTCAAGCCTCCGAAGCGGCTCCCCATACCCGCTGCCATTACCACCAGAACCGGTGCCTTGTTCCCTGTTTTTTCCATTCATAACCTCCGTTCGAGTAATTTTACCCAATAGTTTTATGGTGCATTTGATGTTACTTCGTCCTGTGTCATCACCGTTCCGGACAGAACCTTGTCGATGAGCGAATTCGCGTATTCGACGGAGGCTTCATTTTCCAGAACCACCGAACGTTCGCCGCCGCCGGAAGAATAGCACGGCCGCATGGCTGCCGTTCCTGTGGCGCTGTAGGTAAGAACCGTCCAGCTCTTATCCGTCTCCAGCTGCTCCTGTACCAGTACGCCGATCTCTTCCTTGGTCATATTGGTCTCAAAACTGTTTGCCAGCTCGTCCAGAACCGCCGTATAGTTCTTCAGCAGCTGAGAGGATTCCAGAGCGGAGATCACCGCCTTGATCACAGCCATCTGATTCCGTCCACGCTGGAAATCACCATCCCGGAAGGAGTACCGTTCACGGGCGAAGGCCAATGCCGCAGCACCGCCCAGATGATTGATCCCCTTGTGATAGGAATAGGTATTCGGCCACATCGCCGTGGAGAAATCATACTGCGAATCCACATCCACTCCGCCAAGGGCGTCGATGATATTAACGAATCCGGTAAAATTCAGTCGCAGGTAATAGTCTACCGAAACATTGTAGAGCATTTCCAGAGTTCCCATGGATGCCTCGATGCCGTAAATCCCGGCATGTGTCAGCTTATCTCTCTGATCACCGGAAACCGTAAGGGGTACCCAGTAATCCCGCGGGGTGGAAAGAAGAAGCAGTTGTCTGGTGTTTCGGTTTACAACTGCCAGAATGTTCACGTCGCTCCGCGCCTTCACGGAAACCGGCCCCTCGGTATCGATACCGCTTATGTAAGCCACGAAGCAGCCTGCTTCCTTGGGCTTTTCGGTGGCCTTTTCCTTTTCCTTCTCCGGATCCACGGTCACCTCTGTCTCGATCTGCTTCTCCAGAATGATCCGAAGTCCCTGGGAATAATCCGGGTACTCTTCCGATCCGTCCAAAGCGGACATGAAGCCCGAATTCACTATGGTCGCCTTGATCTCGCCGTCGTCCAGCGCCTTTGCGATATCGAAGATGGACCCGTATTCCCTTGTGTCTATGGTCGTATTCAGATCCTTCTCGATCTCGGCGATGGCTTCATTTACCTTATCCCGTTCGCCTTCCTTCAGGATACCGAAGGGATAATTATTCGTTACCGCATCATTGATGGATGCTGCAGGATCATCCTTCTTCACGTAGACGTTGACCACCGTGATCTCCGTGGTCTTGCCGGTCATCTCATCCAGCTTCTTATCCGTGTGCCGCACCATATAAATGCCGTATCCCAGCCCGGCGATCACGATCACCGAGAGACAGATCCCGATGATCCCCGAAGCCTTCCGGATCTGCATCAGAACGATCAGTATGGGCAGAACCCCCAATATAATACCTGCGATCAGCACATATTTCATGGGGATCACTTTTGTTGAGACCGCAAAGAAGATAAACAATACGGATACAACAAACTGAATGGACGCAAGGATGCATCCGGCGATTTTTCTCTTATTCATGACTAACCTCGTCATCGTTCGTTTTATTCTTAACTACTATAAATAAGCATTCTACCATATTTTTATCATCTTTCAAACTGTTTTCTTGAAATGTTCCGTCTCTTAGGCTATGATGGTTGGAAAAAGCATCAGATCAAAGGAAATCGATATGGAACAACTGAAAGCCTGTCTTGTCTCTGCCGGAATACCGGTAACCGATCTTCAGCTGGAACAGCTGGAAGCCTTTTACAACATGGTCATAGAAAAAAATAAGGTCATGAACCTGACGGCCATTACGGAGCGGAAGGATTTCATCCGGCTTCATTTTCTTGACAGCCTTGCACCGCTGATCGCATCGGAGGAGCTGCGAAGGCTGTTTCTTTCCGACGAAAAAAAGAAGAAAATGATCGATGTGGGGACCGGTGCGGGTTTTCCGGGGATCCCCCTGAAGATCCTGTGCCCTGAGCTTCAGGTAACCCTGCTGGATTCCCTGCAGAAACGGGTGGGCTTTCTGCATGAGGTGATCACAGCCCTGTCCCTTAAGGGGATCAGCGCCATCCACAGCCGGGCCGAAGACGGGGGAAGAGATCCGAAGCTCCGGGACGCTTTTGATCTGGCGGTTTCCCGGGCCGTTGCGAATCTTTCCGCCCTGTCGGAATATGTGCTTCCCTTCGTTAAGCCAGGCGGAACATTTTTATCCTATAAGTCCCAGGAGATCAGCGAGGAACTCTCCGAGGCCGGCCGGGCCATCCGACTTCTTGGCGGAAAAGCCATGTCTCCGGTGCTTTTCACCCTTCCCCGGCTGGACACGGAGGATTCCGTTTCCGGAGAGGAAGTGACCCGCTCCTTTGTGCCCATTCTTAAAACCGGTCCTACCCCGAAGGCCTACCCAAGGAAGGCCGGAACGGCAAAGCGGGACCCTCTGTGATCCCGGATATGGTCGGGTATTGCATAGAAGATATAAAAATGATACAATGACCCGGTAATGCCAAAATTCTTTGATTGAGAATCTTTACGATCAGGATTTATCATAACGCTTTGTCAAGGAAGTACATTTATGAAATATATCGTAATGGATCTGGAGTGGAACCAGAGTGCCTACGGTCGTTCCGGCGAGCATCCGCGGCTACCCTTTGAGATCATCGAGATCGGCGCGGTGAAGCTGAATCATAAATATCAGTTAGAGTCCGAATTTCGCGAATTGATCACACCAAAAGTATATAAACGTCTGCATCACACCATCCGCAAGATGCTTTCCTACGATGAGCGGGAGCTTCAGCAGGACGGACACCCCTTCAAGGAGGTTTGTGAACGTTTTCTGGAATGGTGCGGAAAGGACTCGGTATTCTGTACCTGGGGCATGTCAGACCTCTTCTACCTGCAGAACAATATGGACTTCTACAACATGGAGAAGCTTCCGTATCCGGTACATTATTACAACATCCAGCAGATTTATGCGGATAAGTACGATCCCAACCGGATGATCTGCAAGCTGGAGAAAGCGGTGGAGGCCCTGGGGCTTCCGCAGGACGAACCCTTTCACGCCGCCATAAGCGATGCGCGGTATACCGCCAAGGTCCTGGCCGCCGCAAAGCTTGGGAATATCAAGAAGAAATATACCATCGATCTGTATCAGCGTCCGAAGTCACAGGAAGACATCATCAATGACCGGCATGATAATGTGATCGATTTCATTTCCGCCGAATATCCCACCCGACAGCTGGCCATGGAGGATGAGGGAGTTTCCGAGCTCCGTTGTCCAAAATGCGGACGACTTACCACTCCCATGGTCCAGTGGTTCGTCAATGCACAGAACACGGAAATGGCCATCGGCAAATGCTTCCGCCATGGCTTCGCCGAGGGACGGATCAAGTTCCGTACCGCCGGTGAAAATGAAGATACCGTCTATGCCGTTAAGCGGATCACCCGCACTACCAGGGAAGGCTACGAAGCCCTGATGAGCCGACAGGCTGAACTTCGAGAGAAGAAAAAACAAAAAAGACATGAATCCGATCGGCTAAGATCCAGATCCAGAAGATCCAGATCCCGCAGCCACAAGAAAAAAACCGCTGTCCAGTAGGATAGCGGTTTTTTACATGGCAGAATGTATCATCCGTGAGCAAAAACATGCCTTCGCTTCATTCCCTCACACGCGAAGATACAGCATGATCTGGGATACATCGGCAGGAGAAACACCGGAAATACGCGAAGCCTGACCGATGGATTCCGGCCGGACAGCCTCCAGCTTCTGACGGGCCTCCTTCCGCAGATTCTTCACCTTACTGTAATCCATATCTGCAGGGATCCTCTTCCCCTCCATTTTCATGAAATGCTCCACCTGCTGCTTCTGACGTTTGATATATCCCTCATATTTAATGGAAATGTTGATCTGCTCGGCGACATCATCCGTCAGTCCTTCGCCCTCTGGGCGCTTCGGATCCAGCGGCGCCAGTGTTTCATAAGTAAATTCCGGCCGTCTCAGCAGATCCGCCAGGGTAACACCGGTATGCAGCGGTGCGCTTCCATTCGCCTCCAGAAACTCCTGGGTCTCCTTCGACGCTCCGATGGGAGTACTCTCCAGCCGGGCGATCTCGGACTCGATCATCTGCTTCTTCTCCAGAAACCTCTGATAGCGCTCCTCAGAGATCAGTCCGATCTCATGACCGATGGGTGTAAGTCGAAGATCCGCGTTATCCTGACGGAGCAGCAGCCGGTACTCCGCCCTGCTGGTCATCATCCGGTAGGGTTCCCTTGTTTCCTTGGTCACCAGATCATCGATCAACACACCGATATAACCGTCCGAACGGGAAAGGACCAGCGGTTCCTTCTCCTGCAGCTTCCGGGCCGCATTGATCCCGGCTATCAGTCCCTGTGCTCCCGCCTCTTCGTAGCCAGAGCTTCCGTTGATCTGTCCGGCCGAAAACAGTCCCTCCACCTCCTTAAACTCCAGCGAGGGCTTAAGCTCAGTGGCAAAAATGCAGTCATATTCGATGGCATAGGCATTTCGCACGATCTTTGCGTGCTCCAGTCCCGGAACGGAATGTACCATCCGGTACTGCACATCCTCCGGCAGAGAAGACGGCATGCCGTCCAGATACATCTCATCCGTGAATTCTCCCTCCGGCTCAATGAACAGCTGGTGGCGATCCTTATCCGGAAACTTCATGATCTTATCTTCTATGGACGGACAATATCTCGGTCCTGTCCCCTGGATCACCCCGGAATAAAGGGGCGACCGATGAATATTCTCCCGGATGATCTGATGGGTCTCCTCATTGGTATAGGTAAGCCAGCAGGAGATCTGCTCTCTGGTAATATCCTCCGGACGATTCTCAAAGGAGAAGGGAACGATCCTCTCATCCCCCTTCTGCTCCACGGTTTTGGAGAAATCGATGGATTTACGATCGATCCGGGGGGGAGTTCCCGTCTTAAACCGGCGGATACCGATCCCCGCATCCGCCATGGAATCGGACAGATGATTTGCCGCCGACAGCCCATTGGGACCGGTATAGCTGATGGTCTCTCCGTAAATGCACCGTGCCTTAAGATACACGCCTGTGCAGAGCACCACCGCCCGGGCATGATATACCGCACCTGAGCAGGTCCGCACGCCCACAATTTTCTTGCCTGTCGTTCTGAGGCCCTCGGCGGAAGAATCCTCTGACTCGTCCACAAGATCCTTCACTCCCTCCGGTCGTTCAGGATGACAGACGGTCTCCGGTCGTTCAGGATGACAGACGGTCTCCGGTTGTTCAGGATGACAGACGATTTGTCTGTCATTCTGAGCCGCAGGCGAAGAATCCCCTGACTCGTCCACAAGATCCTTCACTCCCTCCGGTCGTTCAGGATGACAGGCGGTCTCCACCAGAAGCTCCGTCACCTCCTGCTGTCTCAGGGTAAGATGCGGTTCACGCTGCAGTGTCCGGCGCATTTCCTTTGTATATTCCCCTTTATCCGCCTGAGCCCGAAGCGAATGAACCGCAGGCCCTTTCGATACGTTCAGCATTTTGGACTGAATATAGGTCTTATCAATATTCTTTCCCATTTCACCGCCCAGTGCATCGATCTCCCGCACCAGATGCCCCTTGGAGCTGCCCCCGATATTCGGGTTACACGGCATCAGTGCCACACTGTCCATACTTATGGTGAACAGGATCGTTTCAAAGCCAAGGCGGGCCGACGCAAGCGCCGCTTCGCAGCCTGCGTGTCCCGCCCCGACGATGACAACGTCATAGGTTTCCTCAACATGTGTCATTTTTATTTCCCCATACAGAATTCTTTAAATATCTTATCTGCCAGATCATCCTCCAGGGTTTCACCGATGATCCGTCCCAGTGCCTCATAAGCCGCCATCAGGTCAATCGTATAGAAATCCTCGCCAACACCGGCCTGCAGACTGTCCTCCACCCGTTCCAGTGCATCCTGCGCCTCATGCAACGCTTCAATATGACGGGTATTCAGCAGATAATCCTCCTGACTGTCCGTGAGCTTCCCTGCAAAGAACAGCTCCTGCACTGCCTTCGCCAAAGCATCCTTTCCATCTCCGGTCGCCGCGGAGATCTCGAGAATCCGGCAGAGCTCTCCGCTCCGGTCCGCCGTCGGAGTTCCCTCTTCCATAAGAAGCTTCCGGACCTCGTCCTTTGTGACCACCGTAGAAAGATCATTTTTATTAAGGAGCACGATCAATGGAACATCGAAAGACACCTCCATAAGGAGATCCGTTTCTTCCGTTGTCAGCGGCTCGGCCGCATCGATTACCAGTAGGATCAGATCAGCGGTACGAAGGGCTTCCTTAGCCCGCCTGACACCGATCTGCTCCACCACATCTCCGGTTTCCCGGATTCCTGCGGTATCGATCAGGGTAAGCTGCACACCACCCAGCACAGCTTTCTCCTCCAGGGTATCCCGGGTCGTGCCTGCGATCTCGGTTACGATGGCCCGCTCTTCTCCCAGCAACAGATTCAGGACCGAGGATTTCCCTGCATTCGGCCGTCCGACGATAGCCGTACGAATCCCCTCCCGCAGTAGTCTACCCTCCTTCGCAGAAGAAAGCAACCGGGAAATATTTTTTTTGCAATCCGCAAGGATGGGGGCCAGATGCTCCGGATAATCCTCCAGACTGTAGTTCTCCGGATCATCCAGAGCCGATTCAATATAAGCCGTTTCATATAACAACTTCTCCCGAAGCTCTGTCACCCGATTCGACAGTCCTCCCTGAAGCTGACGGAGAGATGCAGAAAGCGCACGTTCATTTTCCGCAGCGATCACATCCATCACGGCCTCAGCCTCGGTGAGATCGATGCGTCCTCCAAGATATGCGCGCTTTGTGAACTCCCCGGGTTCAGCCAGACGGGCACCTGCTTTGATCAGCTCCTCAAGCACCCGGTGAAGTACCAGCGGCCCACCATGACAGGAGAACTCCACAACATCCTCTGTAGTATAGGTATGAGGTGCCCGCATCACCAATGCGATCACCTCATCGAGTACAGAAGTATTCCTTTCTTCCGGCATACAGGCAACCAGGTGCCCGTATGCCGCCGTATAGCTTTTTAGTTCTTTGAGCCTCCGTTTTCCCCGAAACAGCCGTTCACCGATCTCCACAGCGAGGGGGCCGCTCAGCCGGACGATCCCGATGCCTGAGCTTCCCGTTCCAGAAGAAATGGCACAGATCGTTTCGTTATTCATTTCCTTTTCCTCTCTCATTTTCGAACCCTTCATGCGGCATGCTTTACGGGTCAATTCGGGTCACATGAGACTGCGCGGGCGCACCCATGGACCCTCTGACCCTGTCATTGATTAATGCGAACTAAATAATAGATTTCCATCGTCATCGGTGATCTCCACCTCCGACATGCCCCGTTCATTGATAAAACGCTCCGGGATGGCGTTGGTGACAGTACCCCGTTCGGCCTTCATAAACACCTTCATATCCACATCCCGCAAATGGATCATCGTATCCGGACTCATCCCTCCAAAAACAAAGCCCTCCCTGCCAGCGCCCTTGTAACGCACAGCAGAAGAGTCAATCTCGATCATAGAGGTTCCCTCCAGACTACCCAAAGCAGCAGAGGAATCGGCCCGCACATTCAGATGTATGGACATGTCATGCATGATCAGCTCCACGTATTCGCCACTGATCGATCCCAAAACAACAGTTCTCGTACCGCTGCTTGTGCAACGGAACAAGGATTCCCGAATCTCGATCCGTGATGATGCTTTCATATTACCGACACAGACCCCTTCACGGAACGCATTGTCGATAAACATGTCACATTCCGCAAATATCAGCTTATCCATGCCATATAAAGAACCGATACCCACACCTGAGCTTCCGCTGAGATACAGCGAAAATTTGCCTTTGTTGATCCTTGTTTTTCCACCATACCCGGAACCGATGCCAATGATATTCTTTCCGTTTGCTTCTATGGTCACTTCACCATCCTGATAGAATTCGATGGTTCCGTGCCCCTTATCCTGAGCATTTCCGATGCCGTAGATATCCGTGCCGTTCAGCATCAGCCTCAGGTTTCCATCCCCCTCAAGGGTAAGCTCCGCACCCTCCGGGACCAGGATCCCACCGCCATCCAGCCGGTTTTCTCCTACCAGATGCAGCCGCATCTTTGAATTCTCCGCCATGCGGATACAGGGGCGCTGTTTCTGATTGGAAAGCATCACATTTTCCAGAGTCACGCTGCCGTCATACCCCTCCATAACCTCGATGTGGATGTTGGAGCTGACATTCGGACTTCCGGCAATGGTAATGTCCCTGCAGGTTGAGTCCTTGTCTCCGATAATGATCGTTGTCTTATCTTCCTTGATCAGGTTGTTCATCATAACACGTGTGGTCATACCGGCCACATATACATGATCGCTGATGCCATCCATCCGTTCACGATGAAAACGACAGATCTCCATCTTCATGGCGCTGTCGATGGAGGTCAGGACCTCTGCACTCGGCCGTGCCACATAGAAGCCCTGGATCAGGTCCGCGCCCAGCCGGATCACTGTCTGAAGCTCATCCCGGGTTTCAACACCCTCCGCCAGAGCAAGGATCTTATTCTCATGGCAGAATTCAATGATATTCCTTACGAAATGCTGTTTCTGGGCACTGTTCTGGATTTCGGACAGAAGCGACCTGTCGATTTTTACACAATCCGGCATGTAACGAAGGAGATTGCTGACATTGGAGTAACCCGTACCGTAATCATCTACAGCGATACCAGTACCCATACTCCGCAGCCTCGTCTTAAGTCCCTCCAGTTGTTCGTCCTCCAGTTCCGCCTGCTCCGTGAGTTCAACAACGATCTGCTCCGAATGTGCCTTAAGCTTTTCCTCTACCAGCGCATCATCCTCCCGGGTCAGCTTAACCCCGGGAATACTGTTGATAAATACTCTTTTGTTTTCGAACAGCTGCGGATCCTCATCAACCCGCTTCAGTACATTCAGGAAGGTGGCCTTCTCGATATCCCTGATCCGCCCCAGACTGTTGGCATATCGAATGATGGTCAGCGGCGGGATTTTCTTTCCCGAATTGGATCGCATCAGCGCCTCATACGAATAGATTTCGCCATCCTCGGCACGAACGATGGGCTGGAAGTAGTAGGTCAGAAGATTTTCATCCAGTATCCGGCGAACCTCCTCCCGATCAGCCCGCTCCTCCTCTGTAAGTGCCGCATCCGACTCCCTCTCCTGTGTCCCGGGAATCGGGAATTTCGGTTCAACATCGGCCACCAGGATCTTATTATATTCCTCCAGTGCCATGGTCCTGCGCAGCGATTCCAGGCCACGGCAGACCGAATTAAACCACTGACGGGCAACCGTATTATAGGACCTTGCCTCTTCACCGTAATCCATCACCGCATAACCGAAGGATTTTTCTTCATAGAAGAGGGGAACCACAAGATGCCCCACCGGAGTCTTGGCTCTCACATCCTCCATCATCATCTCTGTGTCAAGGAGCCGGTTCACTCCCACATAGCTTCGCTCGGGATCCAGCAGATCGTAGGAGAGCACATGAAGCATCTTTGCCGGATAACCCTCGGACAGGAACATGTTCTTCAATACCTGCTCCGGCACCAGCCAGTGCTCATCGATATAGATATCCATCCGCTTCACGCCGGTAAGGAAATAAATATAATCATAAACTGTGCGGAAGAATTCCTCCACATTTGCGGCCAAAAGCATATCCTCCATCAGGAAATCATGAAGCGACTGATATCCGCCCTCCGTATTCCCTGTGGCCCATTCTGCTCTGCGAAAATCCGCAGGGTTCAGCTCCGGCATACTGCAGCCGCAGCTCTCCCCGATAAAGAGCTTCGTCCGGGGATTCGGTTCCTCCGGCTTCTTACCTTCCATCAGCTGCATCAATGCTTCCACCGCATAGCTGCCATAGTAAGCTCCCGGAATATAGGTGGAGGTAATGGGTTTCGGACTGGACCATCCTTCCTCCGAGGTACCATATCCAACAACCGCTATATCTTCGGGAATCCGCATTCCTCCCCGATCCATCCCGATGGCAACGCCGATGGCCATGGGATCATTTGCACAAACTACGGCCTGGGGCATATCCTCCGGCTTACGCAGAAGCTCCTCAGCCACACTGGTACCGCAGAAATACCAGAAATCCCCATAAAAAATACGATCCTCGCGAACCTGTATCCCATGATCCTTCATTGACTGACGATAGGCTTCAAGTCTTCGTTTGGAATGCACATGATTTTTCCGCCCGGTAAGATATGCGATATCCGTCATCCCATGTTTTTCGATCATATGGCTGATGGTGTCATACACCGCACCGTAGCCATCTGTCCAGAAGGTATGGAAATACTCGCTTTCCGTATCTACGCAGATCACCGGCCCGGAGTAGCAGGCATGCAGCTTCTCCTGAATCTTCTGTTCCACCCCCGGCGTCTGAATCATATCGGAAAGAACAATCACTCCGGAAAAAGCAGAGTAATTGATCAGATTAAAGATATTCGACTCCCCGATCTCCCGTGCCTTGCTGTTCTGATATTTAATATACATGGAAAATACTGAAACATCGTAATCCAGAGAGAATGCTTTCTCCATTACACCACGGATAAAGTCACTTTGATAGTCTTCATCAGCCTGAGCGACCAGTAATGCTATCTTTTGTCTCTCCATTCATTCACCCCCTTGGCTCCGAAATTGAATCCTTCCCCATAGTCCCTATTTTAGCAAACAGAAGAGTTTTGGTCTACCATTCATTTTTAATCTTTTTTTAATCTTTTGCAAAGGATTGATTCATTTTTCGGCGTTATAGTGGCATCGTTGAAAGGAAACCCAAAAACAAAGAGGAGGAAAAAGAGGTGAAGGTTTTTCTTAAGTACATCGTACGAAACATGCTCGAGAAGAAAAGCAGATTCTTCCTGCTGATCATTTCCATCGCCATCAGTACCGCGCTTCTCGTGGGAAGTGCAGGGATCGTGGATGTGATCGTAGACAGCTTCAGCGAACCATATGAAGCCGCCAGAGAAGGGCAGGATATCAGCATCATGTCCGGATCCGAGGATCCGTTCATCGCACTTGAAAGCATAGACCAGACAGGGCTTACCGATCTACGCGGCGAGCTTTGTACCACCGGCGTCATCACGGATGGCGACCGGATCAATTACATACAGATCCACGGACGCACGGCATTCAGCGGAAATCTGACCGCCGGAACCACAGAGTTCATGCAGAAGACAGGTTCCGAGGCTCAGCCCTCCTGTATCATTTCCCAGAGAATCGCCGATAAAAAGGGACTGAAACCTGGCGACAAGCTCCGGTTCTTCCTTTCCGGGGAGGAAACAACATTTACCGTAGAAGCCATCTGCGGACCGGAGGGAATTTTTGCCTCCGATCAGGCCGAGAATTTTACCATGATGATCCCCTACGGATGGTTAGAGCAAAAGCTTCAGGCTGACGGAAAATTCAATGTGATCACTGCAAAGCTTACCGAAACCGATCCGTCAGCGGAAACGATCCGCTCTTTTGTAAGCAAGTATAACGTGGATCATCCGGAGCTTTCAGCCGGAATCCTGAACAATACGGAGGTTTACTCCGATTCATCCATAACCCTCGGCCTCTACTTCATGATGGCCATCGTGGTGATCGTTAGCGGCATCATCATTTACGGCGTATTCAAGCTGGTGATCACTGAACGGCTTTCCACCATTGGAACCTTCATGAGTCAGGGCGCCACAAGAAAAAAAGTGGAAAGGATCATCCTGATGGAAGGTCTGATGTATGCTCTGGTGGCAGGTGTCGTGGGCTGTGTCCTGGGAGAGACGCTTCTCTTCTTCGTCGGAAGACTCACTTCTCCGCTGGCGGAATACGAGATCTACCCGGAGTTCCACATTAACCCCATCCATATCCTGATCGGTATGATCTTCGCCATCGTTCTTTCCGTATTCTCCGCATGGCTTCCGGTACGTTCCGTACGTCGTCTGGAAGCCAAGGATGTGATCCTGAACCGCGTTGAACAGAGGAATGGCAAGGTTATGGCAAAGCGGATCATCGGCGCCGTCCTGATCCTTTTCGCCGCAAGCAGCTTCTTCCTTACGGGGGATGCTAAGGCAAATGTAGCTCCCTTCGGATTCACGGCAGCCTTCGCAGGCATCATACTCATTACCCCGTCCATCGTAAAGGGCGCTTCCTGGCTGTTAGCCAGAGCATTTAAGAACAATGCAACCCTTTACCTTACGATGAACAACATCCACAGCTCCAAGCTTCTTCGGAACAACATCGTACTGATCGTCATTTCCCTGTCATCTGTGCTGATGATCGCTTCCTTCGGAAAGAGCATGACGGATCTGGTAACCGACGCCTACGCAAAGGCAAACTACGACTACAGCATCTCAGAGATCCTGAACGGAGACCCCACGACCTCCACCACCGATCAGATCATAAATAAGCTGAAAACCCTGGAGGGCGTAAAGCTGGAAACCATCACCCCATGCTACAATGCTATGGGAACATCGGATAATGACGCATCATTGATCATGCTCGGCGTTAAACCCGAGGGCTTCGGTACTACCTACGATAAATATTTTGAAGTATCGGAAAAATACCAGAAGGAATTCGACGCACTGGAGAACTCCCGGGGCAGAGAGGTCCTTCTCCCCATAAAGCTTCAGAAACAGCTGAAGAAAAATGTGGGCGACACCATCGATGTAACGGTGAATGCCAGCACGGTGCCCTTCAAGATCATCGGGATCTATGACGGAAAGGTATACAACGCAGGTCTCTGCATCCTGATCAGAGATGAGGTACTGAAACAGGAGTTCCACATAAAGGAAGCGAACACGATCTACTTTGCAGCCAGCGGAAACAACGCGGAAATTGAAAACGAAATGGCCCCCTATCTCAAATCTCTGGGCGCAACCTGGAGAACCAAGGCAGAAGACACAAAACTTAACGATGAACAGAATCAGCAGATCGTCATGATCATGTCCATTTTCTCCTATCTGGCAATGATCATCGCATCCATCGGTGTATTCAACAACATCACCATTTGCTTCATCCAGAGAAAACGGGAGATGGCAGTGATGGCTTCTGTGGGAATGAGCAAGAGCGGACGTATGAGCCTGCTGCTGGCCGAAAGCCTGGCTTCCGTAGCCTTCAGCATCCTGCTCTGTATCCCACTCACAATCCTGCTTTCGGATCTGATGACAGGCTTCTGCAGCTTCATCGGTCTGCCCATGCATGTGGCATTCAGCTGGGCTGAGCTTCCGATCTACGCAGCCATCATCACCGGCATCATCCTGATCGCCTCTCTGTCTACCATGCTGAAAAGCCGAAAACTGTCTGTGGTTCAGGAACTGAAATATGAATAATGCAAAAAACACCCAAATGGAGGAATATACAATGAACGCAATCGAAGTAAAGGATTTATGCAGATCTTTTGTAAACGGAAAACAGACCACAGAGGTCCTGAAGCACATTAACCTGAAAGTAGAAAAGGGCGAGTTTGTATCCATCATGGGGCCCTCCGGAAGCGGAAAATCCACTCTGCTCTATCTTCTCGGCGGTCTGGATCAGCCTTCCAAAGGTAGCGTATCCGTGTGCGGGAACGATCTCAGCACCCTTTCCGACAAGGAACTGTGCCATATGCGAAATCATGAGCTCGGATTTGTATTCCAGTTCTACAATCTGGTTCCGAACCTGAGTGTAGAAGATAACATCGCCCTTCCTCTCACCCTCGCCGGTGAGAAGATAAAGGATCATCAGGATAAGATCGAAGAAGTTCTTGACCTGATCGGGATGAAGGACAAGCGGAAGCTTACTCCCCGGGAACTTTCCGGCGGACAGCAGCAGCGTGTAGCCATCGCACGCGCCCTTGTCTTTGATCCGGACATTCTCTTCCTGGATGAGCCCATCGGGAATCTGGACAGTAAGACCGGCATGCGCCTGATGGAGCTCTTCCGCAAGATCAACCGTAAATACGGCAAGACCATCATTCAGGTAACACATTCTGAAGAAGCTGCATATTACGGAACAAAGCTTGTACGAATTTCTGATGGTGAGATCGAATCCATACATCTTGTAAAGTCTGCATAAGCAGATCACACTTCCATGGATTATTGTTTCCGAAAAAAACCTGTACCCCGGTTTCCCGGGATACAGGTTTTTTTTCTGATACAACTCTCACTCACATTTTCTTTTTTACAATCTGTGTCTTTCCGCAATCTGTTTCAGCAATGCTTCACACCCAAGCACCACATCCTTGTATGTACTCCGGAAATCCCCGGTATACCAAGGATCTGCAATCCCTCGTTCACTCCCGGCAAAGCTGAGAAGCTTCGTTACCTTTCCCTCCGGATCGTCCCCCAGGATCTGCTTCATATACCGTATATTCGTATCTTCCATTCCGATCAGATAATCATACCGGTCATAATCCTCTCTCACCAGCTTTCTTGCCCGCTTTCCATCACAACGGATCCCATGCCGGGCCAATTCCTCTCTTGCGGGAGGATATACCGGATTCCCAACACCATTCCATATCTCTTCACTACTGGTGGCCGCAGACTCAATATGAAAGTATTCCGTCATCCCGGCCTTCTTCACCATGTCCTTCATTACGAACTCACACATTGGAGATCTGCAGATATTTCCATGGCAGACAAACAGTACTCTGATCATCCTCAAAACCCCGTATTTTTGTGCAGTATACCTGTCTTTGTGAACTAAACAATCTTATTGTCAAGGTTTGAATGTCTTCCTTCATTATTAACACCAGGAGGACACAAAATGCAGTGTGATGGAATTATTCTTCAGATCTGCTGTCTTTCTACAAGCCTTGCGAAGAAGCCTTTTTTTTGCATAAGCTCCTCATAGGTTCCTTCCTCCACGATATGACCATGATCGAGACAGAGGATCCGGTCACAGTTCTGTACTGTTGAAAGGCGATGGGCTATAACGATACGAGTGCAGTCAAGCTCTCCTATCGCGTCAGAGACTGCCTTTTGGGTTATATTATCCAGAGCGCTGGTAGCCTCATCAAAAAGAAGGATAGAGGGCTTTGGCGCTATGGCACGCGCGATCAGGAGCCGCTGCTTCTGACCTCCGGATATACCCTGTCCGTTATCAGGGAGGGGAGTGTTCATTTTCATGGGCATCCGGCGGATATCCTCGGCAATTCCGGCGATCTCAGCAGCTGCCCAGGCGTCGTCCTCCGTAAGGTCAGTCCCGCTGACGATGATATTCGACAAAATGGTTCCACGGAATACCTCCCCGTCTTGCAGAACGGTACCGATCCTCCTGCGAAGTGAAGCCGCGTCAAGTGAGCTCAGCTTCTTACCGTCATAGTATACTTCACCATGATCCGGCTTTTCCAGCCCCAGCAGCAGCCGCAGGATCGTGGTCTTTCCACAACCTGTCCTACCTACGATGGCAATATATTCACCCTTGCTGATCCTCAGGTTCAGATCGTCAAGGACAGGCGGAATATCATCGGTATAGCGGAAGGTGATATTTTTAAGCGATATATTCCCTTTGAGACGCTGAACCACTTCCTTTTCGCCGCCGGTCTCCGGAGTAAGCTCCATGACCGGCTTAAGGAGTCTGAAAACAGGCAGAGCATCGGCAAAGCTTACAGCGCCGGCGCCGAGAGAGGTCAGGGCTCCTGTAAGGATCGAGTAGGAGGAAAGAAAGGCGTAAAAATCAGATTGAGTGATATCCTCATGTGCGGCAACCGGATAGATGATAATGGTACCGGCCAGCAGGATAACAGGGGTCAGTGTTCTGAATATCTTCAGCAGGAACGGCGGATCGTAGATCGTGCGGACTGAATTGCGGTAAACCCTTGCCCATACGGAAAATGCCCGCTTCTCAGCTCCCGATAGTATGATCTTTTGGATACCGTCGATAAGACTGTAGGTAAGGCCTGATTCCTGTGCCTGATACTGCATCCTGTTCACACTGACGATAAAACGCGTGCGGATCACGAACACATAAAGAACGACCAGTATAAGCGTAACGAAAAAAGCAACGAGAGCCGGCCCTGCGGCATAATAAAACATCTGCGGAAAGCAGATCAGGGAACAGGCAGAGGTCAGCATGATGGACAGAAACATGTTCAGCAGCTGTTTAAGGCTGTTATACATACTGCCGATCCTGCTGCCCAGATCACCGGCGGAAAAGGCCTTCAGTTCACCAGCAGGAACAGAAAGGACGCGCATCATGAAGGCAGCCTGGAGGGGGATGGCGACCTTGGTGCATATACGGGCAAGGATCAGCTGCTTCATGGCAGTGACAAGAAACGAGGCTCCTGTCACCAGCAGCAGTACGACAAGGATCACAGACAGCAGGCGAAGGTCGCCTGATCCGGTCACATCTGAGGTAAGCCTTTTCGTCATCGTGGGAGTGACCATACCAAGCAGCATTATACTGATCGTTGCGGCGATAAGCATAAGGAACTCCATGCCGGGAACGGATGCCCGGATATATGCCCAAATATCCTTCGCACCGATCCTGCGCATGGGCAGAGGACGGTAATAAAGAGTGGCCTCCGGCTGAAAGCGGCTGGCAAGAGCGGCGTTTACCCGGATCCGCCTGCCGGTATCAGGATCCCTGTAGAAGCAGCCTCTGCTCCGGTTCGGAAGCAGTGCGACGGGAGTTCCGTCCTCGAAGGCTGCCAGCATGACGCCCTGGGCGTCCTCATACCATTTTCCTCTGAGACTGACGGCCCGCCACATGATGCCCCGGGGCCGGAAATACTGTTCCTGATACCATGAGGCATCAGATTCAGCATTTGCGCTGTAGGGTATGGTAATATTCAGACCTCTGCTCAGCTCCTGCATAACGTCCAGCATCCGGAGCCGTACATTTTCTGAGGCACCGCTTCTTTTTTTCCCTGTAACAACGCCGGCCAGCTCCCGGAATGAGATATCAAACATCTCATCCTCCAGCCTTTTTCGCTGCTGCTGTTTTTCGTCAAAAATACCCATTCGTCGTACCTATAGCTATTAATTATTCTTTACCAGGGAAGCATACAATCCGTTCAGTGTCATCAATTCCTCATGTGTACCCTGCTCTGCGATCCGTCCCTGTTCCAGCACGATGATCCGGTCACAGTCCCTTATGGTTGAGAGACGGTGGGCTACGATAAGGCAGGTAATGCCGCGGTCACGGATGTTCTTTACCACCAGGTTCTCCGTTCCGGAATCCAGTGCGCTGGTAGCCTCGTCCATAATGACGATGGAAGGATCCGCAGCAAGAGCCCGGGCGATCTCGAGGCGCTGCCTCTGGCCGCCGGAGAGATCCGCTCCGCCCTCCAGAAGGATGTGGCCGTAACCCTTTTCTCTGGCCATGATGTCTTCATGGATGTGGGCGTCCTTGGCTGCGAGTATCACCTCATAATCCTCGATGGATTCGTCCCACATCCTGATATTGTTGGCGATCGTATCACTGAACAGCACGATCTTCTGGTCGATCACGCTGAGGGAGCCGCGAAGCTCACCTCTGGTATAATCCTGCATGGGGATTCCGTCAAAGAGGATCTCTCCCTCCCAGGGAGTGTAAAGACCGGAAACAAGTGACAGGATCGTGGATTTCCCGCAGCCGGACGCGCCCACTATCGCTACGCTCGAGCCTGCAGGGACATGGAAGCTGAGATCACTGATCAGGGGCTCCTCCAGCCCGGAATAGCCGAAGGTTAAATTCCGGAGCTCGATCTCCCCCTTTATGCGTCTGAAGCCCTTTTCCGGCGTATCCTCCTTCAGAAGATCATACTCAGGATAGGCCATGATGTCTTCGATCCGTTCCATATCCGTTCGCATTTCCTGCAGCATCTGGTTGGAACTGACGAGCTCCATTGCAGGTTCCGTAAAGGAGGTAAGAAGAGACTGGAAGGCAACCACGCAGCCCAGCGTGAAATGTCCGCGGATCACCAGATATATCCCGATGCATAGCAGCAGCACAGAGGACAGGCGGATCAGGACTCCGGGCAGACTTCCCAGGATCCGGGTAACTTTCTCAAAGCGGACGTTCTGTTCATTTACATTGGCCTGATAGCCTGCCCACCGCGCGAACCAGGAATTTTCCGCGCCGGAGGCTTTGATGGTCTCAAGCATGCGGACGCCGGCCATGGAGGAGGTCATGAGCTTTCCCTGGTCGCGTCTGATCACTCGGAGGATATTGATGCGCCGGTTGGCTATATAACGTGTGAGAAAAAGATTGGCAGCCACCACGGAAAAGCCTATGAGGGAGAGGATCAGGCTGTAGTAAAACATGGCCACAGCATAAAAAAGCATCATCAGGGCGCCGATGATCAGCGGAACGAAGCGCAGTATGAAGGTCTCCGAAATGAGACGGTTAGCCTCCTCATTCTGCTGAAGATCGCCCGGCTGACGCTGGAAGTAGAATTCTGCGGGCATATGGAAAATATGCCACATATAGCGGCTGCTGGCCTTGATCCCAAGCATACCGAACAGCTTCATCTGCCAGACTGATTGTACCAGGCCTACAGCCAGCTCGACCAGACAGAGAACGATAAGGATCAGCAGCATAGGCTTAAGCCATTGCGGATCCTCTTCACTCAGGATCCGGTCGATAAAAACACGGGAGAATGCAGGTAGAAAGAGACTGCAAAGAGAAACCAGCAGGCTTGCGGCAACAACGAAGGCTGCAGTTCGTCCCGCTCCTCTGAGGTTCTCCTTAAGGTAGGAGACCATGCTGCGCGGGCTGCCGGAGGGCTCAAAGTCTTTGCCGGGGGATAATTCAAGACAGACTCCGGTAAAGGCCTCGTCAAAATCCTCCATGGAGATCTTCTGACTTCCGCCGGCAGGATCATTGATATAAACAGTGCTGCCCCTGCGCCCGCAGACCACTACAAAGTGCGTAAAGCGCCAGTGGACTATGCAGGGAAAGGAGGCAGAGTCAAAGAATTCCTCGGTTTCATAGCGGTAGCCCTGCGCATTCATGCCCAGCGATCTCGAGGTTTTCGCTACTGAGGAAAGCTTTGCTCCGTCACGGGAGCTGCCGCAGTAGTTGCGCAGCTCCGAAAGAGGAAGCCATTTTCCGTAATAGGCGAGCACCATGGAAAGGCAGGCAGCGCCGCATTCCATATTCTCCATCTGCATGACGACGGGAACCCTTGCCACGCCTTTTCTTTTCGGCGAAGGAACCTTTCTTCTCATTGGTTTTCGCCTCCCTGCGTCATGAAGGAGACCGGAGCAACCGATTCCCGGTAGAAGCTTACCTTGTACAGGCCGTCTTCAAGCGGGCAGTCCAGCACAACCATGCAATACCATCTGGTATCGGGCAGAAGGAAGAGCACATCATTGGAAATATCCGAAGCGGTATACAGGCTTGGGTCAAACCTTATTATCTCTCCCGCCGTGCCTTCGACGTCCACTGTAGTATTTTCAGTGATCCCGTCGAGCTCCTTCTGACTCACATAACAGAGCAGCCTGCCATCCTTACAGTAGCCTGCTCCGGTGATCACAGTCTGAACCCTCCCGAAAAAGACCCACACGAAAACTGCCGCCAGCACGAGGGCTGCCGACAGAAGTGTGAGCCAGGGACCGAAGCCCGTCACCCGAAGAAGGTTATCGAACTGTTCAGGTTCGGAAGCTTCCTTCAGGTTCTTTTCTCTGAATATCGTTTTACCGCTTTCCTTCATTTATTCACTCTTCTTCCAGCAGCAGGGGTCGGCGGCATGAATATCGCCGGTAGCGTTGAAGCCTACCGCACGGCAGCCCCGGCACCAGTTAAGAAGCTCGCAGTCCCTGCAGCGAGTGATCTCCTTAACATCGGCATAGCGCTCCAGCGCATCCCCGGATGTGATCCCGGACAGGGACTCTGTCCATACATTCCCCACCACGCTCTCCATGCGGCGGCAGGCCATTACATCGCCGTCCGAAAGGATGGTTATGCTCTGTCCCAGGTGACAGCCTTCATATACCGTATCCGGGTGAGCTTTGGAATATTCCGGAACCGTGAATTCACCACGCTCCCATTTAAGCAGTGTGAACAGATGCTCCTTCTGGATAAAGCGCGTCCCGCAGCCCTTAAGCCTGAGCTCTCTGCTCTTTTCTAAATAGCGTTCCAGGAACCGGCGATACTCCTCAGGCGCGGGATAGTCTTCTGCCTTATCCTTTGATGTGGCGCAGTAACGGGCAAAGGTAAAGCTTTCTGCGTTATATTCTGCGGCAACATCCATCAGGGCAATGATATCATCCAGATTCCTTCTGCTTGCGGTGGCCATGAGCTGAGAGCCGATGCCCGCGTCATTCAGCAGCCGGACCGCATTTAATGTCGCTCTGTAGCTGCCGGGCATACGCATATAGTCATGAAAGGGCTCCAGGCCGTCCAGTGACATCTGGTATACCCTGACGCCAAGCTGTCTTAAGCGTACGCAGACCTCCGAATCAAGATGAAAGGGATTCCCCATCATATTCCAGTAAATCCCGCGGCGGTGAAGTTCCACGGCAAAATCCCAGAAGCGCGGGTGCATGATGGGGTCGCCCCCGGTTATGTACAGCATGGGTCTGGCATGCCGTCTCGCAGCGTCCATAGTGCACTCGTCCATAGTGCTAATCAGCATATCCCATGGGGTGCTGACGCATTTATGCAGAGCATCCTCTGCATAGAGATAGCAATGCCTGCAACGCTGGTCACAGATATCTGTTATGTGCCACTGATAAGCTTGTACGGGCTTCACGGCTTCGCCCCGATGCTCCATGCACTTATCCGTAAGCAGGATCCCGACGTGAAAACGCAGCGCCTCAGCTCCGCGGAAGCTGACGGAAAAATAAGCAATATCCGAACGGCACAGCCAGTCCATGTATCCATACGCCTCGTCATAACATGGAAACCGGTAATTGCAGGGCAGCTCTATAAGACGGGAAAGCTGCTTCTCCGGGGCACCCAGCTCCTCCAGAAGCGAAAGCAGCCGGGCTGCATACTCTGTTTTGGAAAAGCGCTGCCTCGGACTTCGGGTGCCGCCGGTAAAGATAACAGTGCGCTCATCTCCGTGACATCGGATCTCGGTCGCCACGGGGAAGCCGGCGAGCCGGGCAAGGAGAGCGCGGACGGCGGGAGGTTCATTTTGCGGATCGGCGGAGGGGTATGATGCTTCTCTTAAGGAAATGGCCGCTTTGTCCAGCTCCATAGGGATCATCCTGTCCTCCGTACAGGCAATGACCGATATACATCCGTACTGCTCCGGCATAAGTACAGCCGGTACACCGCATTCCGCGAAATACCGGCCTTCTGTCTGATGGTTTACCAGATTACATTCCCGTGAATCCATCCGGAAGGCCAGCATCGGTTTTTCCCTGCCGTTCAGTTCGACGTCCAGATAAGTATCCGGGAAATAGTCCTCCGGCAGAACCGGAGTTATTTCCCGGGCAAGTCTGTGAAGCTCAGTTCTTTCCGGATCAGAGAAGAAATCCTTTTTTGAAAGCTCCTTCACGAGAAAATCAAGAAGCGCTGCCGCGCTTACCGGGCATACATTCACCATTCCGATCTGTTGTTACCTCCACAAAAAGTATTGAGCCCTGTTGAGTTACATTCTAGTAGTATTGACACTTGCTGCAGCTGCAGCCGCTGCAGCCGCAGCAGCCGCCTGATGCCATATCAAGCTCATCATCTGAAAGCTCCTTTTTGACGCTGTTATGCCAGACCTCCTTTTCTTCCTCTGTCAGGTTCAGGTTGTACTTCTCAACGACGGCAAGGCGATCATCAAAGGTGTCAGCCCTGCGGATCTCTGAGAGAAAGGCCTCCCTGTCGGAAGCAGGTACTCTGGCAAAAAGTCTGTCCATTAATTCTTTTCTGCTCATAGGTACGACCTCCATATAGAAGTATTATATTGACACAGATTACATTTCTAAGTTATCATATTTGATCTGAAAAAACAATAACAGATTCAGTCTTTTAAAAAAATCCGGGGGGATGGTTTACATGAACAGAGCACATGAAGCCGTACATGATGAGTTTTTCGGGAATTACGATTATTACTGGCTGAAATACTCCATCGAAAGAGGAGCCGCGGAGAAAGCCGAGAGGCTTCTGGCCGGACATTCCCTGTCAAGATTCGGTGTCATCGACAGGGATATTCCGGGCCTTATCAATCTGTCCTTTTTTTCACAGGATTATTATTACTCGTTTAAGATAGCGGAGAAGGCTCTTAAGGAAATCCCTTCATTAAAGCATGTAATACTGGGCACAGGCTATATTTCCGCATATATGGATCTATCCCGCGCACAGAGCAGGAATGAGCTTGACCGCATTGTACGGGTGTATGGCAGATATTTTAATGATATCCATAACATGGATCCGTCTCTGTATCAAAGTATGAGGGCAGCTGCTTTTCCTGATGGAGGAATGCCTGCGGATGGCATTCGGGAAAATGAGCTTCGCGCCATTTATGATGAGATAAAGGAGGACTATTTCTGTCATGAGCGCAGCAGGCAGAGTCTGCTTGATATCCTGTGGAATGCTCCGATCCCCGAGGCTGAGAGGTTCCGCCTGGCAGGGAAGCGGACAGATTATCATAACAGGCTGCTTTCGCACCGGGAAAGCTATACGGAGAATACCGGTATTCTGCAGAGGTTAGCAGATCTGTGTAAGAAGAAGGGGGTTTCCCTGTCCATGATAGTATTCCCTGCCAACCGTTATTACAGGCAGACTCTGGATCCGGGACTCAAGGAGGGGTACATGCGGCAGCTCGGGCTGATACCGGTGGAAGCCCGTCCCCTGCTAATGGATCTTTTTGCGTCTCAGGCATTTGATCCTGTCACTGATTTTGCGGATACGGATCATCTGAATGACTGCGGGGCGGCGAAGATGACCGCAATGCTGAAGGAGCTGCCTGACGGATGAGCCTGAGATCATCAGCATTGATATACTTTATAATGCCGGGGGGTCAGAGGGTATCCTGCCCCGGGCTGCGGCAGCTCTTCAGTGCGTCACTGTATGCTATACACAGCTCCCCTTCATAGTAAGCTCCACTGTGATCGGTAAAGGAGCCAAAGGGACGTATCAGATCATAGTGTCCCTTGATCCGAAGCGTGGAAGAATCACCAATGGAGCAGTCCGTGACGGATTCGGATGTTCCATCCTTAAGGATCAGACGTGTTACAGCTCCCGGATAGGTGTTATAGAGAAGGGTATCCTCCCCGTCACGAAGGGCAAGAACCATCCTGCCGTAACGAAAAAGGGATATCCCTGCCTTCGCCTGTCCGCGTATTATGTTAAGATCCGCCAGCAGTTCACTGCCGGTACGTAAGTCGCACTCCAATCCGATAACAGCGCCGGGGACCTTACGGGCAGCCGCCCTTGCGATCTCACCGATCCAGTCGGTGCCTTTATCGAATGACGAGGCGTAGGCCATGGGAAACAGGTGGTCGGCCAGGGGCAGAAGATCCCGGTAGTCCTGACCATAATAAAGCACAGAGGTGCTGTATTTTGCAGGCTCCAGCCCTGCCGGCATCATAGCGATGCTCAGCTCCTTATCCGGCAGCTGCCTGCGTAATTCCTGCGTGATGCAGCCGGTGAAATCCCGGAGTATGCTTCTTCTTGCCTCGGAAAAGGCGATAAGCTGCGGATCACCCTCTTCAAAGCGCTGTATTACAGATGCCAGATTTCTGTCAGGCTTATAAATATCATAGAGAGTTTTCATTTCATTCTTCAGCTCTTCAACACGTACTCCGTATGAAGCGTAAACGTCTTCCTCATCAGGGCTCCAGCCGTTCACGATATGTCTGAACCGCAGATGGTCAAGCTGGATACCGTCCATAGGGAGCAGCTCCGCGGCTGTCAGTATGGCTTCTGTCATATGATACCGGTAGCGGTCGTCCAGATGGTTGATCATGCCCCGCTTTCTGATCCCGAAAAGATTGACGTCCGTTCTTTCAGGATACCGTTCAGTATAGCTTTTGTCAGCGCTGCATATGAAAACCCCGTGGGTGCGAAAACCGAGACGCGAGCCCTCCCGGAACAGCCGGTCCGTGTAAGGAAAAGTCGCCGGGTTGTTCCTCACATCATTACTCACGCCCTTGATCAGGATAAAAAGATCGGTAAAACCGGATCGCATGAGCAGTTCAAGATCATCATATTTATTCCCTCTGACGCTGAAATCGTCATTATTAAACCAGATTCCAAGCATAGCCATCACCTCCTGAAATGTACCTCATGCTTCCTGCATAATGGGATTTATATTTCTCCATCCCTCCAGTACCTCTGAGAAACGGTCATTCCAGCCCTTTTCAAAAAAAGCACATTTATAATCATCAGCCGAAAGCAGGCTTCCGTGAAAGAGCATCCCAAGCGCGGGGCAGCCTCCCTGGCAGTTATTAAAATATCTGCAGCCTCCGCATTTCAGGTCTGCCCTTCGTTTTGCACCGACTGTCCCGGTTATCTGCTCCACCAAAGGCCCTGCGGTGAGCAGCTTCTGCAGGCCTTCATGCCGGACATTTCCCATGTGTATATTACGGAGGGTGAAGAGTCCTGCCAGAGGCGCGCAGGGGATGATATCTCCATTTGCCTGAATGGAGATCTTCCTCATCATGGCATTACAGATATAAGCGTCATCGCGGCAGCCGGATACGGACGACTTGACCGGAAGGATACTGAAGACCTTTTTATGTCCGTTAAGATATAAGCTCTGCCAGATCGTAACAGGTATTGTAAGTCCGCTCTCTTTATACTTCTCAGCAAAGCGGCAGGAAAAGTCATAGTATTCATCGACAGACAGGGAATTGTCCGCCTGGTTCAGCTGCCACCGCGGAGCCTCGGTAGTTTTGATGATACGGATCTCGTCCACCCTTAAGCCTGCCAGCATATTTACGGAATCGTGGATGACAGCCCGGTTCCTGCGGTTTACGTTCATATTTATCTTGACACGCAGTCCTGCTTCCTTGCAGAGCCTTATTGCCTCTTTTACGCGTTCCTCGCTGCCCTCGTGCTGTCTCAGCCAGTCATGGGCGCCGATACCGTCAAAGGAGATCATGATCTCCGCGGCAGGATGCAGCATCCTGATCCTGTCGACCGCTTCTTTATCCAGCAGAGCTCCGTTGGTGATAAGTGTTTTGAGCATAGGACCATGATCCCGAAGCTCCTGAAGAAGCTCCCAGAACCAGGGCCAGAGTGTCGGTTCACCGCCGGTAAGGCGGATCCCGCGGATCCCGCATTCCCTTGCCCCGGACAGAAGCCGGAAGGCCTCCTCAAGGGAGAATTCCTCCCGCTGCATTTTGTTGTCTGAAGCATGGAAGCAATGCAGACAATTGTAATTGCAGCGATCCGTGATCGTCCAGTCGATATTGGCGATGAAAATATTCGGATATTCATTAATTTGTACCGGCTTCAGGCACATTTCTTCCTCCCTGCAGCGCCTGATCACGCGGAGCGCCTCCAGCCCGTACAGAGTATTACCTGCGGCATGCTCGGTTCTGCCGTCGCAGCTTTTGAGCTCCTTATATTCCTCCGGGCTCAGACGGAAGCCTTTTTTCTGATCCCCGATCCGGCACAGAACCATATTCTTCCATTTACTTATGAATACATTATCCTCTAAAATATAACGCATGCTCACTGATCTCCGTTCTTCGATAAACCATAACGTACGGCACCTTTTGCAGGCGGTACCACAGTCTGATCATACCATAAGTACGACATTCATGATATATATTTTTAAGGAACGATTCCCTGCTTACCGGTGCTTCCCGATTATCCTACCGCCTTCAGGACTCCTTGACATGGGGGCAGGCATTAAGGTAAAATTATCGCCTGAGCTGCCGGGAATGATATTAAAGGGAAATGTCAGACTAAAAGTCTGAGGATGGAGTGTGTTATGGGAAGATCAAATAATGGCAGATGCGTTTTATCCGGTAAAAAATGGCTGCGCCGCGGGCTGACCGTGGCATTTCTTGCCCTTATGACCGCGTTCTTATGTACGGGATGCGGGGAAAAGGTGGAGGATGACAGGACAGGCGCGCCGACAGAGCTTATATGGTGGACCTATACTCCGGATGGAAATGCACCCGATGACCTGGAGAAGGTTCTGGAGGCGGCAAACAGGATATCCGCTGAAAGGATCGGTGTTACCGTAAAGATGATCTATAAAACAACTGAGCAGTTTGAGCTGGATCAGACTACAGGTGAATACTATGACATGACCTTCAGCTGTGACTGGTGCAATGACTTTGACGTAAATGCAGGAAGGGGATATTACTATGACATATCGGAGCTGGTGAAGACGGAAACCCCTGAGCTGTATTCATCCGTCGATCCGTGGTGGGAGACAGGGACTCTCAAGGGAAGGATCTACGGCGTACCGATGCTTAAGGATCTGGGGGCGGAGGTTTTCTTCCGTCTCAACAGTGATTATTTTGAAACAGAAAAGGGGTTGACGCTTCCGGAGGAGATGAGCTTCGGGGAGCTGGAGCCCCTGCTCAAAGCCTGGAAGGAGGATAATCCAGGCGATTACCCCTTTTATATCTCGAAAGGCGGCGTTGCAGGTCTGTTCCAGGTGCATGAGCGTATAGCAGGCAATTATCTTGTTATTCCCTACAGTAAGGCAGGAACGTCCGAGGGTACAAAGATAATCCCTGTTTTTGATGATGAGGAGTATGTGGGAATGCTTCGCAAGATGCATGAATGGTATGAGGCGGGATATATCAATCCTGATGCGGCAGCTGTTGAAGAGGTGCCTTATTCCATTAAGTGTCCTGTACGTACCGGAACGGCGTGGACCGGCTTTAAGGGCTGGTCTGACAGGGAAACGATAGGCTTTAATGTGAAGCTGGTAAGATTTATCGGCCCCAATATGTCACGGTCGACCCAGCAGGGCTCTCTTATTGCGATAAATGCGGCAGCTTCGGAGGAAAAGGCGAAGGCATGTCTTAAATATATGCAGCTCATGTATACAGACAGGAAATTCAGGGACACCCTTGCGTATGGTATAGAGGGGGAGCATTTTGACTACTATAAGGATACGGTAATCCGTACAGCGGCGGGCACAGAGCATTATATGCAGGATGCCTTTGTGACAGGTCCCGCCATCAGTGCCTCAGTTGTTTCTGCAGGTAAGGATGATACTGCTGATCCGGAGCAATGGGACAAGGTATATGAGGGCTATAAAAACGCCAGGATAAGCGATACGCAGGGCTTCAGCTTTGATCCTGCTCAGGTTGAGGCGGAGACAGCAGCGCTTGATGCCATATGGAGCAGCTACGCCTCTGAGCTTGTAACCGGAACCTTGGATACAGATGAAACGATAAAGCTTATGAGAGGACAGATGGAGAAGGCCGGGCTTGAAAAGGTGCAGGAGGAGGCTCAGAGACAGCTGGATGAATACCTTGAGAAGTTCAGATGATATGACAGGGTAAGGATATGAAAAGGGGAAAGAAAAAAAACAGAAGGATCCGGGGAAAAAACAGATCTCTGATCCTTCTTTCCATGCCTTCGCTGATATGGTACATACTTTTCTGCTACCTCCCCGTGGCAGGCATCATACTGGCATTTAAGAGATACAGACTGATCCCGGGGAAGGGCTTTTTTTACAGTCTTATCAATGGCAGCGAGTGGGTGGGCTTTGATAATTTCCGGTTCCTCTTCCTGAATCCCGAGATCGGGAAGGCGATAAGGAATACATTGCTCTATAATATGGCATTTCTTATTCTCGGGACAGTGATCCCGGTTATGCTGGCTGTCGGTATATCCTATATTCACTCCGGAAGGATCCGGCGGTTTGTCCAGATTTCGCTTCTTCTTCCTTATTTTCTGTCCTGGATAATCGTCAGCTATTCGGTATATGCATTTCTGTCCTATGACAGAGGGGTCGTCAATTCAGTTCTTGGCAGTATGGGGATCCAGGGGTTCAGATTTTATCAGAGTCCGAGCCTGTGGCCCTTCATACTATGCGCGGTAAATGTATGGAAAAGCTCAGGCTATATGATGATGCTTTACTATGCGCGGCTTATGGCTATTGATACGGAACTCTTTGACGCCGCCGCAGTGGACGGGGCATCAAATTTTAAGGTGATCCGGTATATAATCCTTCCGGAGCTTAAAAATGTCATTCTTGTCATGACACTGCTGAATCTGGGGAATATCCTTTCCACCGATTTCGGACTCTTCTATCAGGTGACAAGGAATTCCGGTTCCCTGCTCTCCACTACGGAGACCATAGACGTCTTTATATATAAGGCCCTTATGGAAAAATCCAATTACGGCTTCAGCGCTGCGGCAAGTCTTATCCAGAATGGGATAGGCTGTATCATACTGGTTACCGCAAATCGGCTGCTGAAAAAGAACGGCGTGGGAGGCGCGGCACTGTGAATATAAAGAGGCAGGGGAAAAGAAATAAAAAAAAGAATAACGGATTTCAGCGCGAGCAGGGATACATTTCAGGACTTGGCAGAACCGCGGATATCATCCTCAGCGTGGTGCTGATCCTGATATCCCTTCTCGCGCTCCTTCCGGTCATCCTTGTAATTATCATCTCCTTTTCATCTGAAGAAGCTATAATAGAATCGGGCTACAGCTTTTTCCCAGAAGAGCTTTCCCTGGATGCGTACCGTTATCTTTCAGGACATCTGGGTAAGATCCTGCAGTCATTGGGAGTCACACTGCTGGTAACAGTCATTGGGACCGTTCTTTCGCTTTTTCTCATCAGCACCATGGCCTATGCTCTCAGCCGGAAGGATTTTCTTCTCAGGAAGCTTTATACCGCAATAGTAGTGATACCTATTTTCTTCGGCGGGGGGATAGCATCCTCATACGCCGTGAATACACAGTTTCTTGGGCTTAAAAACAGCATCTGGGCATTGATACTCATACCTGCATGCTCCAGCTGGTATATAATCGTGATGAGAACTTATTTCTTAAGCAACATACCGCCGGAGATACTTGAGGCGGCCAGGTTGGACGGAGCATCCGACGCCCGGATATTCTTCAGGTTCGTGATCCCTCTTTCGAAGCCGATCATGATCACGGTGGGTCTTTTCGAGGCATTCTCTTACTGGAACAGCTGGTATGAAAACCTGCTGTATACAGATTCCAATCACAGCGGGCTGTATACGCTGCAGTATGTTCTCTACAATATGGAGAAAAACGTGTCATTTCTAACTTCAGGGGACAGTATTTCAGGTTTATCGGCGGCCCGTGTGCCGACAGAATCGTTCCGGATGGCGCTGGTTGTTGTTATCATACTTCCGATCCTTGTTACCTATCCCATGTTCGGAAGACATATTAAAAACGGTCTTAACGCAGGTGCCGGGAAATAGATGCCCGAATCTTACCCTTGAGAAGCTGATAAGGTCAGTGAGAAGGGTGCAGGAGACATGCTCCGACAAGGCTGAAAACAACATCGGTTTATCAGTACTGACATTTACATAACCCATTCGTGCAAACAAAAAAGGAGCCTATCTACGAAAGAGCTCTATCCGCTCAATCTCATCGGAAGGACGACTATTCCAGTTTGTATATGTGTGTACCGGCATTCTTACTCTCCTTTCCGGAAAGAGAACTGCTTAAACACTGGAATTGCGCCATATCTTCCCTCAAGATAAGCCTTGCTCAGTTTTTTATCATATCTTTCCTTAAAACGATCCAGAGAGTATATATTGCTGGCATTATCCGCATCCCTTTCCACAAACCATATTTCATCTCTCCGGAAAAGAATCTGATCCATGATAGTATCCTCGTGTGTTGTAAATACCAGCTGCATTCTCGTGCCATCATGAGCTTCCATGAACAGTTTTAGAAAACGCTCTGTTAACTTCGGATGCAGACTACGTTCAAGTTCATCCACTACAAAAAGTGTATCCGGGCGATCCGTAAGAAGCATATCTATAAGGTCGAACAATCTTTTTGTTCCATCCGACTCTTCCACGAAATTAAAGTCAAAAGCGGTTTTACCATGTTTCAAAACAAGCGTAGTAATCTCCGGTTCCGGATTTCCCTGAGTGATTTTAACGTTAAAGAATCCACCTTCCACTCTCCATGTCATCTGAACTCCCGGTGCACCTGTAATCCTCATTTGAGTCATTAATTGATTAAAGATCCCTTGCACCACTTCAGCCGGAATCATCTTACTCATCTCTTCTGAGGTAATCTTCTTTGTCTTAATTTCCGTAACGCCTGTATCAAATGTTTGTATCAGCTTACTAATACTATCCAAAGACTCGTCGTTATAATATGCTTCAGTATTTGAAATACCAACATTAGGATATATAACAATAATGTTATTCATAATCCAACCATATACTTCTTGGAAAAACAGAAGTTTCGATTTATCATCATATTTCTTTCCTCGATTCATTTCAGTAAGGAAAAGCTTTGACTCCTGTCCCGCAAAGTCTTCGGAATATACATTAAACCTGCTTTTCTCCGTAGCTGTAAGTTTGACATCTTCTCCCAGAATTGGCGCACTATCTCCTTCTCTAACAAACAGTTGATGCGCCCCGCCATCCTGCATAAGTTCATACAGCCATTCTTCCGTGATTTTTCTCTGACTAAGGATTGCTGAAAAACCATATGCATAAAAAGTATCTCCAACCGTAAACTGCAGTTCAAAAACACTCTCTCGGTTTTTATTCTCTTCCTTATTTCTGCAGAAATCATTAACGGAGACAACCGGAAGCCCCTCCATAAGGGTTGCCTTAATAAACGCAAATGCGGTCACAAGGTTAGACTTACCAGATGCATTGGCGCCATAAACTACAGCGTTTTTTAATAATTTAGTCTGTTTAATCTGTAATCGATGATTCTTGTTTCCCTGCATTTTGCTGGAAGATATCATCGACAGTTCTTCCTTCTGATCAAA
>JAGBNH010000072.1 GCA_017634475.1 Eubacterium sp.
CCAGGCTGAATCAGGATATCCTGCAGGCAGCAGCGGGCAGTACCGCTACGGAAACAGCAGAGGAGCTGCAGCAAAAGATCAACGAAGAGCTTCAGGCCGCTGAGGCAGAAGAAAAGACCGGGACGGAGAATAAAACCGTGGCGGAAGAGAATACCGGGACGACACCGGAGATCCCGGTAGCTGAGGACAGCGCCTTCGCGGACAGTGCCTTTGTTTCAGAAGCTGAACCGGCAGAAGAGAAGGAGATCAGCTCCCTCCAGGTAGTCAGCGAGAAGATCACAGTGAATCCGGTGAACCAGGTAAATATCCGTACTGTGAATTCCGTGGAACCGGTCAATACCCGGAACGTGGAAGCAGGGATCAACGATCAGGCGGAAATGAGCGACTTCCTTTCCGAGAACCCGATCCCCAAGAAGGCAAAGCGGAAGCTGAAGAAGCGGGATCTGATCTTCGTGAAGAAGTTCGAGGTGAACGAGCCCAGGATCCGCGGCGCAAAATATCTGTGGTATAACAACCAGGATATTGAGGCCCTGACCAAGAAAGAGGATATGTATTATCACTGCCATTACTTTAATGAGCCCAGGGAAGCAGTGCTGCCGCTGATCATTGAAATGTATGACTGTGCATTTGTCCGGACGGAGGAGATCCAGCAGATCGCCTACGGTATCCAGTATCAGAGCATGGGACTTCGGGAGATCCTGACCTCCAAGGAGAATGTAAGCTTCGACCGGAGCAAGATTCAGAGAGATCCCACCGAGAAGGACCTGAAGAAGATCCGGGAGAAATGGTGCGAATATGTGGATAACTTCCTGCAGATTATTGTGATCCAGGCGCCGGAGGATATCCAGGCCATGATCCACGACGAGCTGTATGCTTACGGAGATAACGAGGTGGATACCTTGCTGTTCTGCCCGGATCCCGATGAGGAGGAAGAATAGGATAAACCCCTTGACATGCGTGGGGGATTGTGCTACATTCCATTTTAATTGAATGAATGAACCAACAGGTGATTGCGGTGCAAAGTAAGTGCTTTGGCACATTTCCACAGAGAGCCCGGGCTGTGAGCTGAGAACCCGGACGAAATGAAAGGACTGAAATTTCACACTGCATCGGACGGCCCCTGGACCGTACCGGAAGCCCCGTGACGGAAAGCCTTAAGAAGGCCAGTAGGTCATGGCGTGGATGACGCGTTAAGTCGGTAAGAGTGCCGGAGAGATCCGGAACGAGGGTGGTACCACGGTTGATATGTATATGATCGCCCCTCTGCTATTCACGGGATAGCAGAGGGGCTTCGTTTTGTTCAGATGTAAAATACGTAAATCATTTAAGGAGGAATATGATCATGAGTACACCGCTTCAAAGCATTAAAGAAGCAGCGGAGAAGAAGATCGCTGAGGCGCTGAATTCCGAAACACTGGAGGAAGTTCGTGTTGCGATCCTCGGAAAGAAGGGCGAGCTTACCCAGATCCTGAAGAGCATGAAGGATCTTACCCCGGAGGAACGCCCCAAGGTAGGACAGCAGGTAAATGAGGTCCGGGCACTTCTGGAGGAGGCGCTGCAGAAGAGAAGGGCAGAGCTGAAGCATGCGCTGCTGACGGAGAAGCTGAAACGGGAGACCATCGACGTGACTCTTCCGGGAAAGCGGTTTGCCCGTGGACATCGTCATCCGAATCAGATCGCTCTGGAGGATCTGGAACGGGTATTTATCGGTATGGGCTATGAAGTGGTAGAGGGCCCTGAGGTAGAGTACGATGAGTACAACTTCAAGCTCCTGAACATTCCTGCAAACCATCCGGCTAAGGATGAGCAGGATACCTTCTATATCACCAGGAGTCCGGAGGGCGCAGACAAGGATATCCTCCTTCGTACCCAGACCTCTTCCGTACAGGCCCGGATCATGAAGCAGGGCAAGCTTCCCATCAAGATCATTTCTCCGGGACGAGTGTTCCGTTCCGATGAGGTGGATGCAACCCACAGCCCCTCCTTCCATCAGGTAGAGGGTCTGGTGGTAGGAAAGGGAGTTACCATGGCGGATCTGAAGGGTACCCTGGACCAGTTTGCCAGAGAGTTCTTCGGCAAGAATACCAGGACCAAGCTCCGTCCCCATCATTTCCCCTTCACCGAGCCTTCGGCTGAGGTGGATGTGACCTGCTTCAAGTGCGGCGGCAAGGGCTGCTCCGTATGCAAGGGCTCAGGATGGATCGAGATCCTTGGCTGCGGTATGGTGCATCCCCATGTTCTGGAAATGTGCGGCATCGATCCGGAGGAATATTCCGGCTTTGCCTTCGGTATCGGTCTGGAGCGTGTGGCGCTGCTGAAGTATGAAATCGATGATATGCGGCTTCTGTATGAAAATGATGTACGATTCCTGAACCAGTTCTAAACCGGATCACGGAACATTTCGATATGATAATTGGAGGACCAAAAGATGAATACACCCTTATCCTGGATCAAGGCCTATGTACCTGATCTTGATGTGACACCGCAGGAATTCGTGGACAGGATCACCCTGTCCGGATCTCATGTGGAGAATTATAAGAGCTTTAACAAGAACCTGGAGAAGATCGTTGTAGGAAAGATCCTGTCCATCGAACCTCATCCGGACGCTGACAAGCTGGTGGTATGCCAGGTGGATGTGGGGCAGGAGACTCCCATCCAGATCGTGACCGGCGCACCCAATGTGAAGGTGGGAGATGTGGTTCCCACCGTGCTGGACGGCGGAAAGGTTGCCGGCGGACATGACGGGGGAGAGCTCCCGCCGGATGGAATTAAAATTAAGAAGGGAAAGCTCCGCGGCGTGGATTCCTTCGGAATGATGTGCGCCATCGAAGAACTGGGATCTTCCCGTGACCTGTATCCGGAAGCTCCGGAGGACGGGGTATATGTATTCCCGGCAGATGCAGATGTTAAGCCCGGAGATGACGCCGTTAAGGCCCTGGGGCTGGATGATACGGATGTGGAATACGAGATCACATCCAATCGCGTGGACTGCTTCTCCATTATCGGTATGGCAAGAGAGGCTGCCGTAACCTTTGACAAGCCCCTGATCCTGCCGGAGGTTACCGTGAAGGAGGAAGCAGAGGAGTATGCGAAGGACTATATCAAGGTGTCCATCCAGGATCCGGAGCTCTGCAGGCGCTACATCGCCAGAGTGGTAAAGGATGTGAAGATCGGACCTTCTCCGAAGTGGATGCAGCACCGGCTTCGTTCCCGCGGCATCAGAGCCATCAACAACATCGTGGATATCACCAACTATGTAATGGAAGAATACGGTCAGCCCATGCATGCCTTTGACCTGTCCACCATTGCCGGAAATGAGATCATTGTCCGCCGGGCAAAGGATGGAGATGAATTCACCACCCTGGACGGGGTAAAGCGTACCCTGGACAAGGATGTGCTGATGATCTGCGACGGCGAAAAGGAGGTTGCCATCGGCGGTATCATGGGCGGCGAGAATTCCATGGTCACCGAGAATATGACCACCCTGCTGTTTGAGGCTGCCTGCTTCGACGGCACCAATATCCGTCTTTCCGAGCGCCGCCTCGGCCTTCGTACCGATGCTGCCGGAAAATTCGAGAAGGGTCTGGACCCGAACCTGGCGGAGGAAGCCATCAACCGTGCATGCCAGCTCATTGAGGAAATGGGCTGCGGCAAGGTGCTGAAGGGCGCTGTGGATGTATATCCCAACCCTGTAGCTCCGAAAAAACTTCCCTTTGAGCCGGAGAAGATGAACACCCTGCTGGGACTTTCCGTTCCCACAGAGGAAATGCTGTATTATTTCAAGGGTCTGGGTCTCACCTACAATGAGGCGGAGAACACTCTGACCATTCCCACCTACCGTCAGGATCTGAACTGCATGGCGGATCTGGCAGAGGAGGTTGCCCGGTTCTACGGGTATGACAAGATCCCCTCAACCCTGACTACGGTAAATGCAGGCATCGGCGGTATCCCGGTGAAGCAGATGATCGAAGGCATCGCGAGAAATGTGGCAGAGTCCAACGGTTTCTCCGGGGCCATGACCTATTCCTTCGAAAGCCCCAAGGTATTCGATAAGCTGCTGCTTCCCCAGGAGCATCCCCTTCGTCAGGCTATACGCATCATGAATCCTCTGGGAGAGGACTTCAGCATCATGCGTACCACATCCCTTTCCGGGATCCTGACCTCTCTGGCAACCAACTACAATCGTCGGAACAAGGATGTTCGTCTGTACGAGATGGGAAATGTGTATCTTCCCCATGCCCTTCCGCTGACGGAGCTGCCGGACGAGAAGATGAAGCTTACTCTGGGTATGTACGGTGACGGCGATTTCTTCACTATGAAGGGTGTGCTGGAGGAGCTGTTTGAGAAGCTGAACTTCGGCAAGGATGTGGACTTTGTTCCCACCCAGGAGTATCCTTATCTTCATCCGGGCCGTCAGGCAAACATCATGAAGGGCAAGCTCATGATCGGTTTCCTGGGACAGGTGCATCCGGAAGCAGCGGAAAACTTCGATATGAAGGCAGACTGCTATGTTGCGGTGCTGGATATGGATACCGTAGTTATGTTGACCAAAGATGATGTGAAATATGCAGGGCTGGCCAAGTTCCCGGGATCCGGAAGAGACCTTGCCCTGGTGGCGGATAAGGCCGTTCTGGCCGGAGATATCGAGAAGGTTCTCCGTAAGGCCGGCGGAAATATCCTGGAGTCCGTTACCCTCTTTGATGTATACGAGGGTGAACAGCTGGGCGAAGGAAAGAAGTCCCTGGCTTACAGCCTGAAGTTCCGTGCGGCAGACCGGACACTCGCCGATGCTGAGGTGAACGAGAAGATCGACAAGATGCTGAAAACCCTGGGTGATATGGGTGTTACCCTTCGCGCTTAGGACGATACAGAAGGCGAACAAATATGCAGGTATCCGATTTTAACTATGAGCTGCCGGAGGAGCTGATCGCCCAGGACCCCCTGGAGCGACGCAGCGATTCCCGGCTCATGGTGCTGAACAGAAAAACACATACCATAGAACACAGGCATTTCCGGGATATCCTGGAGTATCTGAATCCCGGAGATTGTCTGGTGATCAATGACACCAAGGTGATCCCGGCCCGGCTGCTGGGTGTAAAGCAGGATACGGGAGCGGCAGTGGAGGTGCTGCTGCTCAGGAATCACGGAAACAATGTGTGGGAAGCCCTGGTGCGTCCGGGAAAGAAGCTTAAGCCGGGAGCAGTGGTCTCCTTCGGCGATGGGCTGCTTACCGGAACCATCGAGGAAGTCATCGAAGGCGGAAACCGTATGGTCCGGTTCTCCTATGAAGGGATCTGGGAAGAGCTTCTGGACCGTCTGGGGGAAATGCCCCTCCCGCCGTATATTACCCACAAGCTTCAGGATAAGAACCGGTATCAGACGGTTTATGCCACCCATGAAGGCTCGGCAGCTGCCCCCACGGCAGGACTGCATTTCACTGAAGAGCTTCTGCAGGAACTGCAGAAGAAGGGGATCCGGATCGCAAGGCTTACCCTGCATGTGGGACTGGGCACTTTCCGTCCCGTGAAGGTAGAAACCATCGAAGAGCACCACATGCACAGTGAGTATTACGAATTCTCTGAGGAGGCGGCAGAACTGATCAACCGGACCAGGGCGGAAGGCGGCAGAGTGATCTCTGTAGGCACCACCAGCACCAGAACACTGGAGACGGTGGCTTCCCGTCAGTTCGGTGAGGATGCACGGGAGTTTCAGCCATTAAAGGCATCCTCCGGGTGGACCGACATTTTCATCTATCCCGGATACACCTTTAAGGTGGTGGACGGGCTGATCACGAATTTCCATCTTCCGGAATCCACGCTGATCATGCTGGTTTCCGCATTCTATGACCGGGAGCATGTGCTGAAGGCCTATCGTACGGCAGTGGAGGAACGCTACAGGTTCTTCTCCTTCGGTGACGCCATGCTGCTGATCTGATGGAAAAACAGTTGACAAGACCGGAATATTTCATTAATCTTATTTTCAATACCATGATTAAACGAGGCAGAGCATGAAGGGGCAAAAAAGAAAGATCATATCGATATTTCTCCTGGGGCTCTGCCTCCTTTTCGCGTCCTGCGGAAAGAAAAGCCAGGAGGGGACTGCGGTGCAGGAAGCAACGACGGAAGAAGACCCCACCATGGGATTTCAGACCGCCAGGGATTACGTGGTGACCATCCGCGACGGCGTAAAGCTCTTTCGGGAGCCGCAGCTTATGGTCGAGGCCTACACTGTATTGAACAAGGGCGTGAATCTGCGGAGGACCGGCACCAAGGGGCGCTGGACCAGAGTGCGGCTGAACGATACGTCCCTTTACGTGGAATCTTCCTCTGTAAAGGAAACGGTCATGACCTGGGCAGCGGAACCGGAGGAGGAGAAGAACCATCATGTGGTCTTCATCGATCCGGCGAAGCAGATCTATGCGGATCCGAAGATGGAGCCGCTGTTCCCCAGCTGGAACAGTGATTATCCCCCGGAGAAGCAGAGGATGACCAAGGGCGCCGTGGGCGTTGCCACCGGAGCCTTTGAATATGAGATCACGCTGGATGTGGCCGAGAAGCTGAAGCATGAGCTGGAGCTCAGGGGTTACACGGTGATCCTTTCCCGGGCTTCCCACACCGCCTCCCTCAGTAATAAGGAAAGAGCCGAGGCCGGAAACCAGAGTGATGCGGAGATCATGCTGCGGCTCACCGCCCAGGGAACCGAGAATCCCGAGACACGGGGCGTACTGGCCTTCGTGGATTCTGCGGACAATCTTTTTACTTCAGATAATTATGAAAACAACTTCTATATGGCAAATGCCATACTGACCGAGATCTGCTCCGCCACGGATGTGAACCGTTTGGGGATCTTTCAGACGGAGAAGACGGTATTCCTGAATTATGCCAAGAAACCGGCAGTTACGGTGCAGATGGGCTTCCTTTCCAATGCGGAGGAGGACCGGAACCTGTCAGATCCGGAGTATCAGAACAAGCTGGCCCGGGGGATCGCCAACGGCATAGATACGTATTTCCAATATATGGATATGAAACAGGAAGAAGAGAAGGTGAAGGAAAATGGAGAACAGGCATCGGAAACGGTGACTGAGGAATAGCTCTATCGAATAAGGAGGAAAGGTACTTGAACACATATACACTGGTTACGGATTCCACAGCGGATATTCCCGCACCGATCCTCAGACAGTATGGTCTGAGATCGGTTCCCTTCATATATACAATCGGGGATAAAGATTATCATTATTATGAGGATCAGCGGGAGATGTCCCTGGCGTCCTTCTATCAGCAGCTCCGGGAGGGGGCCATGCCGCGGACCTCGCAGGTGAACCCCCAGCAGTATGAGGATTTCTTCCGGGAGATCCTGGAAGAAGGAAAGGATGTGATCTATCTGTGCTTTACCTCCGCCTTAAGCGGTTCTTACGGAAATGCCCTGTTGGCCGCGGAGAATATGAGCGAGAAATATCCGGACAGACGGGTCACCGTGATCGATTCCTGCTGTGCGTCCATCGCCGGCGCATGTCTGGCACTGCATACCGCCAGACATATGGCGGCCGAGGAGCCTTCCTATGATGAAATGGTGCGCTGGGTGCAGGATAAGATCAAAGAGATCCGTACCTGGTTCGTTGTAGAGGATATGTTCCACCTGAAGCGCGGCGGCCGGGTCTCTGCGGTGGAAGCAGCCGTAGCCACGGCCCTGAAGATCAAACCCATCCTGATGCTGGGACCTGCGGGTGATCTGCAGGTGAAGGCGAAACAGCGAGGGATCAAGAACGCCATGGATTACCTGGTGGACCGGGTCAGAAAAGAGGGTGTGAACACTCAGGAGCAGACCATCCTGATCGGTCATGCATCCGCTCCGGAACGGGCCGGAAAACTGATGGAGATCCTTCGGGAGAACCACCTGGGAAGGATTACATAATAACGGAGATCGGCCCCATCATCGGCACCCATGTAGGTGCGGGTATGCTGGCAGTATCCTTTACCGGGAAGGCAGAAGAATAACCCTTGTAAAATTGAATAAAAATAACAGGCAATTTGCCATAGGCGAATTGTCGGACTATCGAAAGCTGATTTGTGCATTTTCCCCATTGTTTTGCCGGTGCTGCTTTTAAGATATACATTTTTATCCATTATTATAGAATCCCTTCACCCAGTTTCGTCAATTTGTCACGATTGACAGACAGGGTACCCGGTGATAATATTGCATAGGTTTTTTATACGTAATATAAATGTAACAAAAAGCAGGCAACGGCAGAACATTTATGCAATATTTACATAAAGTTGTTTACATAACTTGTGTAAATTCTGCACTTACTCCGGCATCAGGGTGGCAAAACTTGACAGGAATGGGAAATCGGAGTAAGATAAAAGGTGCCGCATGAGGTTTTCAGGCGATGAGTGTTAGTAGAAACAGAAACTCGAGTAAAAATCGAAGGGCAAGATTGAAGTTGAATCGGATGAAATACAACGCTAAGAAGTTCATCTTTTCCGGGCGTTACATCGTTCGGAATGCACTGGCGGTTATGATCGTAACAGCGGTTATAGCCCTTGTTGTTGTGTTTGTCAGCATTCCGAAGAAGAAGGGCGGACAGGATCCGGCCACAGCGAATGCAGATACCGATACGGCCTACGCCATGAGCGGTGATCAGACCGGGGAACCGACACTGGTGCTGACGCAGGCCAGCATGATCGATAACATTGAGACCACAGAGCTGGCACAGATGATCGCTGATGAGCAGAAAGTACAGGTTGCGGCAAAGGATGTACAGACCCTGGCAACCTCCAAGTATGATATGACCGGCAGATTCCTGACGGAAAATGATGCGGTAAATATCCGCGAGACTGCAGACCCGGATGGCGAGGTCCTGGGACGCCTTTATATCGGCGGAACCGGCGAAGTCCTCGAAAAGGGAGACGAGTGGACTAAGGTCTGCTCCGACGGTCTTACCGGTTATGTGGCAACCAAGCTCATTCTGATGGATGAGGATGCTACAGAGAAGGTCGAAGATTACCGCGTTAAGTTTGCGGTGGTTAAGGATAAGGTCCGGGTACGTACCTACGGAAATGAAGCATCTGAGGTTCTGTTCCTGGCAGTTACCGGTGATTTCTTCACCGTGGATTCCAAGCGCAGTACGAAGGATTGGACCTGCGTGCGTCTGGAGGACGGAAGCTTCGGCTTCGTTGCTACCCAGTATGTCACCTTCAGTGAAGGCTTTGCAGAAGCAGTATCCATCGATGAGATCGAAGGAATGAAGGACAGAAAGAAGGCCTATAAGGCTCAGGTTGAGGCAGATGCCAAGGCCGAGAAGGAAGCTGCGGAACTGGCAGCCAAGGAAGCTGAGGAGCGTCGGAATCGTGACGTTCTGAAGGAAAAGGCGGACGCGGCTAAGCGTGAGCAGGAGGAGCAGCTGCAGGCGCAGAAGACTTCTATCACCACGATCTCCAGCAGCGGAAAGGCAGTGACCGTGACGACCACGGTGGACGAGCTGTATCTGCTTGCAGCCATCGTTTATGCAGAGTCCGGATCCGAGTGCTATGATGCACAGCTGGCCGTGGCTAACGTAGTCATGAACCGCGTGAAGTCCTCGGCATATCCCAACAATATCAAAGACGTTATCTATCAGCCCTATCAGTTCACGGCTACAAGGACACAGAATTTCCGAAATGCCCTGAGTACAGGAGGATCTGCTTCAGCCCTTCGTGCAGCGCAGGAAGCAATGGCCGGAAAGAACAATGTGGGCGGCTGCTATGGCTTTAAGTTCAGCAGCGGTATACGTTGGGATCTGGTTACAGAGTCCTATCAGTATGGATGTATCTGCTTCTTCAGCTATTAAGATCCAATGGATGAGAACAATATCACATCATATCGCATACAAAAAAAGCCGGTCGTAAGACCGGCTCTTTTATATGTGTTCCAGGCTCTATTTGCCTTCTCTTTCCTGATCCAGCATAGCCCGGACCTTCATGGGAAGACCAAAGAGATTGATGAATCCGGAAGCATCCTTGTGATCATAGAGATCACCGGTGGTGAAGCTTGCGATGGACTCGGAATACAGTGTGTACGGAGAGGTTGTTCCTGCCTTGATGATGTTGCCCTTGTACAGCTTGAACTTCACGGTACCGGTAACACGCTCGTCTGTCTTCTCCACAAATGCCTGCAGGGATTCGCGAAGCGGGCAGAACCACTTTCCTTCGTAAACCAGATCAGCGAACTTAACGCCGATGTGACGCTTGAAATCCAGAGTATCACGATCCAGAACCAGTTCCTCCAACTGCTTATGTGCTTCCATCAGGATGGTTCCGCCGGGAGTCTCATATACGCCACGGGACTTCATACCTACTACACGGTTCTCAACGATATCGATGATACCTACGCCGTGCTTGCCGCCCAGCCTGTTCAGCTCGCGGATGATATCGGAAACCTTCATTTCCTTTCCGTTAACGGACTTCGGAACGCCTGCTTCGAAGGTCATTTCCACATACTCGCCTTCCTCCGGTGCATCCTCGGGGGATACGCCCAGGACCAGAAGATCCTTGTAGTTCGGCTCGTTTGCGGGAGACTCCAGCTCCAGACCTTCATGGCTGATGTGCCAGATGTTGCGGTCACGGCTGTAGCTGTGCTTTGCATCGAAGGGAAGATGGATGCCCTTGCTCTCGCAGTAAGCGATCTCAGCTTCACGGGAATCGAAGGTCCACTTGGGATCTCTCCAGCAAGCGATGATCTTGATGTCCGGTGCAAGAGCTTTGATGGAAAGCTCGAAGCGGAGCTGATCATTTCCCTTACCGGTAGCGCCGTGGCAGATAGCCACTGCACCTTCCTTACGTGCGATCTCCACCAGCTTCTTGGCGATGAGCGGACGCGCGAAAGAGGTTCCCAGAAGATACTTGTATTCATAAACGGCATCAGCCTTAACGGTAGGCATGATGTAGTCATCACAGAATTCGTCGATCACATCAACGATATATAATTTCTCAGCGCCGGAGTACTTTGCGCGCTCGTCTAATCCGTCGAGCTCGGATTCCTGACCTACATCGATGCAGGCACAGATCACTTCGTAATCATAGTTCTCCTTAAGCCAGGGGATGATGGCTGTGGTATCCAGACCGCCGGAATAAGCAAGAACAACTTTTTCTTTTGCCATAGTATTGGCTCCTTTCTCTTTATTTGCAACTTCAGCGTCACAACAGATACAGTTTATAACAAACCCTTCCTATAATCAAGAGAAAACACTTGCTATTTACAGGGCGTAAGGCTATAATTGCATGATATGGCATTGATAAATGAAAGGTTAGGATGCGATATGAGTATGAATAAGAAAATAAAGGTCGGGATCATCGGAGCTACCGGATATGCGGGACAGGAGCTGGCGAAGCTGCTGTATACCCATCCGGATGCGGAGGTGATCTGGTATGGATCCCGCAGTTACGTGGATACCCCCTACAGCAAGGTGTATGGAAATATGGTGTCCATGGCTGACGAACCCTGTAAGGATGATGATATCGCGGCACTGGCAAAGGAAGCGGATGTGATCTTTACCGCTACGCCCCAGGGCTATCTTGCCGGTGTGCTCACAGAGGATATTCTGAAGGATTGCAGAGTCATCGATCTGTCCGCAGACTATCGTCTGAAGAATGTATCGGTTTACGAGCAGTGGTACAAGATCGAGCATAAGAGCCCGGAATTTCTTCCGGAGGCGGTTTACGGACTTTGTGAGGTGAACCGTGACAAGGTGAAGGATGCCCGTCTTGTGGCTAATCCGGGATGCTTTACCACCTGCTCCATCCTGTCCCTTTATCCCCTGGTAAAGGAGCATGTGATCCTTCCCGAGACCATTATCGTAGATGCAAAATCCGGAACCTCCGGCGCAGGCCGCGGGGCGAAGGTGGATAATCTGTTCTGTGAGGTGAACGAAAGCATTAAGGCTTATGCGGTGTCTACCCACCGCCACACTCCCGAGATCGAGGAGCAGCTGGGTTATGCTTATCATGCCGGTGAACCGGGGGTAAATGAGGTTCCGGGGGGTTCCCCCATCTGCATCAATTTCACTCCGCATCTGGTTCCCATGAACCGCGGCATCCTGGCCACCTGCTATGCAAGCCTTGTACCGGGAACAACTGCAGAGCAGATCGCGGATATATATCGGAAGTATTACGGTGAGGAACCCTTCATCCGTTTCCTGGGAGAGGGCGCTACGCCCCAGACCAGATGGGTGGAAGGCAGCAACCTTATGGATATCGGCTTTGTGGTGGATAAGCGGACCAACCGCGTCATCGTCATGGGCGTTATCGATAATATGGTGAAGGGTGCTGCAGGACAGGCGATCCAGAATATGAATCTCATGTTCGGACTGCCGGAGACAGAAGGACTGCTGTTCCCGCCGGTATTCCCTTAGGGGCAGGACCTGAAGATTTGTTTCGGCGGGACAAGGAGGATCCCCATTTCCGTATAGTAGTGGAATAAACAGGAGTAATATAAAATGAGCGTTAAAGTGATCGACGGCGGCGTGACCGCCCCTTCAGGATTCAAGGCAGCGGGACTCCGGGCCGGTCTGAAGGATGGAAAGACAAATAAGGATATGGCCATGGTATACTCGGAGGTTCCCGCAGTGTTCGCCGGAACATTTACGAGGAATCTGGTGTGCGCAGCGCCGGTACAGTGGGATCGTGAGATCCTGAACAAGTACGGACGGGCCCAGGCAGTGGTGGTCAATACGGCTGTGGCAAATGCGGCAACCGGTACGGAAGGACTGGCAAATTCCGAAGCAACAGCGAAGGAAGCCGGAAAGCTTCTGGGGATCCCGGCGGAAACCGTTCTGGTGGCATCTACGGGAGTGATCGGATTTCAGCTTCCCATGGAGAAGATCTTAAAGGGCGTGAACCTTCTGGTTCCGGAGCTTAAGTCCGACCGGGAATCGGCGCTCATGGCTGCGGAAGCCATCCTTACCACCGATACCCATAAGAAGGAGATCGCCGTAGAGTTTGAGATCGACGGCGCTATCTGCAGGATCGGGGCCATGAGCAAGGGCTCGGGCATGATCCATCCGAATATGGGCACCATGCTCTGCTTTATCACCACAGATGTGGATATCGATCAGGCTCTGCTCCTTAAGGAACTGCGGAAGATCGTTGACGAGACCTACAATATGGTTTCCGTGGACGGGGATACCTCCACGAATGATTCCGTTATCGTCCTTGCCAACGGCAAGGCCGGAGCACCCAGGATCACAGGCGAAGGTCCTCAGCTTAAGACCTTTACCGAAGCGCTCCTTACAGTCTGCACCTATCTGGCAAAACAGACGGCTCAGGATGGCGAGGGGGCAACGCGTCTCTTTACCGCACATGTGACCGGAGCGCCGGACAGAGAGACGGCAAGGACCCTGGCAAAATCCATTATCACCTCCAACCTGACCAAGGCTGCGATCTTCGGACGGGATGCAAATATGGGACGGCTTCTCTGCGCCATGGGGTATTCCGGGGCGAAGTATGATCCTTCCCTGGTGGATGTGACCATGTGCAGCGAGGCAGGCAGCATCCAGCTGGTGAAGGGAGGCTTTATGCCGGCCTTCTCCGAGGAGGAAGCCCTGAAGATCCTTTCTCCCGCAGAGATCACCGCAGAGGTGGAAATGCATCAGGGAAATGTGGAAGCAACCGCCTGGGGCTGTGACCTGACCTATGATTACGTTAAGATCAATGCGGATTACCGGTCTTAAATGGTGGATCGCCGTAAAAAAACCGGTAACCGGATGTAAAGTATAAAGAACAGAAGATGTGTGTTTAAAGGAGCAATAAGATGGTAAATAATGATCAGATCGATGCTGTCATCGCCAAGGCCCAGACCCTGATTGAGGCGCTGCCCTACATCAAGCGGTTCAACGGGACCAAGATCGTGGTAAAGTATGGCGGAAGCGCTATGCTGGACGAAGAACTGAAGTTTCATGTGATCCAGGATGTGGCGCTGCTGAAGCTGGTGGGAATGAAGCCTATCATCGTTCATGGCGGCGGTAAGGAGATCAGCAAGTATCTTTCCCGCCTTGGGATCGAATCCCGTTTTGAGAACGGACTTCGTGTTACCGATGAGCAGACCCTGGATGTGGCGGAAATGGTGCTCTCCAAGGTAAATAAGAGTCTGGTCACCCTGATGTCCGAAGTAGGCCTTCGAGCCATCGGTATCAGCGGAAAGGATGCAGATCTTCTTCAGGTTAAGAAGAAGAAGGCAGGAGATAAGGATATCGGCTATGTAGGTGAGGTGGTGAAGACGGATTCCGCACTGCTGGATACCCTGATCGATAATGATTTTATCCCGGTTATTGCCCCCATCGGCGTGGGGATCGAGGATCACCACGGCTACAATATCAACGCGGATGACTGCGCATGCGCGGTGGCAACAGCCATCAATGCAGAGAAGCTGGCGTTCCTTACGGATATCGAGGGCGTGTTCATCGATCCCTCCGATAAGAAAACCCTGATCTCGGAAATGGACATCGAAGAGGCGAAGGAACTGATCAATACCGGCGTTGTAGGCGGCGGTATGCTGCCGAAGCTTCAGAACTGCATCGAAGCCATGGAAAAGGGCGTATCCCGGGTGCATATCCTGGACGGACGTCTGGAGCATTGCCTGCTCCTGGAGTTCTTCACCGAGAAGGGTATCGGAACCGCTATCCTGAAGGAAGGACTGTTCAAGGAGAAATCCGAGCGTCCCGGAAAAGTATGGGAAGACAGAAAAAAGAATAAATAGCATTTGGGTTGAATCTTTGTGAAAAATTCGTTACAATAGTATGAAATATGTGTATTGTTCGCCGAAAAAGTACACTGGTTTTGTAGTGGGCTAAACCACGGATTTGAGAGCAAAAGAGAAAGATCGGAGCCGGGCGGCGGCGTTATTTAAGATGGCCGTACTTGGGGTGCTCTTCCTGGGACTGCTGCTTACGGCTTCCTGCGGGAAGACCGGGATCCGGATCCAGAAAAGCGAAGAGGATACAGTGCTGTCCTCTGAGGATCCCGCCACGGGAACCCCGGAGAAGGAAGAAGAAAGCAGTGCAGAGACTGCGGAAACAGTGGTTTATGTCTGCGGAGCGGTGGCGAAGGAAGGCGTATATACTCTGCCCGAAGGCAGCAGGAAAGAGGATGCCCTGAAGGCAGCGGGAGGATACAGCCCTTCGGCTGCACGGGGTATTGTGAATCTGGCTGAGATCCTTACAGATGGGGAACGGATCTGGTTTCCCACAAAGGAAGAGGCAGAGAAGGAAACTGCCGGAACTTCGGCGGATGATTCCCCGGGAGACGGAAAGAACGAAAGTTCCGGAAGGATCAATATCAATACGGCCGGGGTTGGCGAACTTACGACACTTACCGGGATCGGAGAGACCAGAGCAGAGGAGATCCTCCGCTACAGGGAGAAGAACGGCCCCTTTAAGAAACCCGAGGATCTGATGAAGGTTCCGGGGATCAAGGAAGGAACCTACCGGAAGATCTCGGACCGTATTTCTACAGAATAAGGAATGAACAACAATCCAAGGAGAATTTGGCGTGAAAAAGGTACTGGTCGTTGACGATGAAAAGTTAATTGTAAAAGGCCTTAAGTTCAGTCTTGAACAGGATGATATGGAAGTGGATATGGCCTACGACGGAGAGACCGCCGTGGAGATGGCCAGAGCAGGGAATTATGATATCATTCTGCTGGACATCATGCTTCCGAAGCTGACCGGCCTGGAGGTCTGTCAGATGATCCGGGAGTTTTCGGATGTGCCCATCATCATGCTGACAGCCAAGGGCGAGGACATGGATAAGATCCTTGGACTGGAATACGGCGCGGATGATTATATCACCAAGCCCTTCAATATCCTGGAGGTGAAGGCAAGGATCAAAGCCATCCTCCGCCGGAATGCGAGAAATGATTCCGGAAAGGAAGAGAAGAATAATATCATTGAGAAAAAAGGCATGCGGATCGAGACGGATTCCCGCCGGGTATTTATCCGGGGTACGGAGGTGAATCTCACCGCCAAGGAGTTTGATCTGGTGCTGCTCCTTGTATCCAATCCCAACAAGGTCTATTCCCGGGATGAGCTGCTGAAGACCATCTGGGGACCGGGCTATCCGGGAGATGCGAGAACCGTGGATGTGCATGTAAGACGGCTCCGTGAGAAGATCGAGAGCAATCCGGCAGATCCGGAATTCATCCACACCAAATGGGGCGTTGGTTACTATTTCCAGGATGCGGTATAGACGCCTGCACCAGGAACAACAGAAGAAGGTTTACATTTACAGCCCCTGGCTTCAGGGGCTGTACCTGATATATGGGGCAGTTTATGAACTATAAAGAAGAAGCGGATAAACTGAAAGACAGGCTCCTTCAAAGCAGAGTGGAGTTGGACGACCCGGTTCCTCGTGCGGTGGCCAATACGGTGGCCATCGAGCGGGGGAAGGTAGAGGGCTGCCCTGTGTACCGTCTGCTTCCTGAGCGTGCCCACGGGAATATCTTTTATCTTTACAGCAGCGATCTGGTACACCCCATCACGCCCCGGGAGTGGCAGTTCATTCTGATGCTCTGTCAGATGACCCGTATGGCGGTGACTGTTCCGCTTTATCCCCTGGCCCCGGAGAACGACTGCGAGGATGTATTCCGGATGCTGCTCCCCGCCTATCAGCAGTTCTGCCGCCGTCGTGAGCAGGGAGATATGGTGATCTTCGGCTGCGGAAATGGTGCCGGACTGGCCCTTTCCCTGCAGCTGCTTACCTGGAGAGAGGGACTGCCGGATCCGGAGAAGCTGGTGCTTCTTTCTCCGCGGCTGGATACGGAGTATTTTGACCGGGATATCATGGCCGGGAGGGAAGCAAGAGAGGAGCAGCGGGGCGGAAGGACCCTCCGGAGGAAATGCAGGGCCGGGAGAGAGAAACGAGAGATCCGGAAGGCGTTCCTGGATGCTTACTGGGTTAAGAATTACGCGGGACGGACGGAGTATACCAGTCCCATCTATGCGGATTATACGGATATCTGTAAGGATATCCTGGTGGTGTCCGGAACGGCGGATCCACTGAATCCTTACGCAAGACGGTTTACGGAGCGGGTGCTTGACATCGGGACCCCGGCCAAGTTTTTTGAATATCAGCAGATGCCCAAGGACTTTTATTTTCAGCCGAAGCGGCAGGAGACGAAGCATATGATGCACGTGCTGCATGATATCCTGCTGAATACGGACACTGCGATCCTCCATCACTATATGGAGGAGGTCCGGGCCAGGGCAGACTGGAGCAAATGGTTTCCGGAGATCTTCCGTGATGACAACGCCATCAAATATGTCTCCGGGCATCCCAGAGCCGCGGTCTCCACAGCGAAGGGAAGGAATATCTTTAACCTGCTGAACGCCGCCACCCAGCGGGCAGTGGATGATGCGGTACGGCTGTTCCTGATGGAATATCCCAACGGTACCGTGGTTTATGTGGGCTGCAGCCTGGATACCATGCTGGACCGGGTGGATAACGGAAGGGTGAAATGGTACGATCTGGATACCCCGGGGCGGCTGGCCCTGAGGAGCCTTTATGCGGGGCCCCAGGAGCGGGAGAAACGCATCGACCGGTCCATCAACGATCTGAACTGGATGACGCAGCTTTCCCCGGAAATGGATAAGGGACTGCTGTTCGTGGTGCGGGACATTTTCTCTTATATGTCCTGGACGGAAATGCGGGAATTCCTGGATCAGCTGTATAAGAACTTCCAGGGCTGTAACGTGATCTTCGACATGGCCACCCCCAGGGCGAAGCTGATGATGAATTTCGTGACGAAACGTTCCGGCGCGGAATACCGGCGGAGGAGGCTTGCCATGAAGGACCCCAGAAGAGAGCTGGAGCTGATGAATCCGGTGTACAATGTGATCTCGGTGCACTCTGTGCTGGAAAATGTAAAGCTCCAGAAGGACTGGAAGCCGGTGCTCAAAATGAACTACATTTCCAACCGGAACCGGGAAAGCCGGAAGCTGATCCATCTCAGACTGGGATATGAACGATATAAAACTTTTGACGGGCATTTCTTTGACCCTGAGATCAAAAGAGAACATAACGAAAAGGGAGATTGAAACTGTGGAAAAGAAAATCATGCTTGGTAACGAAGCAATCGCCAGAGGCGCCTGGGAAGCGGGAGTGAAGGTCTCCTCCGCGTATCCGGGAACCCCCAGCACGGAGGTGAGCGAGAATCTGGTGAAGTATGAGGGCGTTTACGCAGAGTGGGCGCCCAATGAGAAGGTGGCCGCGGAGGTGGCCATGGGAGCTTCCATCGTAGGGACCAGGGCCATGTGCGCCATGAAATGCGTGGGTCTGAATGTGGCTTCGGATCCGCTTTACACTGCGTCCTACATCGGAGCTCTGGGAGGACTTGTTTACATCGTTGCGGATGACCCGGGACTGTACAGCTCCCAGAATGAGCAGGATACCCGGATGATCGGCCGTTCGGCCCATGTGCCGGTGATCGAGCCCTCCGACAGTGAAGAGGCCCGTGTTTTCACCAGGCGTGCCTTTGAGATCTCCGAGAAATATGATACGCCGGTGATCCTGCGTACCACCACCCGTCTGGCGCATTCCCAGGGTGTAGTGAATCTGGAGGAGCGGATCGTGCCGGAGGATAAGGAATACGTCCGCAATCCTGCCAAAAACATCATGATGCCCGGTATGGCCAAGGGGCGTCATATCTATGTGGAACAGAGAGAGAAGCAGCTGGCGGAGGATGCCTGCAGCATCGATCTCAATACGGTAACCTACGATGATACGAAGATCGGCGTCATTACCAGCGGTATTCCCTATCAATATGTAAAGGAGGTGCTGCCCCATGCCAGCGTGCTGAAGCTGGGTATCGTGCATCCGCTTCCGAAGAAGCTCATTGAAGAATTCGCATCCAGGGTTGAGCGCCTCATCATCGTTGAGGAACTGGAGCCGGTGATCGAGGAGCAGGTTCGCTCCTGGGGTATCCCCTGCGAAGGCAAGGAGCTGTTCACCCTGCAGGGCGAATACAGCGCAAATATGCTTCGGGAGAAGCTTCTGGGACAGAAGGTGGAGATCGATCCGGCCGCTCAGGTGCCGAACCGTCCCCCGATCCTTTGTCCCGGCTGCCCCCATCGCAGCACCTATTCCGTGCTGAAGAAGCTGGGGCTTCATGCCTCCGGTGATATCGGATGCTATACCCTTGGCGCCGTTGCCCCGCTGAACGTGGTGGATACCACCCTTTGTATGGGCGGAAGCATCTCCATGCTCCACGGCATCGAGAAGGCAAAGGGCAAGGAATATACAAAGAAATGGGTGGCAGTCATCGGTGATACCACCTTCCTGCATACCGGCGTGAATTCCCTGATGAACATGGTCTACAACCAGGCTACCGGTACCGTGATCATTCTGGATAACTCCACCACGGGAATGACCGGTCATCAGAACCATCCCGCCACAGGCAAGATGCTGAACGGGGAGACCACCTATGCCATCGATCTGGAACAGCTCTGCAAGGCCATGGGCATCAAGGATGTGTTCGTCATCGATGCCTTCGACCTGAAGGAGATGGAGCGCGTCATCAAGGAAGAGGTGGAGAAGGACACCCTGTCCGTCATCATCGCTCAGTCCCCCTGTGCACTGCTTAAGTCCTATGTGCCCAAGGGAAAATGCAAGGTGGATCCCGAGAAATGTAAGAAATGCGGTATGTGCCTGAAGCCCGGCTGCCCCGCCATCAAGAAGGACGAGGAGACCGGCTGTGCAGTGATCGACGATACCATGTGCAACGGCTGCGGCCTGTGCCAGCAGCTCTGCCCCTTCGGAGCCATCGAGCTTGTAGAAAAATAAAATGTCATCCCGGATGTTGAAATGTCATCCCGGATGTTGAAGTGTCATCCCGGATGTTGAAATGTCATCCCGGATGTTGAAATGTCATCCTGAGCCACAAGGCAAGCGCACTTGTGCGCGTAGCCTGTGAGCGAAGGATCCTGCCGAGAATAATCGGGAGATTCTTCGAACTTCGTTCTCAGAATGACAAAGAGAATATAAGGAGAACAAGAAAATGTCAGTTATGAATATCATGATCGTCGGCGTAGGCGGGCAGGGAACCCTGCTCACCAGCCGGATCTTAGGAGGCCTTGCCGAGCAGGCAGGCTATGATGTAAAGCTTTCCGAAGTACACGGTATGGCCCAGCGCGGCGGTTCCGTCGTAACCTACGTACGCTATGCCACCGAGGCCGGAGAAGCAGTTGCAGAGCCCATTGTTGAGGAGGGCTGTGCGGACGTGCTGATCGCCTTCGAACGTCTGGAGGCTCTTCGGTATGCACATTTCCTGAAGAAGGACGGCGTCCTCATCGTAAATGATCAGCGGATCGATCCCATCACCGTTGTGACCGGAGCAGCGAAATACCCCGAGAATATCATCGAGGACCTGTCAAAGAAGTATAAGGTATACGCCATCGACGCCATGGAAGAGGCCAAGAAGCTGGGCAATACCCGGACCTTCAACGTGATCGTCCTGGGTATGGCGGCGCGCCATATGAACTATGCGAAGGAAGAGTGGGAGGAAGTGATCCGGTCCAAGGTACCGCCGAAGACCGTGGATATCAACCTGGCCGCATTCCGTCAGGGATATGCTTCCGAAGCATAAGAGCTGTTTCGGGATCTGACTGAGAAAGGAGAAGACTATGCCGTTTATCGATTCGAAGATCACACTGAAGCTGAGTGAAGAGAAAAAGGAAGCCATCAAGGCGAAGCTGGGACAGGCTGCTTCCATCATCGGAAAGCCGGAGAGCTATGTCATGATCGGCATTGAAGATGAGTACTGCCTGTATTTTGCGGGAGAGAAGCTGGAGAAGGGCGCCTTCGTTTCCGTGGACGTACTGGGATCCTCCAACTCACCGGCGGCAGAGAAGATGACCGCAAGGATCTGCGAGATCTATGCGGAGGAACTGGGCATCCCCGGGGACCATATCTACGTGGAATACCGGTCTACCAGAGACTGGGGCTGGAACGGAAGGAACTTCTAGTTTTTATAGAACCATACAAACGGGAACATAGCGGAGACGGGCATCTGACATCGGAACATGGTTGAAGGGACCCTCTCCGTTTTTTTTGCAGATGTAAATGAACGGAGCGGGAGAAGGAAGGCTTCTTCCGGACTCCGGGGAGGAAAGAACATGAATAAGGTCGCGGGTTTTCTCGTGAATAAGCGGATCTGGCTTCTGACCATTTTCCTGCTCATGGCAGTGGGAAGTGTGTTCCTGATGATGAAGATCAATATCAATACCGATATGGCTCTGTATCTTCCGGATGATTCCCGGATGAAGCAGGGTAAGGATCTGATGACGGAGCAGCTTCCGGATACGGCAAAGCAGCAGAGCCAGATGCGGGTGATGTTTGACGGCCTGTCAGACGAAGAGAAGGTGAAAATGAAGGACCGTCTGGCCGGGATCGCCGGAGTGGCCTCCGTTACCTGGGTACCGGACAGCGTGGATTATAACAAGGACGGACATACCCTCTATGTGCTGAAGTCCGATGCGGAATACGGCTCGGACACATTTGAAGGGATAAGCGAAGCGCTGGAACGCGATTATGCCGGCAACTATAAGGTGTACTGGCATGATGACAATCTGAATAACAACGCCCTTACGCCGGGGATCCTGCTGGGGGCCCTGGGGATCCTGCTCCTTGTGCTTCTGGCCATGAGCAATTCCTGGCTGGAACCCTTTATCTTTCTGTTCTCCGTGGGGGTTGCGGTGGTGATCAACATGGGAACGAATGCCTTTCTTCCGAATGTGTCCCAGATGACCAATTCCATTGCGGCGCTGATGCAGCTGGTGCTTTCCATGGATTACGCCATTATCCTGTCCAACCGGTATCGGCAGGCGGCGAAGCTTACGGAGGATCATGCCGCAGCCATGAAGGAGGCGATCCGGCAGGCGATCCCCTCCATGTGCAGCAGTGCGGTGACTACCATCGTGGGCCTGCTGGCGCTGTGCTTCATGAGCTTTAAGATCGGAGCGGACATGGGTATCGTCTTTGCCAAGGGCGTATTCTTAAGCCTGCTGGGATGCTTTACG